>JAJEIA010000106.1 GCA_022823505.1 Dehalococcoidia bacterium
CTGCCCGTTGGCGGCGGCCTTTCAGATACTGCGAATCAGTCCAATTGGATTACGAGTCGGCGAACGCGAGCCTCACCAACGTATGTTTTAACCGTTGAAGGTGGCTGTAGCACAGGGTTTCATCCGATGTCACCGCGAGCCTAATTAAGACGCGATTGCCCTGGCCGGAGTAGCTTTCGTGTTGACAATGGCGAGCCTGCGCCGCCAAAATTGCCCCAATGCGCGCCCCAACCTTCGGGCCGCGTCGTTTCACCCCAGTATGTGAGGTGCCCTGTGGCAGATCTCAACGACGCCGATGTCCGGGCTTTGGCAAAAGCCGCGGACATCAACATCCCCGACGATCTGGTGGCAGAAGTCAAGGAATCGTTGAACGGGCTGCTCGAGGCCCTGGCAGCCATCACCGAGCCGGACGTAGCCAACATCCAACCGCTGCCCATCATCGTGTCCGAAACGGCGCGCAAGCAGGAGGGGTAATAATGCCCGACGCCAACATCTGCTACCTGTCGGCAACCGAGTTGGGCGAGCGCATCGCCAGCGGCGACGTGTCGTCGCTGGATGCCACCGAGGCTTACCTGGAGCGGATCGCCAGCCTAGACGGCAACTATGCGTCCTATATCACCGTCACCGCAGACCGCGCCAGAGAGGACGCGCGCCGGGCCGACGCTGAGATCGCCGCCGGGAACCGCCGCGGCCCACTCCACGGCGTCCCGGTAGCCGTCAAGGACCAGTTCGACACCGCCGGCATCCTTACCACCAATGGGTCGACGATCCTCGGCGAGAACATTCCCAGCGAGGATGCCACCATCATGGAGCGTCTGAAGGCGGCCGGCACGGTGCTGCTGGGCAAGCTCAACATGAGCGAGTACGCCAGCGGCGACGCTTTCCGCCACCCCTACGGTCGGCCGCGCAACCCGTGGGATACCGACCGTAACCCCGGAACGTCCAGCAGCGGCTCGGGAGCGGCAACCGCCGCGTTCCTGTGCGCCACCTCGCTGGGCGAGGACACCGGCGGCAGCATCCGCGGACCCGCCGCTTTCTGCGGGCTGGTCGGCATCCGGCCCACCTTCGGGCTGGTCAGCCGGCACGGCGTGTTCGGGGCCAGTTGGTCCATGGACACGGCCGGCCCGATCTCGCGCACCGTCACCGATTGTGCCCATACGCTTGCCGCCATCGCAGGCCACGATCCCAGGGACCCGCAGACGTGGGACGTCCCGATTCCCGACTACGCGGCCGCGCTGGACGGCAACATTGCCGGCCTCCGGGTGGGTCTCATATCCGAACGCGTCCACACCGACGCCAACGACCCCGAGGTGCGCGATGCCGTTATCGCCGCCGCGGGCGTACTGGCGGGACTGGGCGCCGACGTGAGCGAGGTGTCCATCCCGCTGATCGTCAATTCTTCCGAGATCTCCTACGGCATCATAAGCAGTGATGCGGCCATGCTGAACTGGGACATCATCTCCACCGACCGGCTGCGTGACCTGGACCACAACAACCAGGTGCGTCTCCTCATGGGCAGCATCCTGCCGGCCAAGGCATACCAGAAATCGGCAAGGCTGCGGGACGTCCTGCGCAGCCAGATACTGGCTGTGCTGGACGAGGTGGACGTGCTGGTCATGCCGGCCTCTTCGGTTCCGGCCACGCTGATCCCCGAAACCACCGGCCTGGGCACCAAGGCGGACGTGATTGCGGGGTTCAAGGGAAGGCGGGGGTTTACCGCGCCGTTCAACCTGGCGAACCTGCCGGCGCTGTCCATCAACTGTGGTTTCACGGCGTCGGGCCTGCCCATAGGGCTGCAGATCGCCGGCAAGGCCTTCGACGAAACCACCCTGTTCCGCGCCGCCTACGCCTACGAGCAGGCCACCAACTGGGGAGAGCGCCGGCCGCCCGGCGTATAATCGATACACCCCGTCTGAGTGTCAACGCTGATGCTGGTCCGAGATCACACCCAAACCTCCCTGGAATTCCTGGCCGTCTCCGACCGCGAGTTCGCCGCCGGAGACACGCTGCAAGCCTCTGAGAAACTCTGGGGTGCGGCGGCGCACGCCATAATGGCGGTGGCCCGGCGGCGGGGATTGGAACACGGCACCCACCGTGCGCTGATCAATGCGGCCAGGCAAATCGCCGACGAAGCGGATGACGAACGGCTGCGCTCTGGAATTCTCGCTGCGCGGCACTTCCACTCAAACTTCTACAACGGTACCATGGAACCCGAGGACATCGAGTATGACCGCCCCTTGGTGCACCGCTTCGTCGCCCTGATGCTCGCCCTTTTAGAATAGGAGGGTCGCCAGATGCCCAGCCCCAACGAACTCACAGTGGCGGAGGCGGCGCGCGCCATCTCCCGGCGCGAACTCACCGCCGTCGAACTGGCAACGGCGTGCCTGGACCGCATAGAGGCACTGGACGAACGCCTCTTGGCCTGGGTGTACGTCGACCGTGAAACGGTGCTCGCCGACGCCCGCCTGGCCGACACGGCGGTGGCAGAAGGGCGACCGCTGGGTCCGTTGCACGGCGTACCCATCGGGCTCAAGGACATCTACTATACCGCCGGCATCCCGACCAAGGCGGGCAGCGAGGTCTACAAGGACTTCGTGCCGGACTACGACGCGACGTCGCTCACCCTGCTCAGGAAGGCCGGAGCCTTGATGCTGGGCAAGGCCGTAACCACCGAGTTCGCCTGCCTGGACCCGTCGCCGACCTACAACCCGTGGAACCCGGCCCACACGCCGGGAGGGAGCAGCAGCGGTTCGGCGGTGGCAGTCGCCGCCCGCATGTGCCCTGCGGCGCTGGGCTCCCAGACGGTGGGCTCGGTTCTGCGTCCGGCCGCCTACAACGGCGTTGTGGGTTTCAAGCCGACCTTTGGCCGCGTGAGCCGCCACGGGGTAGTGCCGGTGAGCTGGAACCTGGACACCGTCGGCTGGCTGGTGCGTTCCGTTGAGGACGCCGCGCTGCTGTTGCAGGTCATGGCCGGGCCGGACGTGGCCGATCCCGTGTCGTCTCGCGAACCGGTGGGCGACTACTTGTCGGCCATCGTGGAGCCGGGCGCGCCTCGCATTGGGCTGGCGCGTCGTTACTTTTACGAAGGCGCAGATGCCGAGAGTCGCCGGCACCTGGACGCCGTGGCCGAGCAACTGGCGGAGGCGGGAGCGGAGATCGAGGAGATCCCGCTGGAGGAGAGCATCGAGGGCGCATATGTGGACCAGCGCCTGATCATGGCGGTGGAGGCGGCGGCCTTCCACGAGCCGATGTACCGTCGGCAAGCGGAAGACTATCAGACCAAGCTGCGGGCGATGCTGGCCGAGGGTCTGGCGGTCGACGGGATCGACTATTCTCGTGCCCTGGAGCGAAGGCGGCAGTTCACCACGGACATGGAAGAGGCCGCCAGGCGATGCGACGTGCTCCTGACGCCCGGGGCGCCTTCGCCTCCCCAGGCCGACCGCACCAACACGGGAGACCCGGCCTTCCAGGGTCCGTGGACTTCATGCGGCTTTCCGGCCATTGCCCTGCCGTCAGGCCTGGCGGAATCCGGCGTGCCGCTGGGCATCCAGATGGTCGCTTCCCCCTTTGCGGAAGCGCGGCTGCTGGCCACCGCCGCATGGTGCGAGGACGTGCTGGGGGTATCGCTGAACCCGCCGTTGTGATTGGGCGAAATTATGGCGAATGATGTGCGAAACGTGTGATAGGCTTGTCTTTTGCCGTTGACACTCCTGCGCCGCCTGCTGATAATCAGAACGAATATGCAATTTGACGTTCGACTATTTGCCCTGTACCGGGAGCGAGCCGGGTCCTCGGTGGTCACCGTGGACGTGCCGGACGATGCCACGGTGGGCGTGCTCACCGATGTGGTGCGGGCCATGCATCCGCGATTGGCTCCGCCCGAGGTGCGCATCGTGGTGGCGGTGAACGCCGAATACGCGGACGACGATCAAGCCCTGAACCCTGGCGACGAGGTTTGCCTGATTCCTCCCGTCAGTGGAGGACGCGGTTAGCGGAGGTCGCTGAGCCATGATTATCCTGACTGACGAACCACTGGATCCGGTGGCGGTGACCGACGCCGTGCGCAAGGACGGCAACGGCGCAGTGGTGATCTTCCTGGGTACCACGCGGGACAACTTCGGCGGCAAGACCGTTACCCGGCTGGAATACGAAGCCTACGACGTGATGGCAATCAAGAAGATGGAAGAAGTGCGGGACAGCCTTTGCGCTGACTATGGGATCGAGGACATTGCCATCGCCCACCGGACCGGGCGCGTGGACGTGGGCCACATCAGCCTCGTTGTGGCTGTGGCGTCTCCCCACCGGGTTGCGGCGTTCGAAGCGTGCCACGAAGCCGTGAACCGGATCAAGACCATCGTACCCATCTGGAAGAAGGAATGGTTCGCCGACGGCTCCCGCTGGGTGGCGTGCGAGGACCACGAGTTCGCGGACGAGGTCGAGCACCGTCACGCCCACGCGGAGCGCCACGCGGCGGCCGTTGGGGACTGAAAGCGGATGACGGCTAGCGCAGACCGTCGATGAGGTGGACCAGCATCCTGCCAGCGGACAGGTCCACCTGCTTTATCACCTGCGAAACGGCCGGCAGCAGGATCTCCTCACCCGCCTGGGACTTGACGACGTAGACGTCGTTGCTGCCGGTTACCAGCACTTCCTGGACGGTACCCAGGTGTTCACCCTGGTCGGTGGCCACCGCCAGGCCGACCAGTTGGTAATGGTAGTATTCCCCGGGCGGTAGATCAGGCGCGGGGTCGGCGGGCGCAATCAGCCACTGGCCGGCCAGGGATCGAACCGCAGTTGCGCCTTCCAGCCCGTCCAGCCGGATCAGGGCGTGGCCGCCGGGCAGCGGGCGAAATTCGGTAATGGCGCGGGATGTGCCGTCCACGGTAAGGTCGCTGCCGACCTGGAACCGTGAAGGATTGTCGGAAAGGGGCTGTACCCGCAGGGTCCCGTCGGTACCGTGGGGTCGGATGACACGTCCGACCGCGACCGCATCGTCCGGCAACTGCGGCTCTGCATCAGGCAGCGGGTTACGCGGCGATGCAGGCCTTTGAAAACGCCGGGAACGCTTTCGGCTAGACAATCTCCAGCACGGCCCGGGTGCCGTCCTTGACTGCGGCTACCCGGAGGAGGACGCGCATCGCTTGGGCCACTCTTCCCTGGCGCCCGATGACCTTGCCCTTATCTTCGGGGGCTACTTCGAGGCGAATCACGATCTGGTCGCCTTCGTCAGATTCCGTAACCCGGACGGCTTCGGGATTGGACGTCAGCGACTGAGCGATGAACTCAATCAGCTCTTTCATCCGAGTGGACCCTGCTGAAGATGTCATTCCGTTCAAAAATCTGCCGGACCGGGTCGGAGGGCTGGGCGCCCTTGCGCAACCAGTCGATCGCTCGGCTTTCGTCCAAGGTCACTGCCGGTGGGTCCGCCATGGGATCGTAGTGGCCAATGCCGTCGATGTACGCGCCATCCCGTGGGTTGCGCTTCTCGGTAACGACGATTCGGTAGTAGGGGCGGCCTTTTTTTCCTACGCGTCGAAGGCGAATCCGTAGCATCTGTACTCCGTGTTGCTGACTTGGTATACGTCGGATTCCAATGTATGGATTTGCTTCCCGTTTGTCAAACGAAATCCCGCGCCGTGAACGGGCAAACCGGGCGGAAAACGAGCGGCGCTGGAATCGAAACGGGGCCACGAGGCCCCGATAAACCGCAAAACAGGGAGGAATTAAATTGATATCGGGCCCAGACTGGACCTTTGGCTTGTCGCCCGATACTTCCCCAGGACCTCTGGGGCGACGGTAGACACTGGTCTGGGCCCGACTGACGGGCTAAATTCCCTTTTGAAAAGCGATGACGCTAAGAGGCGTTCACCCCGTCGTGTCCAGACTGGTGCCTACCATCGCCCCAGCATGTTAAACTGTGTTCCATTAGCCATCACCTCCTTTCTCAAAGTTCCGCACGAGCGGTTAGCCCTAATCTACAATCAGGAAATTCTATTGTCAACCCATCCCGCGCGCGAATCTGGTTACACGTTCACGCCGGATAATCCGCTACGCGTGGTCTTCATGGGGACCCCCCAGTTCGCCGTGCCAACGCTGGACGTTCTGGCTGGTGATCCCGGCGTAGCATTGGTGGCCGCGTACACTCCACCGGACCGGCGAAGCGGCCGCGGCCGGGTGATGGAGCCGTCCCCGGTCAAGGCCAGGGCCGAGGAACTCCGTGTCCCGGTTTTCCAGCCGCGCCGGCTGCGTGGTGAGGGCGCGGTGGCCGAGTTGGCGGCGTTGGACCCGGACATCATAGTGGTGGTCGCGTATGGTCTCCTGCTTCCCGCTGACGTTTTGCAGCTTCCCCGCTACGGTTGCCTGAACCTGCACCCCTCGTTGCTGCCGCGTCACCGGGGGCCTTCCCCGGTGCCCGGAGCCATTCTCGCCGGTGATGCCACCACGGGCATCACCCTGATGCTCCTGGACGAAGGGATGGACACGGGCCCGGTGATTGCGCAACGCTCCCGGGAACTGCGCTCGGACGACAACGCGGACACCCTCACCGATGCGTTGTTCCGTGAAGGGGCGTCGCTGCTCCACGATACGCTTCCCAAGTGGGTGTCCGGACGCATGGAAGTCCGCCCGCAGGACGAAGCATTGGCCACCTACACCTCCAAAATGGACCGAACCGACGGCGTAGCCGATTGGGGCCAGCCGGCAGAGTTCCTCTGGCGTCAGCAACGTGCCTACACGCCCTGGCCGGGCTTGCATACCGCGTGGAATGGCAAGGGCATCAAGCTCCTGGATGTGGCACCTTCGTCCGGGCCCGCCGCGGAACCCGGGGCGGTAATCCGGGTGGACGGGGACATGCTGGCCGTGGGAACGGGCGACGGGCTGCTGGTCGTGTCGCGCCTGCAGCTGGCGGGCAAACAGGCTGCCAACGCCTCCGACTTCATCCACGGTTATCCTGACTTCGTCGGCGCCCGGCTGGGCTGACCCGAACGCACGGGGCGATGCCGGCTCATCGGGGCACGCCCTGGTGGAATTTCTTGACTCCGCAGCGCGTACACACGCCGATTGTGGCCGGCCGGCCGTTTCGCATGATGATATATTCGACGTTCTGTGATGGCGTATTGGCACGGCAGAGGGTGCAATACATGATTGCCGGGTTAGCGGACGCGCACACTCGTATTCTCCCAGTTTGAACGGTATTCGGTTCGCATGTGATCAGTTCTCCGGCGAGAACCCAATCGTCGATGGGACGTGATGCCGGCCATCCGGCCGAGGAAGAAGGACTTATTGGGCAAAACGCTCTCTCAAAGCGGCGGCGCCGGCTGAGAAGTCGATCTACTTATCTCCGCTACTAACGTTTACGTTTTGCCGGGTGGCGTGGTTTTCGAATCCATGGCCTGGCGAGCGTCGGAACGCACGCGCCGAATGGTTTGAACCCCGGGGCGAGACTGACCTCCGCAGCATGACGGCCCGCTGACGCCGTTACGCTTTCCGCATTGGTGTAGAATTCCGGCAAAATCGCCGGCCAACGCCGGCGCCGCTACACGGAGGGAAACATGGCGTTCGCAGGAGTACCCAACGAAGCCGAGGTGCTGGCGTGGTATCGAGATGAGAACAACTGGGGTCGCTGGGGCCAGCAGGACCAACTGGGCGCGCTGAACCTGATTACCACGGCGAAGCGGACCCAGGCCGCCGCCCTGGTGCAGACCGGAGAGACCGTCAGTTGCGCGCGCCCCATCACCACCGAGATGACGCCGGACATCACCCACCAGGTGCAGCGGTTCATGGTGGACAGCGGCGAGGGGCGCGACACCGACCCGCTGGAACGCCGCAACTCCCGGCGCGGAGCGGCCGAGTTCATCGGCATGGTCTTCCACGGGCAGACCATCACCCACATCGATGCGTTGTCGCACTACTCCTACGACGGGCTGATGTATAACGGCGTGCCGGCCGGGGTGGTCACGTCACGGGAAGGGGCGCAGAGCCACGCCATCGACCTTACGGCGCAGGGCCTGGTCAGCCGGGGCGTGCTGCTGGACATTGCCAAGGTGCGCGGCGTGGACTGGCTGGCTCCCGATGCGCCGGTGATGCCCGAGGACCTGGACGCGGCCGAGCGCGACCACGGCGTCACCGTGCAGGAGGGAGACATCCTGCTGGTCCGTACCGGAAATTATCGCCGCCGGCTGGTGGATGGTCCGGTGCCAGGAACCGAGCCCAGCGTCGCCTGCCACGTGGCGTGCGCACCGTGGTTCAAGGAACGGGGCATCGCAATGCTCGGAACCGACACGTCCAATGACATCCGCCCGAACCAGTACGAGAACATCGTGTCGCCGCTGCACATTGCCTGCCTGGTGTACCTGGGGGTGTGGCTCATCGACAACGCCAACCTGGAGGACGTGGCCGAGGTGGCCGCGCGCCACGACCGGTACGAGTTCATGCTGTCCATCGGGGCGCTGCGGCTGCGCAACGTGACCGGCAGCCCGGTGAACCCCATCGCGATTTTCTAGGACTTATAGAAGACCAACTGGTGAACGGGGCGGTTTCCCAGCCGCCCCGTTCGCCGGCCGAGGACGCTCGCATAATGGGCCTCATGATTGTCGACTGGATCATGTACGCGGGCTTTCTGGCAATCTGGGTACTGATCTGGGCCGGGTACTATTTGTGGACCGAACTAACCGGCCGTGGGGGATTCGGGGCGTGGGTCACGTGCTTGATACTAACCGCCGCCGCGTCACTGGCTTACTACGTTGTGACGGATTTGATATGGGGAGGCTACTATTCCGTTGGAGATATTTCTATCGGTTGGTGGTGAAGGTTTTTCGAACCTGTGGTCGATTGGACACGCACATTAGTTGTTGACCCCAATGTAACCCTATGCTAGGATTTCTGCGGCAAACCTACGGGCTCTGCCGATTACTGTAGGTTTCCACAGGTTTAGGTGGCTACGAGTACAGAAAATACGCCGCGCTGGATGTCTCTCGGAGAAGTTTGCCGGGCGTTGGAGATCAACGAGGCAACTCTCCGTCAATGGGCGGATCGCGGTCGCTTGCCGGTTTACCGCACTCCGGGCGGGCACCGCCGGTTCCTGCGTGAGGACGTGGACGCGCTGCTCAGCCGGAATGAATCGGCCAGGAGCGACCCCGAAGACCTGGCGCTCCAGCGGATCCGGCGCAAGCTGAGCCAGGCGGACGTATCGGAACAGCCCTGGATGGAGAGTTTCCAGGCGGAGGGCCGGGACCGGATGCGCCTGTTCGGACGGCGCCTGCTCTCCCTGCTACTGCGGAACGACCTCGACGGTCGCAGCCGGCGCAGGGGCGAGACGATGTCAGAAACCCACATGCTGGGCCACGAATACGGCTCGGAAATGGCCGCGAGAGGCGTGCCGCTGAGCGACAGCGTACAGGCCTTTTTGTTTTTCCGGCAGGCCGTGGTCGAGGCAGTGCAGCCGGACCGGCTGCGGCAGGTGGTGGAAATTTCGGACGGCGTGCTGGTCGGGCTGGTCGATGCCTACAGTATCCGTCTGGCCGCGAACGAGAATCACACGAGCGACAGCCTGCGGGCATGATCGTCCGACATCTGGTGGTGGCGTGATATGACTACGGAATCCATGGACATTACCGACCGCAAGTTGCTCAACATGGTCCAGAGCAATTTCCCCATGGTGGAGGAGCCCTACCGGGAGATCGCCGCCGACCTGGAGATCGGCGAGGCCGAGTTGCTGGAGCGGCTCACCGAGCTGAAGCGGCAGAACGTGGTGCGGCAGATCAGCGCGATCTTCGACACGCGCCGCCTGGGGTACAAGACCACGCTGGTGGCCTTCGCGTACGGTGACGGCGACCTGCACGACGGGGCAATCTTCATCAACCGGCACCCGGGCGTCAGCCACAACTACGCCCGGGAAGGCTCCTACTACAACCTGTGGTTCACGCTGGCCGTGCCGCCGGACGGCGACCTGCAGACCACGGTGGAATGGATGGCGGAAAAGACCAACGCCATCGAGTTCCGCATCATGCCCACCATCCGGTTCTTCAAGATCGGCGTGAACTTCGACATGGTGAAACGGCGCAGCGACGCCTACAACTACAACCCCGACTCCGGTCGCCCCAACGGAAATGGCAACGGCCAGAGCCGCGTGCCGGCCAGCGACTGGAACCAGGCCCAGGAGATCAACGAGTGGGACAAGCAGGTGATCCGAGAGGCGCAAGAGGACCTGCCCCTGGTTTCCCGTCCCTTCGATGCCATGGCGCAACGGCTGGGTCTGACCGTGCCGGAACTGTTCGCGCAGCTGGGCGAGTACCAGGAGCGCAAGCTGATGCGCCGGTTCAGTGCGGTGCTGTATCACCGCCGCTCCGGCTTCCGCGCCAACGCGATGATTGTATGGAAGGTTCCGCCGGAACGGTCCGAAGAGGTGGGGATGATCATGGCGGAACACTCGGCGGTGACCCACTGCTACGAGCGGCCGACCTTCCCCGACTGGGAGTACAGCCACTTCACCATGGTCCATGCCCCGACCAGGGATGAATGCGAGGACATCGGCCGGGAAATCGCCCGGGCCACCGGCATCACCGACAACCTGCTGCTATACAGCACCCGCGAGTACAAGAAGACCCGTGTCCGCTATTTCGTCGAAGACTACGAACGGTTCTGGGACACAGCGGAAGAGGCCGAGGCCATGGCTGACGCGCTGGTCTAGGACGGATTTGCATTCGTCAGGATCAGGACTTGCAGGATTTCGAGATTTTCCGGATTACCCATCCCAATCATGTCAATCCAGCAATCCCGACAATCTTGATACGGACAAACCCCTGCGAAATCAAACGCCATGCCTGAGTACTACCCCGTATACCTCAACCTCGCCGGCAAGCGATGCGTCATCCTGGGCGGCGGCACCATCGCCCAGGGCAAGCTGGCGGCATTACGAGACGCCGGCGCTGACATCACGCTGATCAGCCCACAGTGCACCGACGGCATCAGGCGGGCGGCCCAGCGTGGACACATAACGTTGATCCAGCGGGAGTACCAGCCTGGCGATCTGGACGGCGCATTCATCGCGGTTGCTGCCACAAACGTGTGGCACGTGAACCGGCAGATATACGAGGAAGCGGAAGAGCGCGGCGTACTGCTCAACGTGGTGGATGACCCGGACCAGTGCACGTTCATCGCGCCCTCGATCGTCAGACGGGACCCGATCACGCTGGCGATTTCCACCGGCGGGGCCAGCCCGGCTCTGGCCCGCAAGATGCGGGAAACCCTGTCGGAAGACAAGGTTCTGCAATGGGCCGAACTAGCCGATGTGCTGTCGCGGGCGCGCAAGGTCATCAAGGAGCAGCGGACGGTTATCGATCCCACCCGTTGGCAATGCGTAATCACCGAAGACCTGCTGGCAATGGCCCGCAACGGCGGGGATGACGAAGCGGTGGACGCCGTGCTGGCGCAGTTGCTGAATGATAGCCTTCCGGAGATGTGTCCCGACCTGACCGCCTGCAAGGTCGGCGGTTGTGCCAAGCGGGCCTCGCTGCGGGCTGCGGAGGCGGTGAGTTGAGCCTCCTGGTACTGGGCCTGGATCACCGGACGGCGCCGATGGATTTGCGCGAACGGCTGAGCGTCGAGCGGGATCAGCTTCCCGACGCGTTGGCGCAGCTCTCCGAGTACGTGCCGCAGTCGGTCATCGTTTCCACGTGCAACCGGACCGAGGTTTACACCTACGACCCCGACGACATCGGGTTGGTGGGCCGCGTGGGTGACTTCCTGATCGGATATTCAGGCGTGCCGGGCAACGAACTGGAACGGCACATCTACCAGCTATGGGAAGGGGACTGCGTTGCTCACCTGTTTCGGGTTGCCAGCGGCCTGGAATCGATGATCGTCGGCGAGCGGCAGATCCTGGGGCAGGTACGGGCGGCGTTCAGCGTGGCCAGCCAGGGCGGTTACATCAAGAGCCCCCTGACCCGGGTGTTCCACGATGCCCTGCGCGCTGGCCGGAGGGTACATCGGGAAACCAACATCGGCCAGCATTCGAGGTCGGTCAGCCGAGCGGCGGTGCAGTTGGCGCGGGGCCTGTTCGACCGCCTGGACGACCGGCGCGCGCTGGTGATCGGCGCCGGCGACGCCGGCCGCATGGTGGCCCGGGCGTTGGCCGACGCGGGTGTGCGGCAAATTACGGTGGTCAATCGCACCCACTGGCGCGCCCAGGATCTGGCCCGTGACCTGGGCGGCGTGGCTACCCCGTTCGAAAAACTTCCCGACGCGCTGGCGGAGGCGGACCTGGTGATCAGCAGCACCGGGTCGCCCGGGTACGTGGTGGATGAAGCAATGGTCGCGGACGCCCTTACCCGTCGTGCTGGCGACGAACCAATCATGCTGATCGACATCGCGGTGCCGCGTGACATCGAGCCCTCAGTGGGCGATCTCGAACGGGCGCGGCTGTACGACATCGACTCCCTGGCGCAGGTGGCCGAGGTTTCGCTGGATGGCCTGAACGATGAAGTGCAGAAGGCCGGCACACTGGTCGACGCGGAGTTGGCTCGATTCTCGGAATGGTGGCACTCATCGGACGCCATGGAACTGGTGGTGGGTATGCGACGCCGCGCGGACGAGCTCCGACGGGAAGAAGTGGCGAGAACGCTCCGCATGCTGGGAGAGGACGCGGATGGTAATCTGGCGGAACGTTTGCACGCCATGACCAACGCGCTGGTCAAAAAGCTGCTGCACCGCCCCACCGCGGAACTGCGCTCCGGGAACAACACCACGGACTACCGGCTCGCGCGTCGACTGTTCGGCGACGACGACCGGCGCAAGCGGCGTTGACGCACGGGACTTGGCTCGTGGCTGGCTTGACAGTACGGGTCGGCACCCGGGGCAGCCGGCTGGCGCTGATCCAGACCGAGCTGACACTGGCGTTGCTGCGCAACGCCCATCCTGACGTCCATTTTGAGGTAGTCACGGTTACCACCCAGGGCGACGCCAACCAGACCGCGCCACTGGCCGGCATGGGCCTCGGGGTGTTCGTCAAGGAGATCGAGCGGCGCCTGGAGATAGGCGAGATCGACCTGGCGGTGCACAGCCTGAAGGACATGCCCACCGTGCTGCCAGATGGGATGGCACTGGGCGCGGTGCTGGAGCGTGCCGACCCTCGGGACGCTTTGGTGACGCATTTAGGCACGACCCTTGACGATTTCCCGGCCGGCGCGAAGATCGGGACCAGCAGCCCGAGACGGCAGGCGCAGATCGCCGAGCGCCGTCCCGACCTGGAAATCGTCCCCATTCGCGGCAACGTGGACACGCGGCTCCGCAAGGCCTCAGGCGAGGAGTGCGACGGCACCGTGATCGCGGTGGCCGGACTGGACCGGATGGGGATGTCCGATGTGATAACCGAGTACCTGTCGCCCGAAGAATTTGTGCCGCCACCCGGCCAGGGGGCGATGGCGGTGGAGGTCCGCGCCGGCGACGAGCGCATCGCGGAGGTCGTCGCGTCAGCCGACCACGCGCCAACCACGGCCGCGGTGACGGCGGAACGGTCCTTCCTGGAGGCGCTGGGCGGCGGGTGCCAGGTTCCGGTGGGAGCCTACGCGGAGGCCGCTGGCGCCGACTCGCTGCGACTGACGGTGTTCATGGCCAGACAAGATGGATCGGCATCCTACCGCGCCACCGTCGACGGGAAAGCATCCGACCCGGTTTCGCTGGCGGCGAAAGCCTGGGGAGCGCTACGGGAGCAGGGCGCGGCAACTCTGCTGGGGTAGGAAAAAGTGTCACGCTCCATTGCCTTATCGGCAACGAACCAGGAACTTGACCGGCCCGAACCCTACCACTAGCATCGAATGCAAACCGACGTCAGCAACAGTGAAGGTGGACCATGACTATCGCGCTGGAAACGCAGGAAAAGGCAAAGGAGATTATCCTGGCGGGTCTCCGCGCCCAATCGCATGGCTCGGTGCGGTTTTGCGACGCCGAATCTGAAGTGGCTTGGAACGCGATCGACGAAGAGTTCCTCGATGTATCCGTCATCTACGAAGGCACTCACGAGGACCTGAACATGCACTCGCTTAATGCACTGCACGGCGAGATCGAACCGCAGTTGCTCGAAATCGGAATATCGCAGATCCCCTCGGTCTCCTGCATTCCCAAGGCCGAATATGACCGGTTGTTGTCCGAGAGGACAGCGGCGCGACCGTGGGACAGGCCGGGCTGATGCGCTGGCAAGACCTCATCACGGCCAGCCGATTGCTGACTGCTGCGCCGCATCCCGACACCCAGCCATTACAGGACTCATTGCGCCGGGCCGTCAGCACCGCGTATTACTCCATGTTCCACGCGCTGGCCAGCAGCAACGCTGAGTGTTTGGTGGATACACCCCATGACCCGCTGACTCAACACGCCTGGTTGCGCATCTACCGGAGCCTGAACCACAACGCGGCCAGGCGAAACCTGCTGCAAGACCGGAGCCTGTTCTCTCTACACGTCCAACAATTCGCAGACGCATTCGCACAACTGCAAGATCAACGACACCGTGCGGACTATGATCCCAACAGAACCTTTTCTCGACCTCAGGCATTGTATTGGATCGAACGAGCTGAAGGCGCTATCGATAACTTCATGCAAATCAGCGCCGACGAGCGCAAGATCGTGGCCATCCAATCCCTTATCGGCAGACGGACAAACTGATCAGGCATTCCACTGATGACGGAACCGGTTGACGTTATTAAGCCCGGCAGGGTCTATCTGGTTGGCGCCGGCCCCGGCGACCCGGGGCTGCTGACCGTTAAGGGAGCGCAGGCGTTGGCTACCGCGCAGGTGGTGGTGTACGACCGGCTGCTGGATCCGTCGTTGGTGGGGTTGGCGCCGGCTTCGGCGGAGCGGGTGTTCGTAGGCAAGGAACGGGGACGCCAGGCGCTGACGCAGACGGAGATCAATCAGTTGATCGTGGCGGAAGGGCTGGCCGGCAAGCGAGTGGTGCGGCTCAAGGGCGGCGACCCCTTCGTTTTCGGCCGGGGTGGCGAGGAAGCGCAGGCCCTGGCGGAGGCGGGTGTCCCGTTTGAGATAGTGCCGGGAGTCACGTCGGCCGTTGCCGCTGCCGCGTACGCCGGCATACCCGTCACCCATCGGGGCGTGTCCACTGCAGTCACCATCGTCACCGGCAGCGAAGATCCGAGCAAGGGCGAAACCACCACGGACTGGTCGGCGCTGGCCGGGACGGGCGGCACGCTGGTCACCCTGATGGGCTGGGCTGCTCTGCCGGGAATCGCGGCCACCCTGCAGGCCAACGGCATGGCCGGAGACACGCCGGCCGCCCTGGTGCAGTGGGGCACTTGGAGCCGGCAGCGGACGGTCACCGGAACACTGGCTGACATCGCCGAGCGAGGTAAAGTCGCCGGAATCGGCGCGCCGGTGGTCGCCATCATCGGTGAGGTGGCGCGTCTGCGGGAAGAAATCGGCTGGTTCGACCGGCGACCCCTGTGGGGCAAGCGCGTGCTGGTGACGCGTTCGCGGACGCAGGCGTCGAGGCTTATTGAGTTGCTCCAGGAACTGGGCGCGGAACCGGTCGAATTGCCGTCCATCGAAATCGGTCCCCTGGACGATTACGACGAGCTTGACAGGGTGCTGACCAGTGCCGCGGATGTAACCGGGCGATGGATGATATTCGCCAGCGTCAACTCCGTGGAGTACGTGTGGGAACGGCTGCGAGCCCTGGGGAAAGACGCACGGTACTTCGCCGGCGCGACGGTGGGAGCCATCGGGCCAGCCACGGCGCGGGCGCTGCGTGAGCGCGGCATCGAGCCCGACTTCATACCCCAGCGCTCCGTGTCCGAGGATGTGATCGCCGAGCTTTCGAGCCGGGACTGGAACGGAAGGTTGGTGTTGCTGCCGGGTTCCGCCATCGGCCGGGACGCGCTGGCTGTCGGCCTGGGCGACCTGGGAGCCGACGTGAAGCGGGTTCCCGCGTATCGCAACGTGCGGCCGGAAGGCATCGCAGACCGGGCGCGGGCCGCATTTGAGAGGGGTATCGATATGGTAACCTTCACTAGTTCGTCGACGGTTCGGAACCTGGTGGACATCCTGGGCGCCGACCGCCATCTGCTGGAATCCAGCGCCATCGCGTGCATCGGGCCGATCACCTCGGCCACAGCCGAGGAAACGGGGCTGACCGTCGACATCGTAGCCGCGGAGCACAACGTGGAAGGACTGGCCGACGCGCTCGTCAGCCACTTCTCCAGCCCCACCCGTGTCTAGTCTGGATTCCGGCTTTCGCCGGAATGACGGAAAATTGAAGGAGGGACGTCATGCTGAAGCACCCAGATCTGCGCATGCGCCGGTTGCGGGAGAAAGCCCCCGTTCGGGAGATGGTGCGCGAGACCCGCATCAGCGCCGCCAATTTCATCTACCCGATGTTCGTGACCCACGGCGAGAACGTCCGGGAGGAGATCGAGCCCATGCCCGGGTGCTATCACACGTCGATCGACCGCCTGGGTGAGGAGATCGACGAGGTGGTCGAGTTGGGCATCCCATCGGTGCTGCTGTTCGGGTTGCCGCCGGAAAAGGACGGTGTGGGCAGCGGCGCCTACGATCCCGAGGGGATTATCCAGGAGGCCACCCGCACCATCAAGGAGCGCGCCCCCGGCCTGATGGTCATCGGCGACGTATGCCTGTGCGAGTACACCGACCACGGCCATTGCGGAGTCATCGACGGCGAGCGCATCGACAACGACGCCACACTGGAACTGCTGGCGCGGTCCGCCCTGACCCAGGTGCAGGCCGGCGCCGACATGGTCGCGCCATCTTCCATGATGGACGGGCAGGTGCGGGCCATCCGGGAAATACTGGACGCCCATGGGTACGACGACACTCCCATCATGGGCTACGCGGCCAAGTACGCCTCGTCGTTCTACGGTCCCTTCAGGGTCGCCGCCGACTCCACGCCGCAGTTCGGAGACCGCCGCAGCTACCAGATGGACCCGGCCAACCGCCGCATGGCCATGCGGGAGATCGAGTCGGACATCGCCGAGGGCGCGGACATCGTGATGGTCAAGCCGGCCATGGCGTACATGGACGTGATCAAGGAGGCGCGGGAGCGGTACGACTATCCGCTGGCGGCGTACAACGTGAGCGGCGAGTACTCCATGGTGAAAGCCGCGTCGCGGGCCGGCTGGATCGACGAAAAACCGGTCACACTGGAACTGCTGACGGCGATCCGTCGAGCGGGAGCGGACATCCTGATCTCCTATCATGCCAAGGAAGTTGCCCGTTGGCTGCAGGGCCAGGAGTAGTGTCGCGGTCAACCGCCAACTGGGAAGAGACCGGACGTTGACACGCCCCGTCATCCGCTACACAATGAATCGCAGCAAGACACTGCATTCATGGGAGGTTCGATATGACGCAAACCGCTTCCTACACGGTCGACGCATTCATCGACGACGTGCGCGAGATTTTTGACACCACGCAGGACGCCTTGGCTCAGGCATCCGGCGTCGCCAAGCACATGGAGCGCCTGCTGGCCACCCCCGGTTGGCTGGAGGAGCGGCTGGAACTCCCCGACGAGGGTGGATACGGCCGGTATGACCTGCACCTGGACGAGGACTACGGGCACCCGGGCGGCGGGTTCTGGCTGATGGCGTCGGTGCAAAAGCCGGA
Source organism: Dehalococcoidia bacterium (assembly GCA_022823505.1). GTDB lineage: Bacteria > Chloroflexota > Dehalococcoidia > Lucifugimonadales > UBA3495 > Bin87. The sequence goes on from JAJEIA010000106.1 coordinate 17,620, forward strand.
CCAGGACAACCTGCCTCACGACCACGGTGCGGCCTGGGTGGTCTACGGCGTGTACGACGGCGCGATCAAGCAGACCAAGTGGCGCTGGTTCTATCCTGGCGAGGGCGTTGATTCGGTGCAGATCCAGGAGACTGGCGACTTCGTCCAGGAGGACGGCAAGGTAGCCTTCTTCCTGCCCGGCGAGATCCACAACACGCTGAACGTGACCGGCGATCGCGCGGTGGTGGTCCGACTGGAATCGCAGAAGCTGGACCGCGTGACCCGCTACCAGTACAACCCGGACGAGGGCACCATGGTGGTGATGGACCGCTAGCATCATATCGTTGCCGCTACAGGCAAACGCAATATGCGCAGGAACGGCTCCAATCGGGGCCGTTCCGGGCATTGACGCCCTGGCGTGCTGAGTTGAGGCAGTACGATGGTCGCTACGACCAGTTGAGGCGGCGCATCCTTACCGGGCAGTCGGATGCCAACATTCGGTTTGACGACCTGCGCGGGCTGTTGATCCGAATGGGGTTTGTGGAGCGAACACGCGGAAGCCACCACATATTCCGCAAAGAGGGTGTCGTTGAACGGTTGAACCTGCAGAGGGATGGCGGCGATGCCAAACCGTATCAAGTCAGACAGGTACGCCAGGTAATTCTCAAATACGGACTGTGAGGGCGGCTGTGTACAAGTACGAGATCATCCTCTACTGGAGCGATGCTGACGGCGATTTTATTGCGGAAGTCCCGCAACTCCCGGGTTGCGCTGCGCACGGCCATACTCAAGAGGCCGCGCTCAAGAGTGTCAATGATGCGATCAGTCTATGGATTGACACCGCGCGAGAATTCAACGATCCGATACCGGAACCTAAGGGTGAACGCCTGATGCTGGCGTGAACGTAACTTATCCACGCGCCGAGGAGACATCCACAATGCAGCAAGGCAGGTCCCAGCAGCTTTTCGAACAGGCGCAGCGGGTGATCCCCGGTGGGGTCAACAGCCCGGTGCGATCCTTCCGGGCGGTGGAAGGCACGCCGCCGTTCATCGCGCGCGGCGCCGGCGCCCACGTGTGGGACGTGGACGGCAACGAGTACATCGACTACCTGGGATCCTGGGGCCCCCTGGCCTTGGGCCACGCGCATCCCGCGGTAGTGGAGGCAGTGCAGCGGGCCGCGGCGGACGGCACCTCCTTCGGGGCGCCGGTGGAGCAGGAGGTGGAGATGGCCGAGATGATCTGCGCCGCCCTGCCCTCCGTGGACCAGGTAAGGCTGGTCAACTCGGGAACCGAGGCGTGCATGACCGCGCTTCGCCTGGCCCGGGCCTACACCGGTCGATCCAAGATCGTCAAGTTCGCCGGCAACTACCACGGCCACGCCGACGGGTTGCTCGTGGCCGCCGGCTCCGGCGCGCTCACCCACGGGGTCCCCACCAGTGCCGGCGTTCCGGAAGCCTACGCCGCCGAGACCCTGATCGCCACGTTCAACGAGATCGCTTCAGTGGAGGGCCTGTTCGACGCCTGGCCCAACGACATCGCGGCCGTAATCGTCGAACCGGTGGCGGGCAACATGGGCGTGGTTCCGCCGGCCGCAGGGTTCCTGGAGGGATTGCGCAGCGTCACCGAGGCCAACGGCGCCCTGCTCATCTTCGACGAGGTTATCACCGGTTTCCGCGTGGCCTACGGCGGCGCGCAGACGCTCTACGGTGTCACACCCGACATCACGACCATGGGCAAGATCATCGGTGGCGGGCTGCCCGTGGGGGCATACGGTGGCCGCAGCGAAGTCATGCAGCAGGTGGCGCCCCTCGGCCCGATGTACCAGGCCGGCACGCTGTCCGGCAACCCGCTGGCCGCCGCCGCCGGCGTGGCGACACTAACCGAACTGGGACGCCCGGGCGTGTACGATCAGCTGGAAGCAACGGCGGTGCGCCTGACCGACGGGGTCCGCGCGGCGTTCGCCCGCGCGGAGGTTCCGTCCACCATCAACCGCGTGGCGTCGATGTTCACCGGCTTCTTCAACGCCGGGCCGGTATCGGCGCTGGCCGAGGTGGAACAATCGGACACCGCGGCCTACGGGCGTTACATGCACGCGCTGCTGGACCGCGGCGTGTACATTGCGCCTTCCCAGTTCGAGGCCGGGTTCGTCTCAATCGCCCACACGAGCGAAGACATCGACCGGACGATTGAGGTCGTGGGCGACGCGCTGGCGGCGATGGGTTAGTCGGTCTCCACACTGGAGATTGCATGTAGGGGCGGATATTTGTTCGCCCCTATGGGTTTTTCGCATGACCACGACAAACATACTGGCGCTGCTCAAGCAGCATTTCGGCTACGACGAGTTCCGGCCGGGTCAGGAGGCGATCATCTCCAACGCGCTGGCCGGTCAGCACGGGTTGGTGGTGATGCCCACCGGTGGCGGCAAGTCGCTCTGCTACCAGTTGCCGGCGCTGGCGACGGGCGGCGTGACCCTGGTGATCTCTCCCCTGATCGCGCTGATGAAGGACCAGGTGGACGCCCTGCGGGCCAACGGCATATCAGCCGAATTCCTCAACAGCACCTTGGACAACCGGACCGCCGCCCAGGTGGAACGCCGGGCGCAGGCCGGAGGGGTCCGACTGCTCTACGTCGCGCCGGAACGGGTGGCCATGTCCGGTTTCCGGCGGTTCCTGGGTACGTTGGACCTGCGGATGATCGCCATCGACGAAGCGCACTGCATCAGCGAGTGGGGGCACGATTTCCGGCCCGACTACCGTGCCCTGGCGGAGCTGCGGGAACTGTTCCCCCAGGTTCCGGTGATGGCGCTGACGGCCACCGCCACGGAACGGGTGCGGCGGGACATCGTGGACCAACTGCGTCTGGATGACTGTCGCCGGTTCGTATCGGGCTTCGACCGGCCCAACCTTACCTACCGTGTTGAGCCGGGCGCCGGCGCCTGGGAATCTCTGTTGGATCTGTTGGAGGAGCGCAAGGGTCAACCCGCTATCGTGTACTGCTTCTCCCGCCGGGATACCGAGGACCTGGCGGCCAGGCTCACGAGCCACGGGCATGAGGCGGCAGCCTACCACGCCGGGTTGAACGCTGACACCCGCCGGTCTACCCAGGAGCGATTCATCGACGGCGACGTGCCCATCGTGGCCGCCACCATCGCGTTTGGCATGGGGATCGACAAGCCGAACATCCGGTTGGTGGTCCACTACACGTTGCCGAAATCCATTGAGAGCTACTACCAGGAAACGGGTCGGGCCGGTCGCGACGGGCTGCCCAGCGACTGCGTGCTGTTCTTCAACGAGGGCGACCGGGCGAAGCAGCAATACTTCATCCAGGAAATGACCGGCGACGCCCGCGCCACGGCGGAACGTCAGCTGCAGCAGATGGTCGAATACTGCCGGCTGAGCACCTGCCGGCGGAAGTACTTGCTCGGCTACTTCGGCGATTCCGGCGTTGGGGACCCATGCGGCAATTGCGACGTGTGCCTGGCGGAGCGGCAGTCGGTGGATGTCACGGTGGTGGCCCAGAAGCTGCTGTCGGCGGTGATACGCACCGGAGAGCGTTTTGGCGCCGCGCACGTTTGTGACGTTCTGCTCGGACGCAATCTGAAGCGCATCCGAGAGCTGGAGCACAACAAGCTCAGCGTGTTCGGCATCGTGGAAGACTACGACCGCCACGGGTTGCGTCGTATCACGGACGGATTGGTTGAGCGAGGGCTGCTGGCAAAGGCCGACGGACAGTACCCGACCGTCAGCGTTACGGAATCCGGGCGGAAGTGGCTGCGTGGAAATGACAAATTGAAGCTCGAGCTGCCAGTGCAAAAAACCACCACGCGAACGGAACGTGTCCGGGCTTCAAACGCCAGAACCGACGACGCTCCCGACGCGGACCTGTTCGATCAACTGCGGGCTGTGCGTCGCCGGTTGGCCGATGAGGAAAACGTACCCGCGTTTGTCGTATTCGGCGACGCTACCCTAAAGGGTTTGGCGGCGTCCAAGCCAGTCACGCCGGAGGCCATGTTGCGGGTTTCGGGCGTGGGGCCAGCGAAATTGGCGCGGTACGGAGAGGAGTTCCTTGCCGTCATATCAGGGTATATCGACGGTTTGCAGTCGCGTTCAGGAAAGGCGGACGGTGTGACTGACAGACCGCGGCCCGGTGGATCCCATGGTCAAACTCTCTTGCTATTGCAACAAGGAATGAGCATCGCCGCAATTGCGGCGCAGCGCGGTTTGACCCGGGGGACCATCGTGGCCCACCTGGAGCGGATCAAAGCAGCCGGGGGCGAGTTTGACGTATCGCCATTGCTACCGCCGCCTGATAAAACAAACCGGATAAGAGCAGCGCTGACGAGTTCGGAGGACGGGCGGTTGGGCCCAGTCAAAGAAAAGTTGGGTGACGATTGTTCTTACGAAGAAATCCGCCTGGTGCGGCTCGTATGGGAAGATGGAAAACAGTAGGGGCGAATGATCATTCGCCCCTACACGCAGTCGCTGTGTGGCCCGTAGCCTAGGTGCCGTAGCGGGCGGCGGCGTTGGGGTCGCTGTACTCGACGTTCTTGGTGGACCAGAAGGCGGTGGCGATGTCGTCGCAGGCGGCGACCAGCGCCTCGGCGTTCTCCATGCTGACGGTCTGCTTGCACTGGCCGGCCAGCTTGAGGGCGGCGTTGAACTTGCCCGCGATCTCGTTGGCGTCGGTGCCGGGCCAGGCGTAGTCGGCCCAGAGGATGCGGAGCTCTTCCTTGCACTTCTCGGCGTGCTCTTCCTTGACGGTGACGTAACGCGAGAAGGTGTTGGCGAAGGACTGGCGGTCGGCGGCCGGCGCGCCAGGCTGCGGGGCCTCCAGGTTCTGCATGCGGAGGACCATCTTCTGCACGGTCTGGGCGGCCATCTTGGCCACGATGGGGTCGTAGATCCCGCAGGGGATATCGCAGTGGGCGTGAGCCGTGCGAGGCTTCAGGGCGGCGATGGGATTGAACATCGTGTGCAGTCTCCTTTCGGGTGATGACAAGGTGGGACGAATAACCGTCATGGACGGCGCAATTTCGGCAAAAATGCTAGCGCACTTTGGCAGTAGGCGCAAGGGCGGGCCAGGGCAGTATGGATCGCGCTACGCGCTACGCGGCAGCACGTTCACGGAGCCGCCGTCCCAGAACTGCACCGTCAGTTGACTTTCCCAAAGCAGACTGGTTCCCACCAGGATCTCCGATTGCGTTTGCAGCAGGCGAATTGGCAGGCGGTTGCCAAACCACCATACGGATGCTGCGTAAGAGTCGAAGTGTTCCCATTGTTCGGTGGCTACGCGCATTTCGACTTCGCTTACCCATGTCAGTCCCAAACTCTGCACTAAACGGAAAGGTAAGGCCAGATGGTAATCGAAGCCGGTGTCTATGATAGCTTCAATTCGCCTGAGTCGGCCCTGATAATCAAATATATCAATGGGAATAACCACCTCGTGGTGTTCGTTGACCTGCCCGATGGTCATGGTACTAGATCACCCCACCCCACGAACGTGCCGAACGCGGGATAGCCGATGCGCAAGGTGAAGAGGGTCTCCGGGGAATGACGCTCTAGCATCCTGAAATTCGCGGCCAGATCATCGGCGTCGATCTCGTATTCCCCGGTTGCAACGTCCAGGGTCAGGTACTCACCATGGTGCTCGGGTTCCACTAAATGGCGGATTTCGGCGTCGTAGATGGCGCGAGCTTGCGGCCCGATGCTCTTACTTTTCTTGGGATTCAGTGCCATAACTACCTCTATCTGTACGATTGGTTTGACTGCGCTCGTTTCTTATCGCAAGGAGATTGTAGCAGGCCCCCCAGGTCCGCTGTGCTATCCTTGCGCCATCAATCATGCGCCGGAGGGATGTGGTCATGCGTGCTGCCGTTTACAGGGGTGAGCAGGTTCTGCAGGTCGAGGAGTTGCCCGACCCAACGCCCGGGCCCAACCAGGTTGTGATGCGAGTGAAATACTCCGCCATCTGCGGCACGGACGTACATGCCTTCATGTACGACCTAGCGCAGCCGGGCGCGGTGATGGGCCACGAGTACACCGGAACCATCGTGGACGTCGGGCCCGGCGTCAGCCGCTGGCAGGTGGGCGACCGCGTGGTCGGTGGTGGCGGACATCCTCCGCCGGGCGGCGGTTCGGCGACGCGTACCAACCCCCGCTTCAACTACCGCACCATGGGCTTCCAGCAGAACACGCGGCCCCGTGGCTACGCCGAATTCGTGCTGCTGGATGAATGGGAGCCGACGCCTGTTCCTGACGACGTGACCGACGAGCAGGCCGCCCTTTGCGAACCCTGCGCGGTCACCGTCCACGCCGTTCGCCTGTCCAATATCAAGCTGGGCGACGCCGTTCTGGTACTGGGCGCCGGCCCAATCGGCCTGCTGTGCATGCAGACGGCGCGGGCCGCCGGCGCGACCACGGTGATCGTATCTGAACCGGCGCCCGGCCGCGCCGAAGCGGCCCGTCTGCTGGGCGCGGACGCGGTGCTCAATCCGATGGACGCCGATTTCGCCGAGCGGGTCGTTGAGCTGACCGGCGGTACGGGTCCGCAGGTGGTGTTCGAGTGCGCCGCCGCGCCGTCGACGCTGGAGCAAGGGCTGGACCTGTGCGCGAGGGGCGGGCAGGTGGTGATGATCGCCATCGCCTGGGAGCCCACGCCGGTGGTTCCGCCAAACTGGATGGCGCGGGAGGTTCGGATGCAGTCGTCGTTCGGCACGCTGCCCGAGGATTGGCAAATCGCCCTGGAACTGATGCGCACCGGACGGGTGTCGGTGGAGCACATGCTGTCGGGCACCAACTTCGTGCCGCTGGAGGGAATCCAGGTCGCGTTCGAGGCGCTGTGCCACCCCACCAGCGAGCTGCAGATGGTGGTCGAGCCGTAGGTGCGTGTTCGGTTGCCGCTCCGATTGGGCCAATCTATAATCGATCACCACATCCGCAACATATACGGCGGGCAAGGTGTCCGCTGAGGAGGACGTTTTGACTACCACCACACGGAGCTCGCGAGCCCTGCTCAAGCACCGCAGCAGCGACATCACCGACGGGCCGGAGCGGGCGCCGGCCCGCTCGTATCTGCGGGCTATGGGCCTGACGGACGACGACCTGGCGAAGCCCTTTGTGGCGGTGGCCAATCTGGCCAGTGACGTTACGCCGTGCAATGTCCATCTGGACAAATGGGCTGCGGCAGTCAAGGAAGGGATCCGCGACGGCGGTGGAACGCCTTTCCAGTTCGGCACCATCACCGTCAGCGACGGCATCAGCATGGGCACCGAAGGCATGAAGGCATCGCTGGTGAGCCGCGAGGTCATCGCTGATTCCATCGAAACCGTGGTATTCGGCCAGAGAATGGACGGCCTGGTTACCGTGGGCGGCTGTGACAAAAATATGCCGGGCTGCATGATGGCCATTGCCCGCCTGAATATCCCCAGTGTTTTTGTGTACGGCGGCAGCATTCTGCCGGGCCAGTACAACGGCAACGACGTGAACATCCAGGACGTGTTTGAAGCGGTGGGCGCCTGGGCGGCTGGCCACATCACCGGTGAGGAACTGACGGAGTTGGAATGTGCCGCCTGCCCGGGGGAGGGTTCCTGCGGCGGGTTGTTCACCGCCAACACGATGTCCACTGCCATTGAAATCATGGGGCTGTCCCTGCCCGGCGACTCTTCGCTGACGGCGGTGGATCCCCGAAAGGGCGAAGAGGCCCGCCTCGCCGGCGAGGCGGTGATGCGGATGCTGGACGAGGGCATCCGGCCGCGGGACATCCTGACCCGGCAAGCCTTTGAGAACGCGATAACGCTGGTGGCAGCCATGGGAGGCTCCACCAACGCCGTGCTGCACCTGATGGCCATTGCTCGGGAAGCGGACGTTGACCTGACGCTGGAGGACTTCGATCGTATCAGCCGCAACACCCCCTACATCACCGACATGAAGCCGGGCGGCCGTTACGTCATGGCCGACCTGAGCCGTTACGGTGGAGTAGCGCTCATCGGCAAACGTCTGCTGGACGCCGGCCTGCTGCACGGGGATGCCATGTCGGTGAACGGCAAGTCTCTGGCGGAAAACCTCAGGGAAACCGCCACCGTGGACGACCAGCCCGTTGTCTATAACCTCGACGCGCCTCGCAGCCCCACGGGCGGCCTGGCTATCCTGCGCGGTAACCTCGCCCCCGACGGGGCGGTAATCAAGGTCGCCGGCCACCAGGAAAAGGTGTACGAAGGTCCGGCGCGGGTCTTCGATCAAGAAGAGGCAGCCTTCCAGGCGATACAGCGCCGGGAAGTCAAGCCCGGCGACATCGTCGTAATCCGGTACGAAGGACCCAAGGGCGGCCCCGGTATGCGCGAAATGCTGGCGGTCACCAGCGCGCTCATCGGGCAGGGTTTGGGCGACACAGTGGCCCTGATCACCGACGGCCGGTTCTCCGGAGCGTCGCACGGCCCCATGGTAGGCCACGTAGCGCCGGAGGCCATGGACGGCGGGCCGATAGGGATGCTGCGCGAGGGTGACATCATCACGCTTGACATACCCAACCGACGCTTGGACGCCCGCATCACCGAAGAGGAGATGTCCGATCGCCGCGCCGCGTGGCAGCCAATCGAACCCAAGTACACCACCGGGGTGCTGGCCAAATACGCCAAGCTGGTCTCGTCCGCGTCCGAAGGGGCGGTGACGGGGTAGTCGCCCCGCATGAACCAACCAAAGTAGTTCAACATACCGGTCAAGATTAGGGTTGCAGCCATCGTCATCCTGCTGGTAGACGCGGTGATTCTGATCGTTTTCGGTGAGCGAGATTGGAAAAGCCTATCGACCCTTCTCACCGCAGCGGAATTGATCCCACTGTCGGCCCTGTTTTGGCCGCTGGTGGAAACAGGAGGCTACACGATGCTCTTTGGCATTGATTACGCCCGACAAGCGATATGGCGCAAACGACAGCATGAAGTGGAACGAGCCCGCGAGCAAGGCCGCAAAGAAGGGTACAAGCAAGGCTGCGAAGCTCGGTTGGCAGAAGAAAACGGGCACAACGACGAACGAAATCGACGGCCGGAGGGATCAACATGACCACCGCTGCAAGTCGCATCGTGTTGGAGCGCAAGGGTTCTCTGGCGGTCATCCGGCTGAACCGGCCGGAGGCGCGGAACGCCCTGTCGCCGGAAATGGTGTCCGAACTGGGAAACGCCATCAAGTCGTGCCGCGGCGGAGACACCCGCGCCGTGCTGCTCACCGGCACCGACGGCGCATTCTGCTCCGGGGCGGATGTGCGCGACTTCACCCAACAGTTGGACGACGGCGGGCAGGAGGGACTGTCGGACCACCTGCGGGACCTTGCCGACACCCTACACCGCGACGTGGTGATGGGCATCCGTCGGCTGGACAAGCCAGTGGTGGCGGCGATCAACGGCGTGGCGGCCGGAGCGGGTTTCAGCCTCGCGCTGGCCTGCGACATACGCGTCGCTTCGTCGGACGCGCGTTTCCTGCTGGCCTACGCCAACATCGGCTGCACCGCGGATGGCGGCTCGACCTACATGCTGCCCCGCATCGTGGGTCAGGGACGCGCCATGGAAATCTACCTGGCCAGGCAGCCTATCGGCGCGCAGTACGCTCTGGAGCTTGGGCTGGTCAGCCAGGTGTTCGAGGCGGGGCACTTCGAACGGCACGCCATGGAGACTGCGGACCGGCTGGCGCAGGGACCCACCCGCGCCTACGGGCGGGTCAAGGCGCTGTTCGATGGCAGTTGGGATTCCGACCTCGCGACGCAATTGGACGCGGAAACCGACGCCATCGCCGATATTGGTCTGACCCGTGACTTCCAGGAAGGCATCAAGGCGTTTTCCCAGAAACGGCAGGCCTGGTTCCAGGGGCAGTAGGGCAGCCCGGGAGGCGCGGTGTTCAAGAGCGACCGCAGCCGCCTCTTCGACCATCTGGCCAAAGCCATGGGTCATGGCCCAACGCTGGACGCCATGCGCGCGGTCCCGCGGGAACGGTTTGTTCCCGATCATCTCCGGTCGCAAGCCTACAAAAACAAACCGCTTGCCATTGGCAACGGGCAAACCATTTCGCAGCCGCAGATGGTGGCATGGGCGACCGACGTACTGGAACTCTCCGGTGAGGAATACGTGCTGGAAGTCGGAGCCGGTTCCGGCTACCAGGCGGCCGTGATAGCGGCCCTCCTGCCTCGCGGACGGGTGCTTGCCACCGAACGCATACCGGAGTTGGCGGCCATGGCCACGGGAAACCTGGCGAAGTGCGGCGTCTATAACGTGCGTGTGCTGCACACCGCAGCAGGTTTGGGCGCGCCCGAGCATGGACCGTTCGACGCGATCCTGGCCTCGGCTTCAGCTCCGAACGTTCCGGAGTCGCTGCTGTCGCAGTTGAAGCCCGGCGGAAGAATGGTGATCCCGGTAGGCGTTGGCCAGTACCAGAATCTGACCCGAGTACGCATGGAACCGGATGGCGCCAGGATCGAAGAGCTGGGCCCGTGTTCGTACGTGCCGCTGCTGGGTGAAGGAGCCTGGCAGACGCTGCCTTGCGGGCGCTGAGGACGCGCCGCCGCACGGCTCTTCCGGTATGGCATAATACCCGCATCAACCGACGCGGAGGGACAGCATGGCCGGCAAGATCGAGATTCGGCAGATCAACCACGTAACCACCATGGTGAAGGACACCGCCCGCGCCATGACGTTCTACAACGACCTGCTGGGCATCAAGCAGATACAGAGCCAGGTCGACAATCCTGCGATCACCTGGCTGCAATTGGAAAACGGCGTGATGGTCCACCTGATCGAGACGGACGAGGCGCCGGCCAAGCCGGGCAACGTGCACCACGCGTTCCAGGTCGACGACCTCGAAGCGACCCGGGCCACGCTTGAAAGCAGTGGATACGAGGTCCTGCGCGGGGGTGTGCGCTACGACGGGCAGGCGTACTTCTTCATCGAAGACCCGGACGGCAACAGCGTGGAGTTCTGCACCGCCTCGGGTTACGCGCCCGCTCCGCCACGACCTGCATAGCCGCTGTGCACAATGTTCATCGAAAACATCATCCTCGTGGGGTTCATGGCGACGGGCAAGAGTCACGTCGGGCGCATCATCTCCCGTCTCACCGGGCGGCGCATGACTGACCTGGACGAAGAGATCGTTCGGCGGGCGCGCAAGCCCATCCATCAGATCTTCACCGACGAGGGCGAGATAGTGTTCCGCGCCATGGAGCGGCACGCCGCCCTGACGCTGTGTGAAGGCGGCAACAAGGTCATCGCGGCCGGAGGCGGCGCCTTTGCACAGGAGCTGACCCGGCAGGTGCTGCTGGAAAACGGCATCGTGTTCTGTCTCACCGCCACGGCGGAGACCATCCACTATCGCATCACCAGGGGCAGCCCCAACGCGGCGGTGCGACCCATGCTCGGCGGGGGCGACCCGCTGGAACGAATTCGCGAACTACTTGAAGAGCGGGCGCCGGCCTACGCCCAGGCCCACTACGCCGTGGCCACCGACGACCGCACTCCGGAGGAGGTGGCGGACGCGGTGCTGCGCATCTTCGAAACGTCCATCACCGCCAGGGCCGAGACCTGACAACGGGAGGAAACCTATGACCAGCCCAGACCTAGCCGCGACCGTTCATCACTCCGGCGGGAGTTATCCCGTCATCGCCGGCTGGGGCATCATTGACCGGCTGGGCGAGTACATCGCGGAACTCGGATTGGGCAACACAGCGTACATTGTCACGGACGAGAACGTGATGCGGCCCTACGGGCGCAACGCGCAATGGGCCTTGCAGCGGGCCGGGATCGCGGCCCACTGTTTCGTCATTCCGGCGGGAGAGACCAGCAAGTCCTTCCAGCAGGCCCAGGAGATCTACGAGTGGCTGGTGAGCCTCCGGGCCGAGCGCGGCCAGCCGATCATAGCCATCGGCGGCGGCGTGGCCGGAGACCTGGGAGGCTTCATCGCCAGCACCTTCCTGCGGGGAGTGCCCTTCGTGCAGGTGCCGACCAGCATGGCGGCCATGGTGGATGCTTCCATCGGCGGCAAGGTGGCGGTGAACCTGCCCCAGGCCAAGAACATGGTAGGCGCTTTCTACCAGCCTCGGGCGGTCCTGGCCGACGTGCAGGCGCTGTCCACGCTGGGCAAGCGCGAACTCTCCGAGGGGTGGGCCGAGGCGATCAAGCACGGGTTGATTCTGGACCCGTCGCTGGTGGACGTGTTCGAGGAGCACGCCGAGGCGCTGATGGACGTGGAACCGGAGATCTCCACCGAGGTCATCCGTCGGAGCATGGCCATCAAGGCCGACGTGGTGAGCCAGGACGAACGAGAGACCCTGGGCATCCGCATCCTGCTGAACTACGGCCACACCATCGGCCACGCGCTGGAAGCGTCAACCGAGTACGGTCGGTTCATGCACGGCGAGGGCGTATCCGTCGGCATGATGGGCGCCGGCCGCATCGCCCGGGAGATGGGCATGATCGGGGACGACATCCTGGAGCGGCAGCGGGTCCTGCTAGAGCGGTTCAACCTCCCGATCACCGCTCGCGGCGTCGATCTGGACGGAGTGCGAGGCGCCATGTCGTTGGACAAGAAGACCGTCGGCGGCGCCAACCGTTGGGTACTGCTGGAGGACGTGGGCCGCGCCACCGTGCGACGGGATATACCCAGCGAAGTGGTGGAGGAAACGCTGGCCTGGCTTACCGAATAGAAGGCTGAGCCGAGAAGCCCGTCGGCTTGATCAGGCGATGGGACGCCGAGCCGCCCGGGCCTGGCGCAATGCCGACAGCCGGCGGCCCCTTCGTGCCTGGCTCACCGCTGCGGCGGCGAGCAGGACGAGGATCGTCACCGCGACGGCCCCGGATACTCCCAGGAGGAGCACCTGGCTGACCTGCTCCAACCCACCCGATCCCAATAGCCGGGCCAACTGACCCAGTCCTACGGCGACGCCGGCGTTGAGCACGGTCACGCCGAACAGGCCGAGGATGCGGCTGGCGTTGACGAACCGCGTGGCCAGCGCTCCCAGCTGGGTGCCGATGGACGCCGACGCGAACATGATGACCGCGATCATCGGATCGACGTTGCCGCTCAGCGAGTAGAGAAACGCCCCCAGGCTGCCGGTGATGATGATCTGGAACAGATCGGTGCCGATGGCGACGGCCGGGGGAATGCCCAGTCCATAGACCAGGAAAGGCATCAGGAGGAACCCGCCTCCCGCGCCCAGCAAAGCGGCGACGAACCCGATGGTAAAGCCAGCAAACACCGGCACCAGTGCCGACATCTCATCGATCCCCGCACCGGGAAACGACGGCCGCAGGTTCACGTCGCCGGAAAAGCGGGCGCCGGCCAACATGGGCAAGCGCAGCCGATCGGGGCCAACGCGCACGCTCCTGAACCAGCCGGGAAGCCCGCCGCCGACCCTGGGGCCGGGGCGATACCGGAGTTGTCTGATCCAGTTACCCACCATGAGGGAGCCCAGGCTGAGCAGCAGCACGAAATAGACTGCACCGACCACCGGCCCAGACACGCCGGCGTGCTCCAGGGTTGCGTTGACCCGTTCGCCGGCGAACACGCCGGGGATTGTCCCGCAGACGATGAGAATGGCCAGACGCATATCGACGTTGCCCAGCCGACGGTGGCGAAGGGTGCTGGTGATCGCGGTGCCCATCACCATCAGCAGGCCGGTCCCGACGGCGTAGATGGTAGGGACGCCCAGCACGAGCAGTCCCCCGGTGATGAGGAAGCCGCCGCCCACGCCGAAGAACCCGGTCATGGTGCCGACGATCATTCCCAGCAACGCCAGCAGCAGGGGCGAAACCGTGGCGTCGGCGATGGGGAAATGCACGTTAGTGTCCCCGGCCGGAGCGGCGATTGGCCGCCGGGCGTCCGCGGGGACGGGCCAAAGCAACACCGCGGCCGACCAGATCCCAGAAGAAATAGAGCACCACCGCGGTAATCGCCATGGCGGCGATCACGCAGACCGCCCACAGTATCCGATGACGGCTCAGCTCCAGCAGGAATTCAGTGAACGCCTGGTACATGCGGTGGCTCTGTTTCCAGCGAGGAGTGTCAACGGAACGCCGGGTATACAGGTTGATTGAAGCCCGGTCGTGCCGTCCGGACCGGTTTCGAACGGGGCGACCTGGCAATTGCGCCGGGGGACGGGTTGCGCGTACATTGGTCCGTATGACGACCCAACGGTTCGGATACCAGTTGCTCTCGACCGATGGAGCCGCCCGGCGCGGGCAGATTACCACGCCCCATGGGGAGGCGCAAACGCCCCTGTTCATGCCGGTGGCCACTCAAGCGACGGTGAAGGGACTGACCTTCGACGAGGTTGCGTCCCTGGGCGCGGAAACGGTGCTGAGCAACGCCTATCACCTGTACCTGCGCCCGGGGGTTGAGCGGGTCCGCGACGCCGGGGGTCTGCACCGCTTCATGGGTTGGAGCGGACCGATCCTGACCGACAGCGGCGGCTACCAGGCGTTCAGCATGGGCACACTGCGGCGGGTGAATGACGACGGGATAGTGTTCCGATCCCACATCGACGGGAGTGAGCACCGGTTTACGCCACAGTCGGCGATCATCAACCAGCACGGGATCGGAGCGGACATCATCATGTGCTTCGACCAGTGCGTCTTTTCGGCCGGCGAACCCGCCGCGGTGCGGGAAGCCATGGAGCGCACTCACCGGTGGGCCCGGGCCTGTCACGACGCCCACGTGAACAGCGACCGAGCAGGACAGCAGGCGCTGTTTGGGATAGTCCAGGGCGGAACCGTACCCGAACTGCGGCGGCAGTCAACCCAATTCATCACGGACATACCCTTCGACGGTTACGCCATCGGCGGCCTGGCAGTGGGCGAGACCAAGGCGGAGATGCACGACGTAACCGGGCTGGTGTGCGACGGCCTCCCGACGGACCGGCCGCGCTACCTGATGGGAGTGGGTTCGCCGGAGGACCTGGTGAACTCGGTGGCGCTGGGCGTCGACATGTTCGACTGCGTGCTACCCACCCGGGTGGCCCGCAACGGCGCGCTGTTCACGCCGACGGGTCGGATCAACATCGCCAACCGGAGATATGCGGACCAGGACGAACCACTGGACGGAGCGTGTGACTGCTACGCGTGCCGGAACTACACGGCCGCGTACCTGCGCCACCTTTTCAAGGCCGGCGAGATGCTGGGCCCGCGACTGGCGTCGATCCACAACCTGCGGTTCATACTGCGCCTGATGTCGGACATGCGAGAGGCGATAGCGGAAGGGCGGTTCGCATCGTTCCGGGAGCAATTCCTGGGTTCCTACCGGCCCACGGACGAAGGGCGACGTCAGGCCCAGAAACACCGTTGGATTGAAGAGCGCGGCGCGTGATGTCGGGATTTGGCATGCCTGGCGCGCCACCTTTGACCGCCGACAAGCGGGCACGCCGGTAACTGTTCAGATCAGAGGTGTCAGTCGGGCGCTGATACCCGCACCGGTTTACACTCGCGGGGAAGGCGTCATTGCGACCCTGTCTCTGATCCGGGGCGGTGATCGCGCTGGCGTGGGGGAGTCCTTTAGGACGACGTTGCTGCTACGGGTCGAGATTGGGACGGTGCAAGCGTCGCGCAGTGATGACCTGCTGGATTCTGAACACTCAGGAGCGCTGAGCAAGGGTTGACAAACAATTGTGCCGGGCCTACGGTGACTCCAAGAGCCTTGTCGGGAAAACCAAAGTTATCCATACCTTTAGAGAGGCTATAGCTCATGGTGGCCACGGACAACAATTCAAGCGCAGCCTTGGACACCGACGGCCAGTCGTATATCAGGGTCGATTCCGTCTGGAAGGTGTTCGGTCGGAACCCGGAACGGGTATTGGAACCGCAGTATTCCGAGCAGGATAAATCCTTCTTCCAGAGCGAATTCGGAAACGTCATCGGCCTGCAGGACGTTTCGTTCCAGGTAAATCGGGGCGAGACCTTTGTGATCATGGGCCTGTCGGGCAGCGGCAAGTCCACCATGGTGCGTTGCCTGATCCGTCTCATTGAACCGACCGCGGGCGAGATAGTCATCGCGGGCGAGGACATCACCAAGATGTCCGACAAGGAACTGATCGAGTTTCGCCGCAGCAAGATAGCCATGGTGTTCCAGCACTACGGTCTGATGCCGCACCGCAACGTGCTGGATAACGCCGGTTGGGGGCTGGAGGTGCAGGGCGTCAAGAAACCGGAGCGGGAAGCCCGCACCCGCGAGGTCCTGGAGTTGGTCGGACTGGGCGGCTGGGAGGCTTCGTACCCGCGCCAGTTATCAGGCGGCATGCAGCAACGGGTCGGGCTGGCCCGAGCGCTGGCCGTGGACACCGACATCCTGCTGATGGACGAGCCGTTCAGCGGGTTGGACCCGCTGATCCGCCGGCAGATGCAGGACGAGTTGCTCCGCCTGCAAACCGAGTTGCACAAGACCATCGTGTTCATCACGCACGACCTCAACGAAGCGCTGAAGCTGGGCGACCGGATCGCAATCATGCACGACGGAAAGGTGGCGCAGATCGGTTCGCCGGAGGACATAGTGCTTCGGCCCGAGGACGAGTACGTGGGCGACTTCACCCAGGACGTGCGGCTGGAAACGATCCTCAGCGCCAGCAAGGTGATGGTGACGCCCAAGGCCACCGTGATGGGACACCAGGGACCTCGGGCCGCCCTGCACACCATCGGCGACAGCGACGGCGACGCTGCGTGGGTGGTGGACCGCGGCCAACGGTACATTGGGATGCTGTCCATCGCCAACGCCGAACGGGCGTTGCGGGCCGGGGTCAAGCGGTTCGACGAAGCCTGGGAGTACGTCGATCGCGAATACGAGGCAGTGGCGCCGACCACATCGTTCGACGAACTGATTCCGATGGCGATGGGCAGCGATTTTCCTATTCCAGTTACCGACGCGGAGAACATGCTGGTCGGCGAGGTGCATCGCAGCGCGCTGGCCGAAGCGCTGGCGGAAACATCGGCGGCGGAAGCCGATTACGCGGCCAACGCGGCAGAGAACGCGGCGTTGGCCGCCGCCCAACCCGTTGCGGACCAAGGCCATAGCCAGCTTGAGAGTGCAGCGGAGGCCGAAGTGGAATTGTCACGCGCGCGCATGCAGCCACCGCCCGTCTAACCCCAAACTTCGCCAGACCTTGTTCCACCGGCCGGTCTATCGGGCCGATGCCGTCGCGGAGGCCAACATGGCAGTCATAACCAGAGACGAGCCCGAATCGCGAGCGAACACGGGAACTCTGTCCGAAACGACGCAACTGACAGTGGCGCCGCGGTTTACATTGGCCGCCATCCCGCCGCTTTATCTGTGGGTCGCCGGGGTGGTGTCAATCATTGTAGTACTGGTGGTGTGCCTGGCCGTCTGGGGCCCGGAGATGGAGTTCCCGACCACGGTTGCCCACGTTCAATCCAGCGACGGGTCGACCAGCTTTCCAAGGTCCGTTCGCGACGTCACGGGAGACGCCATCGATGGAGGCACGAGGTGGCTGACCACCAACGGTCGCTGGCTGTTCGAGGGTATCAAGGACGGCATCACCTACGCCCTGCTATACATCGAACGCGGGTTGAAGTGGCTGCCGTGGCCAGCGGTGATCCTGGGGCTGACGCTCGCGGCGTTCGCGGTGGGTCGCTGGGGGCTGATGATTTTCACGGGGTTGGCATTCCTGTTCATCGGATTCATGGGGCTGTGGGAGCCCACGGTGGATACGGTAGCGCTGATGGTTGTGGCGGTGGCTCTGTCCGTCGGCATTGGGCTACCACTGGGTGTGGTGGGGGCGAGAAACCAGACGGCCGACCGCATCATGCGTCCGATCCTGGACGGGATGCAGACGATGCCGAGCTTCGTTTACCTGATCCCGGGCATCCTATTCTTCGGGCTGGGGAAGCCGGCAGGCATCTTCGCCACCATCATCTACGCGGTGCCGCCGGTGATCCGGTTGACCAACCTGGGCATCCGGCAGGTGTCGCCGGAAACGGTGGAGGCGGCGCGATCCTTTGGCGCATCTCCCCTGCAGATCCTTAGCAAGGTTCAGATACCCATGGCGCTGCCCACCATCATGGCGGGAATCAACCAGACCACGATGATGGCGCTGGCCATGGTGACGATCGCCAGCATGGTAGCGGCCGGGGGGTTGGGTGACAACGTACTGCGGGCGATCCAGAAAAACGAGGTCGGCAACGGCGTGATTGCGGGAGTGTCGATCGTGTTCATGGCCATCGTGATTGACCGCCTGACACAAGCGGTGGCACGGGGCCGGCAGGAAGCTCTGAGCGCAGGGCACTAGCTATTGTCGGGCACTCGGTAGATGACCAGCGGACGGTTGCCATGACCGTCCGCTAGATGTTTGGTCTACGGAATCTTCTTATAATTTGTACATGAATCGCAATTATGTAATGTATCGGTTGCAGCAATCGTAAGATTGACAATGATTATCAACACTGCAATAATCATCGCCACTCTACTGCCGCTAGAAACTCCCGGCAAATCACCCCGCACGGAGGAAGGAACTTTGTTCACCAAGTACAGGTTACTGGGGCTTACCATGGTAATGGCCATCGTAACGGTCATCGCCATAGCGGCCTGCTCGCCGGCTGAACCGCAGGTCGTCGAGGTCACCCGCGTGGTGACGGAACAGGTCGAGGTAGAAAAGGAGGTTGAGAAGGTCGTCACCGAGGAGGTTGAAGTCACGCGCGTGGTGACCGAAGAGGTCGTGAAGGAAGTCGAAAAGGAAGTCGAGGTCGAAAAGGTCGTTACCGAGCAGGTGGAAGTCACTCGCGTCGTCGAGGTGATGGCTCCCGAAGGGCCGAAAGAACCCATTATCTTCGGTGACCTGAACTGGTCCAGCGCGCTGCTGCAGAACCGCATCGCGCAGTACATCGTTGAGAAGGGCTACGGCTATCCTACCGACGTGAAGTTCGGCGCGACCCTGCCTCTGTTCCAGGGTCTGAAGAACGGCGACACGCACGTCACCATGGAAATCTGGCTCCCCAACCAGGACGAAGCCTGGAACGCCGCGCGCGAAGAAGGCGCGGTTCTCTCCGTGGGCCAGAGCCTGGGCAAGGACTGGCAGTCCGCATTCGTCATCCCCGCCTATCTGCAGGAGCAGTATCCTGACCTGGACAGTGTGGATGACCTGAAGGACCAGCAGTACAAGGACCTGTTCACCACCGCCGAGAGCGGCGACAAGGCGCGCCTCGTTTCCTGCATCATCGGTTGGGCTTGCGAGACTGTGAACGCCGCCCAGATCTCGGGCTACGGCTTGGACGACCATGTTCACATCGTGAATCCCGGCGACGGTGCAGCCCTTAACGCAGATCTGTATGGCGC
This sequence comes from Dehalococcoidia bacterium, assembly GCA_022823505.1. Lineage (GTDB taxonomy): Bacteria > Chloroflexota > Dehalococcoidia > Lucifugimonadales > UBA3495 > Bin87. The sequence continues at coordinate 36,900 of JAJEIA010000106.1, forward strand.
CTACGAGCGCGAGGAGCCTTGGCTTGGCTATCAGTGGGGCACCAACGACCCCGCCCTGAAGCTGGACTTGGTCCGTCTCGAAGAGCCAGCGTACAGTGACGAGTGCTGGTTCACCACGAAGGCCTGCGCCTACGAAGACGCGACGATCCTGATCGCCGTGAACCCGGACCTGCCGGGGCGGGCTCCGGACGTAGTCGAGATGCTGCGGCACTGGGACTTCAACATCAACATCTACAAGGCGGTGGTGCGCTGGCAAGGTGACAACCCCGACGCCAACGTCAATGCCACGGCCCTGTGGTGGTTGAATAACAACGCCGACATCTGGGGCGGCTGGGTCACTGACGAGGCGGCCGAGGGCATCCAGGCCGCGCTGAGCGCCGGCGAAGAGGCTGACGGCTGGCCGACCGAATAAACGGAACCCGAGCACATCGGCATCGCCAAGGCGGCTTCCCACGGGGGGCCGCCTTCTTTTCTGCTACAATGCAGCCGCTTTTCAGGCACGATTTCCCCTTCAGGACAACGCTTCGATGACAATCGCGTCCGCATCAACTCACGTATCAGACGAAACCCTGGACACGCTGAAGGCCATTCCCACGCAGACGCTGATCGACGGCCTGTGGGTGATGGGTTGGCCCATGAGCATGATCGAGGGGGCCAAGCCTCTGAAGCCGGGGCAGCACATGGCCGGGCGCGCGGTGACGCTGCGGTTCGTGCCGCACCGGCCCGACCTGGCGACGGACAAGCCCAAGGGGTCGGACTCGGCAGAGTACGTGGCCTTTGAGCTGTGCGGACCGGGCGAGGTGCTGGTGATCGACGCCATGCGCTGGCCTTACAGCAGCATCGGCGGCGACATCAAGTTTTACCGCCTCTACCAGCGCGGCGTGGGCGGCCTGGTCACCGACGGCGCGGTGCGTGACACCAACACGCTGAAGGATTACGGGTTCCCGGTGTACTCGGCCAACGCCACGGCCAAGCAGGGGCCGGCTGAGTTCTGGCCGTGGCAGGTGAACGACTGCATCCAGTGCGGCGGAGTCCTGGTGCGGCCCGGCGATGCGATAGTGGGCGATGATGACGGCGTGGTGGTGGTGCCGGCTGCGGCGGCCGACGAGGTAATCCAGATCGCGCACCAACGGGAAGAGGTGGAGGCGGTCATCAAGGCGCAGCTTGAGATCGAGCAGTGCTCGCCGGGCAAGTATTACCCCTTCAACGACAACACCTGGAATCTGTTTGAAGAGAAAACCGGTAAGAAACCCTATCGCTAGGTTGTTCACCCTCACACCAGCCCTCGTCCACTGAAGGAGAGGGAGCATTACCCGACACCGCACAAGGAGACTTCACCATGGCTCGACTACCCCTGGCATCCCGTGAGACCACGCCCGCCGGCCAGGAGGCCACCTTCGACGAGATCACCCAGAACGGGGCGGCGGTTCCGCCCTACGGCCCCGGCTCGGTGATGACGCACGTTCCGGAGGCCAGCAAGCACGCCACCGGGCTGAACCAGTACCTGCGCAACCATTCCAGCCTGCCGTTGAAGGCGGCGGAACTGGCGATGCTGGTGGCGGCACGGGAGATGGACTGCCAGCACATCTGGAACGCCCATGCCGCTTCGGCGCGCGACGCTGGGGTCCCCGCCGCCGTGGTCGATGCCATCCGGGACAAGACCGCCCTGCCGGCGCTGGCGCCGGACGAGTCGGCGGTGATCAACCTGGGGCGTGAGATTCTGCGCAACCACCAGGTGAGCCGGGGCGGCTACCAGAGCGCGCTGGAAATCTTCGGGCAGCAGGGCACCATCGAGTTGACGCTGGTGCTGGGCAACTACACCATGCTGGCGATGGTCATCAATACCTTTGAGACGGACCTGCCGCCGAACCGAACGGAGCCCCTGCTACAACGGGTAGCCGGTTAGCGAAGACTCATCAGGGGCGACCGGTTGGTCGCCCCTGCAACATTACGGGCGGGTAAGGTAAAGGCAGACGACGATCTACCCTTACAAATTTTTGCGGTAGATCTGCACCCGGTGACGGCAGGAGTCGACGACGTAGATGCGGCCCTCGGCATCCAGGTTGACCGCGCTGGGTCCCCAGAAGAACTTCTCCACGCCGGCTGAGGTCTCACGATGGTGGTCGCGCCAGGGGTTGACCGCGGGGGCCAGATTCGCTTCGCGCCTGGCCCTCTGTTCGTCGGGGTTGGCGGCCAGGTAGTCCTCGGCCCACGATGAGGTCGTCGCGTCGCCCAGCAGGATGGCGGCCACCTCGCCGTAGGGTGCGAAGATCTGCACCCGTTCGTTGCCCCAGTCGGTCACGTAGATGTAGCCTTCGTCGTCAACGGCCACGGATGACGGGCGGTTCAGTTGGCCTTTCCCATCGCCCGCCGTGCCCCACTGGCCGACAAAACGGCCATCGGGGGTGAAAGCCTGGACGCGGTCGTTGCGCCAGTCGGCGACGAACACGTTGCCGTCGGAGTCGCAGGTCAGTCGCCAGGGGGTGTTGAACTGGCCGGACTGGGCGCCGTAACTGCCCCAGCCGTTGAGATATTCGCCATCCACGGTGAAACGCTGGATGCGGTGGTTCATGCCGTCGCTGACCAGCAGGGTCCCGTCGGGGGCGACGGCGATGTCGGCGGGACGATTGATCTGGCCGGGCCCGTCGCCGGGTTCACCCCAGCTACGGATGAACTCACCCTCGTGGCTGAACACGTTGATGCGCTGCAGGGCTTCATCGGTGACGTAGATCTGACCGTTATCATGCCGGGTGATGGCGCTGGGCCACCAGAACTGGCCGGCCTCGGTGCCGCCGGTTCCCCATTCGCCGATGTAGCCCTCGTCCGCCCTGCACACGCAGACGCGCTTGAGCTCCAGGCGGCCCGTCACCTCCGGCCCTCCACGGTTGAGCACGTGCATGACGCCGCCCTCGCTCAGCGTAAGGTCGATGGGGTGGATGAAACCACGGCCGCGGTAGGCGAGAAAGCCCACCGTGTGGCTGTATGTGAAGGTGGCGGTTGTGGTGGTGGTCATGGAGTTTCCTAAAGGTTTACAAAATTTACGAGGCGATGCTACAGTGCACACTGCAAATCGTGGAGGTCATTATCAAATGACTCAGAGCAATGAGCACGTATTTTTCGATGAAGCGGGCATTTATATTTCGCAGTATCGTTTTATGACGTCTGATGGCATTACATATCCAACAAGAAATCTATTACAAGTCTTCCCTTCCGAGACCCGCCCGATGGGATGCTTGGGAGAGTTAATATTTTACGGTGGGCTGCTGCTTGGCATTGTGGCGTTTTTTACATTCTTTTTCAGCGCGCTGCGTATCGCAGTTTGGCATGGAGCGGGAGAAGTGATTATAGGCAATTTTTACAACGCGGGTCCAACGTGGACAGCTGCTGTATTAAGCATGATCACGATCGTTCTCACCGCGATAGGCTGCACGCTAGCCCTGAGGTTACGGAGACGGAGCTACGTAGCAAACTTTTTCTTTGCAGGAGGAGAAGGGATACGCCGTCTGCCCGATTACCGTGCAAGTAGTTACGATAAGCAGTGGACAGAACGCTTAATTGCGGCTGCGAATGAGGCCATGATCGCCGCGCAACAAACGTAGAGTGATTCCCGGCCATCACGTTATGTTGCTGCAACGAAGGTCTACAATGCCCCGAGTATTATCGTCCTTAGATGCCGTCAATGCTGGCATCCAGGAAACAGCTTTCGGACGTTGACAGGGTGGTCATGCCAGCTGGTACTCCCGGGACGCGACGATGAGCTGGAGCATCTCGACGACGCGCTCCTCGGCGCAGGCGATGGCATCGGCGCGGTCGAAGCGTATCTCGCCCCACGGGGAAGCCAGGGCCACGAGGCTGTCCATGGTGCCGTCGGACACCTCGAACATGCCCATGGCGTCGAGGCAGGCTTCAGCAAGCTGACGGGGCTCCAGCCGGTCGCCTCGAGTCTTGACGCGTTCGATGATGGCGCGGACCCCGGGGCGTGCGGTGTCCCGCATCTCGGCGCCGGCGGCGTTGATGCGCTCGACGAGGTTGCCGGTGTCGATCCACTCCATGCCGGTGTGCCAGCCCTCCACGGTGGGCGGGTTCAGGATTTCCTGGCCCATGAAGTTGACGTCCATGGCCAGGTTGACGATGGTCCATTCGGGTTGACGGTGGCTGCCGGCCAGGCGGGCGGTGCCGCCCACCAGTTCGGCGGGGCTCTTGACTCGACCCAGGCGCACGGCATTGTGAGCAAAGAAGTCCGAAAGGAACATGCAGCGCATAACGGCGCGGATGTCACCCCCGGTGCGGGTGAACTCGTCGGCCATGATGCCGATGGATTCCTCGTCGGGCCGGTCGGACACGAAGAAGTTGTAGAGCTTGCCGGCGATGTAGTGAGCCGTAGCCGGCTGGTTGACGATGATGTCGATTACGTCCTGTCCGCTGAGGGGGCCGGTGTGGCCGAGGAAGGTCTTTTCGGTGTCGTCGTGGTCGTCCTCGCGGTAGCGGAACTGCCAGTCGATGCGGCCGTAGGGCCAGAAGGAGTCACGGCTGGCGCGGATGCTCATGTACTCGGTGTTGTCGATGGTCCAGCCGGTGAATGCCCGGGCAGCGGCCTTGACGTCGGCCTCGGTGTAGTTGCCGATGCCCATGGAGAACAGCTCGAGGAGTTCCCGGCCGTAGTTTTCGTTAGGCGCGTCCTTGTGGTTGTCCTTGTTGTCCAGCCAGAAGATCATGGCGGGGTCGCGGGACAGCTCGACGAGGATGTCGGCGAACTTGCCCAACCCGTGGCGTCGGAAGGTGTGGGTCTGGTTGACGACGGCCTTGGCGTGGTTGAGCTTGCCGTAAGCGGTGGCGAAGAGACCATGCCAGAACAGGGCCATCTTCTCCTCCAGCGGGCGCTGGCTGTTGATGATGCGGTACATCCAATAGCCCTGGCTGCTCTCCAGGAGCATGAGGCTGTTGTGGTCGACGTGGTATCGACGGATCAGGTCCTCGATCTCCAGGTCGGGCCGGTCCTCGGGATGCAGCAGTTCGTCGACGGTGGCCTCGTAGCCTCGCTGGACGGCACGGTCTATTTCGACGCGCGTGGGCGTGAAGCCGGCGCGGCGGAGCAGGTGGGCGGTGCGGATGGTCTCGGGGTCGGCCAAGGCGATGCGGGCGGAACCGAGTTGGGGGTTGCCGGTCAGTGTCATTTTGCGTTCCTTTGCAACGGAGCCCTGGCAATCAGACGTTGATGAATCGGGCCAGGAAACTCTGCCACGAGAATACCAGAAGGCCGGAGCCGGTCAGGCCTAGGGCGACGCCGGCGTTGCGGTAGCGATAGGCGGATTCCAATTGAGGGTCAGAGAGGCTTTCCGAACCTTTCAGACGAGCCATTCCTTTTGCGGAGAGCCAGATGCCGGATGCGGCCATCAACACAGCCAAGATGCCGGCGGTAAGGTCCCCGTAGCCTACCGTGAGCAGCCAAATCAGCAGGGCCACTAGAAGATAGGATAGCCATAACCCCAAGAACCATTTGCCTGCATTCATTTTGCCCTCATGTAAGCACCTAGCAGGCTTGTAAACAGTCCGCCTCCTCCCATTATCAGCAGGGAACCCAGCCGGCCGGCGACCGCCCGTTCGGCCATCCAGTCCGGCCAAATCCAGTAGATTATGGCCGCCGTGACAATCAGGAGAAGCCCGGCTCCGATCAGGGACTTACCCCATTCAGTGGCAGTCATTGTCAAGTGTCCGAAATTTGACGGGCCCTAGCGCCGGACATTCCAGAACCTACATCAGGTTCCAGCGGGGGTTGGCGTCCACCAGCTCGCGGAGGTAGTCGACCAGCCAGGGGCGGACCTCCTCGGCCATGTAGAAGGTGGGGGCGATGAGCTCGGTCTCGTCCTTGATGATGCCTTCCTCGATGCAACGGGCGGCGACGTCGGTGCCGGGCATGACGCTGACGCCGACGCGGAGGTTGGCCAGCGAGGGCTTGAGGCCGCGCAGGAACTCCAGCTTGTTCTCGACCGACGCGCGAGTCTCGCCCGGCTCGCCGAACTGCTGGCTGATGGTGTAGTGGAGGTCGCCGGCCTCACACAGGTCGGTGGTCTCCTTGAGGGAGGCGTAGCGGGACGTATCGTTGTCGCCCTCGTGGGGGTCGCCGCCGCGGGTTCCGCCCATCATGACGAGGCCGCAACCGGCCTGCTTCATCATGCCGATGAGCTCGGCGTCGCAGGCGTAGGGGGCGAGGCAGGTGTTCCAACGGACCTTGACCTCGGATTCCATCAGGGCGTTGCAGAGTTCCTTGGCGTGCTCCAGCGGCACATTGAAGCAGTTGTCGACGAAGAAGATCTTCTTCAGACCGTAACGGGTGGTGACCTCAGCCACTTCCTCGACGACCTCGTCGATGGGGCGAATGACGCGCCAGGCGCCCTCGGGCGTGCGCATGTCGTCGGCGGAGGTGGGGTAGTAGAACCCTCCCAGCTTGGTGAGGACGCTGACGCCAAAGCCGGCCTTGGCGTATTTGGGCATGTCCAGGTCGTCAAGGCTGGGTCGGCTGCCGAAATCGGACGAACAGCGCATGCCGTTGTACACGATTTCGCCGTTCTCACGGTAGAGGACGCCGGTCATGCCACGGTAGTCGGGCTCGCCGATCTCGACGCGGTTGGCCAGTTCGGCGAAGGTCTCGCCGGCGTCGCCGGCGATGCCGAGGTCGGGCTGTACGAAGTCGAAGACCTGCTGCGGCATGATGCTGAAAGCAGGGCCGCCACAGACGATGGTGGCGTCGGAAATTGTTCGGATGCGCTCGATGACGCTCCGGGTGATGGGCAACTGCCACTGGGGATCGACGTAGCTGTGATTGCTGAGGTTGCGGATGGAGATGCCGACCATCTCGGGCTTGAAGTCCAGGACGGTGCGCTCGACTTCGTCCAGGTAGTTTTCGTCGGCAAACATGAGGTCGACGAGTTTTACCTCGTGGCGGGAGCGGTCGAGATGACCCGCCACGTAGGCCAGGCCGATGGGGATGGGCTGCGCGCGCATCCGGCTCATGACCCGGTTGTGACGGTTGGTGGCAATCAGCAGGATACGCATCAGAAATCCCCCTCGCGGCGGCAGGGCAAACGGCGACGATTTCGCCGATTGTACACCAGGCCGCAGGAAGGCGCTATCGCTCGCCGTGACGGACCGTTCGTGGCACCGTCAGGCGCCCACCTCGGGAGGCAGCGCAAGGCGGTCCGCGCCGAATAAGGTCGCATCCAGGAGGGACAGAGACTCACTCGTACTCCGTTGGTCGTCGCGGGGAGCGCAGCGACATGGCGATATTGTTCAGCCAGCGGCGTCCGTTGCCCCGATGGGATTGCCGCGCTTCGCTCGCTCTGACCATTCCAACGAAAGTGAGTACGCGTATGGGGACAGAGGCGTCAGATGGGAAATGTGGCGCCAGCGGCGGACAGGCGATGGCTGCTGCTGGCGCGGTACTTCAGACGGTACTTCAGATCAATGTGACTATGGGCTTTCTCCGAAGGGTGAGAGTGGGCAGGCGATGTGGTTGGGAGTTGACGAGGTTCCGAGCGAGTATCAGCCCTACGGCCGGAGGTGGTGCGCTGGGGTTTTTTGCTCTTATTGCCCATGCCCGAAGCATGGCGGGCTGTGGCGGGCCCGGTGGCCGAGGCGACTGCACCGGTTAAAACGATCGGCGGCAGTCTCCATCAGAGGCCGGCAGCGACTTGGTGCTGATTGGCCGTGAACGCTCGGAACCTGGTCGATGGGATTGATTTATCGCCTGCCAAACCATGATAGAGCATACGTTCGTAACCTGGCAACGGTCTGTTGTCACTCACGCGGACCCATTTTCAAAAAGCAGCGGGACGTTTTACCGGGATAAACAGGATGAACGGGATGGTTCCAGTTTGGGCTTGACCGGCGACGGGCTCAACCCAAGACCCGCTCATCCGAAGTTGAGCGGTTGCCGTAGGTGACGAGACTGCCGCGCTGCGCTCGCAACTACATAGGAGTTACGCAGTTCGCAGTCGTTACAAGCGTCATTCGCGCTTCCGCGGGAATCCGGGAACCGAACTCGTTAACAGTGTTCCGTTTTCGTTCATCATAAAGTCAATGGATTCCTGCTTCCGGAGGAATGACGGGTTTTTAATTTCAAGTGCGTAAGTCCTATGACAGTTTCAGCGAAACTGGGTACGCACGAGCCTATTGTCATCGTTTGGGATTTCGGTTGTGGGCGATATGGGCGGGGAAGATGGCTCAAAGGGCCAGGGACGGATCATCGCTCGGCCCGGGGCGACGAATGCGGCGGCTTTCCGGATGCCGCCGTTCTCAGGGTCCCGTCGGATCAGCCGGGACGGGTTCCTCCGTCAATGCCGTCGCATTTTCCGCCGCGTCCCATTCCTGCACCACGTAGCTGAGCACACGGTACCCGGCGGCGGCGAACGGCGCGGCGACCAGAACGCCCCAGAAACCGAGGAACAGCCCGAATAACGCCAACGCGAGGATGACCGCCAACGGGTGCAAACCCAGCGCTTGGCCCTGCAGGCGGGGAGCAACGAGGGTGTTCTGCAACGCCTGCAAAATCAGGTACAGGGCGATGACCAGCGGGGCCTTGGTCCAGTCGGTGACGAGAACCACCACGGCGGCGATGACCAGCGAGACGGTGGGTCCGACGATGGGAACGAGTTCTCCGAAGAACGCGATGATCGCCAGGACCGGCGCCGCGGGCACCCCCATGATCCACAAGCCAATGCCGGTAATCACGCCGATCATAGCGCCGAGGAGAAGCTGGACGCGCATGTAGACGCCGATGGATTCGCCGGAGAGCCGTCCGATTTCACACAGGTCGTCCCGGATGGAACGGGGCAGAAGGCGTCGCACCCCGCGACCTATCCCGTCCGGCTCCGCCAGCAAGTAAAACAGGATGATGGGCACCGTTACCAGCGAGACCACCAGACCCACGCCGGTTTGCAGGATCTGGAACAGCCGGACAAGGGCCTGGTTCAACCCTTCGATGAGCGCCTGCTTGATCTCCTCCAAGCGCGGATCGATCATCTCCCGGATGTTGGGCGGGACGCGGGTTTCGTACTCCGCGATGACCGCGTGGTAAATCTGCTGGGTTTCGGCCACCAGGTCGGGGGCGCGTTCCACCAGAGCCGCAGACTGGTCGATAATCCGCAGCACACCAAGCAGGAGCACTAACAGAATGGCCAGCATGATCAGCAGGAGCAACAGGGCTGCGGTGGCCATGCGCGTGGCCCGGGGCCATCGCCTGCCCAGCGGGGTGCGTCGTTCCGCCGCGTTGACCAACGGCAGCAGCAGGTAGGCCACCGCGCCGCTGAGCAGGAAGGGCAGCAGCACGGCCAGCAGCTGCCAGATCACGACCAATCCGACCACGGCGACGGCCAGCGCGGCCAGCAGGCGGGCCCGGCGGGCTGCGGCGGGGGCCATTTGCGGGAGTGAAAGCATGGGCGACCGTAGCGCGACCGAGGCCGGGCGCAGGGATGATAACCCAGTGGAGCGCGCTTAACAAGGCACATGGGCTATGCTAACCTCGTGCATACAGATACTTTGACCGATTTCTCCGAAAGGGGCATAAACAGGATGAAAAACATCAAGATTGCAATACTGGCACTGGCGATAATGCTGATGGCCGCGGCCTGCTCCGGCAGTGCCACTGATAGCGGTGCCCAGCTGTCAGAACCCGCCGACACGATCTATGATTTCAACATCTCGCTGTACCAGGGAAGCGACGAGCTCGGAGCGGGAACGGTGGCGGTGTCCGATCTGCGGGGTGAACCCGTGGTGCTGAACTTCTGGGCGGGGTTGTGTCCGCCCTGCCGAGCGGAGATGCCGGAATTCCAGGCGTTTGCTGAGGAATATGACGGGCGCGCGACTCTGGTGGGCGTGGACCTGGGGCAATCCTTCGCGCTGGGCAGCGAGGAGGATGCCATCGCCCTGCTGCAGGAACTTGGGGTGACCTATCCGGCCGGTGCACCTGACCATGAAAATCTGGCGCGCGAACTGGGCGTGCTGGGGCTGCCCGCGACCTTCTTCGTCGCGGCCGACGGGAGCCTGCATCGCAAGTGGCAGGGTGTGCTGAACGGCGACAAACTGGCCGAAATCACCGACGAAATGCTGGCGCAGTAGTGCGTCTCCGGGAGACATGGCATGGCAGACAACACAATCACCTTCGGCCTCAACCTGAGCGTGGACAACTTCTGGGACCTGCCCGATTTCGCCAGGCGGGCCGAGGACCTGGGATACGACCGCGTGGCGATAGGGGAGCACGTGATGGACGGCAACCCTCCGCGTCCCACGGTGATGGGTTTGCCGGCCATGGCGGCGGCGGCGGGAGCGACCACGCGGCGGCGGGTGCTCACCGGCATCGTGATTGCGCCGCTGTACCATCCCGTGATGCTGGCCAAACTGGTGGCCACGGTGGACCAGATTTCGGGCGGGCGGTTGGACTTCGGCATCGGCATCAGCGGCCAGCGGGACACGGTGGCGGAGTTCGACGCGCTGGAGATTCCCGTCAACACGCGCGGTCGACGAACCGACGAGATGCTGCGGGCGATGAAGCAGCTATGGACAGAAGACCATGTGTCGCATCACGGGCGGTTTTTCAACTACGACGACGTGACGTTGGAGCCCAAGCCACACCAGCAACCCTATCCGCCGGTCTGGGTGGCGGGACGAAGCGACGCGGCGGTGCGCCGAGCGGCGATTGCCGGCGACGGGTGGTATCCGTACCTGTTCACGGTGAACCGAATCCGACGATCAAATGCCAGCGTAAGGGATATGGCCGAGCAGTCGGGGCGTGATCTCAGCCGGTTCCACTGGGGGCTGAACCAGCCCACGGCCATCGACGAGGATCCAGACAAGGCCCTGGAAACGGCCATTGCCCACGTGGGACAGCGTTATGTCACTCCGGAGCGGAGCGCCGAGGACATCGCGCGGGCGCTCTGCATCACGGGGAACGCCGAGGACTGCATCGGCGCGGTGCAGGAGCGGGTCGACGCGGGAGTGCGCGATTTCGTGTTCGGGTTCCTGGCCGGGGAGCCCGACGGTTACTTCCGCCAGATGGAGCTGTTCTCCAACCGGGTGCTGTCGCATTTCAAGTAACCGCCGCCGGATTGGCGGGGTTATAATGCTGCCAGATTTCAGGACGTTATTGGTCGCCCTATGGGCGCCGTCGCTCGCTGGGGCGCTGGCCGCCGTAGTCACTTGGCTGGTGTGGTATTTCACAGCGATACCCTGCACTATTGAGAACGCGAATGAGGCGATGTGCCGGCCAGGTCCTGTCTCAAGTTACATCTCAACGTCTGTACTTCACCACTGTTTCATCCACGGCAGCATCGCCGTAGCCATCGTCGGAGGGCCGGATTTTATGCTTTTCTTACGCGAACGGCACCGCAACAACCAAATGATGGAATTCATACAGACCACCCTGGAACAGATGGCTGAAGAGCGCCGACAAGCTGCTGAAGAACGCCGCCAATCTGACGAACGGGCCGCCGAGGAACGTCGCCAGGCTGACGAACGGGCCGCCGAGGAACGTCGCCAGGCTGCGGCGCAGGCGGCCGCTCAGCAGGAGGCATTTCTGGAGGCATTGAATCGTCTGACTGAGGCTATCGCCCAGAACGGGCGCAACCGTTAATAGCTCCGACAACCACCGAGGTTGCGCATGAAATTTGGGATCTACAGTTCCATAGCAGACCCGCCGGCCGGTGAGAACCTGGCGCTGCGGGTCGACGAGGTCGTCGCCGAAGCCCGGCTCGCGGAGGCTTCCGGCTTCGATTCCTGCTTTTTTGGCGAGCACCACCAGGACCGGGACGGCTTTCTGCCCTCGCCGCTCATCGTGTCGGCGGCGGTCGCCGCCCAGACCACGACGCTGAACCTGGGGACGTCGGTGATCCTGCTGCCTCTGCATCACCCGGTGCGCCTGGCGGAGGACGTGATCACCCTGGACATCGTGTCTCGGGGGAGGTTCATCCTGGGCGTGGGCCTGGGCTACCAGCCGGTGGACTTCCGCACGTTCGACATCGCGATAGAGCAAAGGGTGAGCCGGTTCGAGGAGGAGATCGAGATCATCCGGCAATGCTGGAGCGGTGAGCGGTTTTCGTTCTCCGGCGAGCATTTCAACCTGGACGACCTCACCATCACGCCGCGGCCATACTCGGATCCGGCGCCGCCGCTGTGGATCGGGGCGAGTCGGACGCCGGGAGCGAGGCGGGCCGGCCGGATCGCCGACGGTTTTGTGGCGGGTCCGAGCACCGACCTGGAAAACACGATCGCGCTGGCCAGCGCCTACCAGCGGGCAGCGGAGGAGGCCGGCAAGGAGCCGGTGCTGTGCCTGATGCGCGACGCCTGGGTCGCCCCGAGCCGCGCCGAGGCAGAGCGGGTGTACGGCCCGGAGGTCATGGACGCCTACAAGTACTACTGGCGCAATGGCCTGAACGAATTCCGACAGTACACGGAGGAGTCCCAGATCAACATCGACAATCTTGGCCCCGACCGGCTGATCCTGGGCGAGCCCCAAGAGGTGGTGGACGAGTTTCACCGCTGGAAGGAGGCCACGGGCGCGGACTACTTCCTGCTGCGGCTGCGGCACGCGCATTCCGGCGGCCCACCGCACCAACGCATCATGGAGGCCATCCAACTATTCGGCGAGGAAGTTATTCCGCACTGCCAGTGAGACAAGCGGAATCGGATGCGTGAAGACCAGCAAGGAAGGTTCTAATGATTGAGAACGCCGAACTGATTGCGATTGTCGGTTTGGGAATAATGCTGTTCGTCTCCGGCGCTGGAGCAGCCTACGCTCTGGGCAACCTGCCCAGGCGGAGTGAGTTCAAGGACGCCATCGAGAAGAACGAGGTCTCCCACAAGGAACTTTCCGACAAGATTGAAGAATCGAACAAGGAGCTCAAGGCCGAGTTGATAGCTGAAATTCGGCGCAGCCATCAACAGCTATTGCGCGCGTTGATAAACCACCGGCATTTGGACACCGATGGCGAACCGATCTTCACCGAACCGCCCGACACCGAATTGGTCGCTGCTGACAACTAAACCCAACTTTCAGGAGGATACACCATGCCTCGTTTCCCCATCGCGTCCCGGGATGCCGTGCCATCAGAACAGGTTGACGCTTTTGACGCTATCGTATCCGCGCGCGGCGGAGAGGTGCCTGAGTTCGGGCCCATCGCCGTGCAACTCCATGTGCCTGAGATAGCCCAGCGCGGCGAGGTTTTGCGGGACTACCTCCGCGCCGGAGGATCGACCCTGGCCAACAACATCGCGGAACTCGCCATGCTCACCACCGCCCGGGAGTTGGATTGCCAGTTTATCTGGCACGCCCACGCTGCCGCCGGCCGGCGCCACGGTCTTAGCGACGCACTGGTGGACGCCCTGCGCGACAAGCAGGAATTGCCGGAGCTATCGGCTGCGGAATCGGCAGTGATCAACTACGGCCGGGAGTTCTTTCGCACGCGGCGGGTATCGCAGGCCACCTTCGATGCGGCGCGGGCCGAGTTCGGCGACCGTGGGCTGATCGAGCTGACCAATCTGATGGGCTACTACTCGGTGCTGGCGTTCAACATCAACGCCTTTGAGCAGCTGCCGCCGGCTTCGGACGAGCCGTTTTTGCCGGTGTAGGGGCGAACACTATACTCCCGCATTGAACTGACCGCATGCGATACGCTATCGGTCTCGACACCTGTGTTTATCAAGCGTCGGGCGAGCGGTTCGATGGATTTCATGAGGTCACTGTTGAAGCAACAACCTTAGGCCGTGCAATGGTCGTTTCTCATGGTGGACACTTCCAATGCTGCGCAAGCAGCGATGGTTGAGTGAATGAACCAGGTATGAACCGAAGCAAGCAACTATCCCGTTTACTGCCCAGAGACGATCATCTTTGTGGAGTCCATATCGGAGGCTGCGGACAAGCAATACGGAACCGGGCTGACGCGACGGTTGACCATATTTTCACCCAGTCGTTTTTCAGGGAAAGGGAAGACTGGATAAGGCCTAAAGACTACAACAAGGACTGGAATTGCCAGCCGATGCACCATGAGTGCAATAACAAACGCGGCGGCCAGATCTACGGGTTTCCGATGTTCACGTGCATTTGTCATTGGTTGCAGATTGAACGCACGGCGCACGGCTATCGGTTGGTATTGCACTGCAATACTGGCGGCGATGATTTACTGATGCCTGTGTCAACAGAAAGCCACCATTTTGTATTCGACGGGATTGCCGGCACGCCGGATGCGCAGATCGGCGGTGTGTGGTCGATGGGTCGGTTGAAGCCCGGAAAGCAAGGTATTACCGGCAAAGGGCAAATGGGGCACGCACTGCCCAGGATAGCTCCTCAAGAAGTTCCAGAATTCAACCGGATCGAAACAGAGCGATTGGCTGGTCGGACTTGGGAGACTATCGAGAAGTACAACCGCAGGATGGACGAGATCCGAATGCAGGTACATTGGCGAGCCTCCGAATGAACTCTGCACATCCTGGCAACATACCGACCAAAGGCAAATTGGACCCCCTGATCGCCACCGCGCTTGATACTGCCCGCGCCCGGGGGGCGGAGTATGCTGACATCCGGCTGGTTTCCAACCGGGAGCAGCGGATTGTGGTGCGGAACGGCGTGGTGGAGACGATGACCGCCGATGAGTCGGTGGGGCTGGGGATACGGGCGGTTTTCCAGGGGGCCTGGGGGTTCGCGTCGACGCGGGAGCTGACCAGCGAGGCGGCGGACCAGGCGGCGGCGCAGGCGGTGCAGATCGCGCGGGCTTCGGCGAGCCAGAACGGTGCGGGCCTGACGGTCTCCGATCTGCTGGGCGAGCCGGTGACCAGCCGGGGCAGATATGCCACGCCCATCGGGGTTGACCCGTTCACGGTACCCCTGGAGGACAAGCTGACCCTGCTCCTGGAAGCGGACCGGGAGATGTCGGCCGTGCCGCAAGTTACCGCCAGGATGGCCAACGTGGTCTTCATACGCGAAGAGCGCACCTTCGCCAATACCGAGGGGGCGCTGGTGACGCAAACCATCCACGAGGCCGGCGGGGGCGTGCAGGCGACCGCAGTTGGCAATGGCGAGACCCAGCGGCGCTCGTATCCGCAGTCCCACGGGCGGCAACAGGGGTGCGCCGGCTGGGAGTATGTCGTGGCGATGGACCTGCCGGGCAACGCGCGTCGAACCGCCGAGGAGGCGGCGGAGCTGCTCACCGCCGAGCCGTGTCCGTCGAACATCAACACCGACCTGATAATCGACAGCAGCCAGTTGGCGTTACAGATCCACGAGTCTTGCGGCCACGCGGTGGAGCTGGACCGGGCGCTGGGCGACGAGGCTGCCTTTGCGGGAACATCGTTCCTGACGCCCGACCTGCTGGGTAATTTCCGGTACGGGTCCGAGCAGGTGAACATCACCGCCGACAGCACCAGCGCCACCGGGCTGGGCACCTTCGGGTGGGACGACGAGGGGTTGCCGGCGCAGGCGACGGACATCATCCGCAACGGGCAGTTCGTCGGATACCTGATGAGCCGGGAGTCGGCGACGCGGCTGGATATGCCGTCCAACGGGTGCATGCGGGCGTCGTCGTGGAACCGCATCCCGCTCATTCGCATGACCAACGTGAGCCTGGAACCGGGCGGGTGGACATTGGAGGACCTGATCGCCGACACCGACGACGGGATTTACCTTGAAACGAACCGGTCGTGGTCCATTGACGACCGCCGGTACAACTTCCAGTTCGGGACGGAGGTTGGACGGGAGATCAAGAATGGCAAGCTGGGCAGCTTGCTGCGCAACTGCACCTACACCGGGATCACGCCGGAGTTCTGGCGAAGTTGCGACGCGGTCTGCGGGCCGGAGCACTGGCAGCTCTGGGGGACGCCGCGCTGCGGCAAGGGTCAGCCCGGCCAGATCGCCCACACCAGCCACGGCGCCAGTCCATCGCGCTTCCGAAACGTGCGCGTCGGCGTGATGCGCTGACGCCGGAGCGAGCCGTGATGCTGGGACAGGAAAGGATACGGTCCCTGCTGCGCGAGGCGCTGCGCCACTGTCCGGCGGGCGCGGACGGCGACATCTACCTGACGGCCACGGAGCAGGCGCTGACGCGGTTCGCGAACAACCGCATCCACCAGAACGTGGCGCATCAGGACGCCGTCGCCCACGTGCGGGTGGCGGTGGGCAAACGCCAGGGCCGGGCGGTGACCAACAACCTGTCGGAGGAGGGTCTGGCCGATGCCGTGCGTCAGGCAGCCGAGTACGCCCGGCTGATGCCCGAGGATCCGGATTTTCCCGGACTGCCCGAGCCGTCACCGGCCCAATCGGTGACCACCTACGACGAGTCCACGGCCGCCTGCGACGCCGACCAGCGCGCCGGGATCGTCGGCATGGTGTGTCACAAGGCGGCCGACCTTTCGCTGGACGCGGCCGGCTTCTGCCGCACCGGCGCGACGGAGTTGGCGGTGGTCAGCACGCGGGGCGCCGACGCCTACCACGTCGGCTCGTTCTCCGGGGTGCTCATCACCGCGCGCAGTGACGACTCGGCAGGTTGGTCCAAGGGCGGCGGCTGGCGGATGGACACGATCGATGGCGAAGCACTGGCGGACGAGGCCATCGGCAAGGCGGTGCGGGGCCGCAATCCGCGAGACCTGGAGCCCGGGGAATACCCGGTGGTGCTGGAGAACTACGCGGTGGACGACATGCTGGAGGCGCTGAGCTTCTACGGCATGGGCGCGCAGATGGTGCAGGACGGGCGAAGCTGGATGAGCGACCTGCAGGGACAACCTGCGATGAGCCCGCTGGTGTCAATTTATGACGATGGCCTGGACCCGGCCGGCTGGCCGGTTCCCTTTGATGCGGAGGGAGTGGCCCGGCAGCGGGTGGAGATCGTAACGGACGGCGTCGTACGAGGGCCGGTGCACAACACGTACACCGCCGCCAGGGCCGGCGTGGGTTCCACCGGGCACCAGCGGGGCGCCACGGGCGGGCCGACGGCGACGAACCTGTTCATGCGGCCGGGGGACCGCGGCACGGAAGAGCTGATCGCGTCGGTGGACCTCGGGCTGTACATCACGCGGTTCTACTACACGCGGCTGTCCCACAACCGCGGGTGCGTGATGACCGGCATGACGCGGGACGGCACGTTCCTGATCGAAAACGGCGAACTGGCCGCGCCGGTGAAGAACCTGCGCTTCACGCAAAGCTACGTGGAGGCACTGGCCGGATGCCAGGCTTTGTCCGATACGGCGCAGTTGAACCTGAACGAAGCGGGCGTGGCGATGCACGTGCCGGCGGCGCTGCTGGGCAGTTGGCGCTTCACGGGGCAGACGGTGTAATCTGGAGGTAATCACCAAGGGGTTGGTACCATGCAGATCATATTGAATCTCGACGAAGCCATCGCGGAACGGCTGCAGGCGGAGGCGAAGCGGAGGGGTACCACGGCCTCGGCGCTGGCGGAGGCCGGCATTCGCAGAGTTCTGGGTGAGGCTCCGGCCGAATCCAAGGTACAAAAGATACACGACAAGCTGCCTGAACTTCCCAAATTGCCGCCAGGTCCCATCCTGGTCGACATTTCGAACCGAGAGGAACTATACAGCGTAATGGATGAGGATGATGGTTTTCGATACTAACGTCCTTGTGTACTCGGTCCACCAACAATCGGAATTTCACGGAGCTTGCCTGCGGAAGATAGAACATGCACGCACAGCGGAAACGCCTTCGTACTTGACGTGGAACATCTGCTACGAGTTCCTTAGGGTGACCACTCACCAACGTATCCTGCCGAATCATTGGACTCCAGCCGAAGGGTTGGAATTTCTTGGCCGGCTCCTTGCGTCGCCTGGATTTTCCTTGTTACTGCCTACCGAAAAGCATTTGGCTACGTTAACCGAAGTAGCTGCCGAAATCCCCAGCGTTCGCGGCAATGTGGTTCACGATATGCACACGGCCGTGCTGATGCGGGAGCACGGCATCAGCCAGATCTGCACCATGGACAGCGATTTTCGGCGGTTCCCATTTCTTGAAGTAATAGACCCGACACAGTGATGGCGGTGACGGTATGAGCGATTTGAACAACGATGAA
>JAJEIA010000054.1 GCA_022823505.1 Dehalococcoidia bacterium
GTTCCTCCGTGATCAACTGTATGGTGTATCGCTTCCCAGGCATGGCGGCCGCACCTCCCCGCAACCTCAATTTGCAGCCAGCATAGGAACTTCCCGTGCGAACCTCCAAGTAATTCAATTGCTGATTTGAACCAATACTAGAACGTCACCTTGTCGCTGGCCACCAGGATTGCGCCGGCGATGATGGAGGCGCCCACGATCAGCGTTCTCCTTCGTCCAAACATCTTTTCCCGGACATCCATGAATACGCCCAGCACCAGGATCGCCCATACGACGACGAATATTATGAGTTCCACAGCCGTTCTCCTACTGCCATATGATTTTCAGCCTCCCCATCACAACCCTCTGCGATCCACGCATTGATTGCTGCGTTCCCGCAGCATTACCCCACTCCGCAAATCGGCCGTCGTCCGCTGCTTGAATCGTCACACGTCAGCCAAACGTTTCGGCGCAACTGCGGATGATGACATTAACCAGCCTCATACCGGCTGATGATGCTGGTCACATGGGGATAGACCGGCAGGCGCTCCCGGCCGTCCCACCAGCGGAATGATTCCAGCTCCCGGTCGTTGATCCTGGCGTCCCCACCGGCATGAACCAGCACCACCTTGTGGTCGTTGAAACTCCCCTCGTTGGTGTAGTCAAAGAGCCGCTCCGCCTTGTAGGCCTTCAACCCCAGCTCCTCGCCAACTTCCCGACACGCCGCAGTCAACGCCGCCTCGCCTCGCTCCATACCCCCTCCCGGCAGGGAGTATTTGTCGTGACCCTTGTCACGCACCAGCAGGTACGTGCCGTCCCTGACCACCAGAGCCGTGGCCCTCTGCCGCTTCCGAGAACTTGTCGACCTGACGCTGCCACCCCTCGACGAGTAATCCTTCTCCGGCCTGGCCCGGCCACTCTTGATGTCCGCCCAGAGCCGCAGCGCCTTCCTGTCGCCTCCGAAAGCCAGGTCCTCCGGCCGGATCCGGTTCGGATCGCGCCAGCGCACGTCCAGGCATTCCTTGCGCTGGAACCGGAGCCTGCCTCCCACAGGCGCTCCGACAAAAACCTTGACGGGATTGCTGTTGCCGGTGAACAGCCGATGGGTGATCCCGACGATGATGCCCGTCTCCTCCCTGGTCTCGCGATATGCAGCGTGACGACTGCTCTCGCCACGGTCGACCAGACCTCCCGGCAATGACCACTTGCCTTTTTCCTTGCCATACGCCCTTTGGACGAAGAGAACTTCTCCCTTGTCGTTCTCCACCAAACAGAACGCCACGTCTCTCATGTAACCGGACCTCCCGCGCCAGGTCACTCCGCTCCGCACCCCGCGGTGGCGGAGAATCATAATCCGCGTTCTCAACACGGGTCAATTTACACCTTCATCGCCTCCGCGTATGCCAAAACCAGCGCCGCAGGCTCGAACTTGTGCTCTGAACGGTCAATCGGGTTGGTAGGTGTCCGGCGGAACGACCCCGTGAAACATGGAGTATTCGGAAATCACCGTCCTCTCCCCCTGGAGATTTCCCCACAACACCAGCGTGTAGACTCCATCACCATACCGATCCAGAATGTCCCCAATTCCAGCGCGGACCTCAAACTCTGTTCCCGATGCCGTCCAACGGGACGCCGTGATCCAGGGAACGGTGACCGTCTGCCCCGCCTTGGACCCACTGGCGGCGTGGGCCTGCTGCCACAGTCGGTCGGCTTCTTCAGGCGACCGGGGCGCGGGCGCATCAGCCGGCACATCGTAAGGGTCGGGGCACGGATCATAGGAAGTGGTGTAGCGATCCGTGGTCCAGAATGAACCCCCGGCGAGAGGCTCCCTGAAACTGGCCACCGGCCGGCCGCCGTCGTAACAGTAGGTTCTGGCCACTTGCCCCGGCGTGAGACGATACGGCGGCGGGTCATGGTACAACTGCACTCCCAGGTCTCCAGCACCGCCGAACCGCACGCCGTTCCTGGTCCTGCCCGAGAATTCCAGCACCCCGTTGACAATGGCGGGAAGCTCCTCGTATTCCACGTAATCGCCCTCGAAATGCTGGTACATCGCCGTGTTGTACCGGTCCCAGGCAATGCCAATATTCACCTTGCGGTGTCGCGGATCCAATATGTTGCGCCGGTGGCCGGGACTGTCCATCCAGCCCCTCATGGTTTCTTCTATCTCCCGCCGGATGCCGGAGTTGGCCCGGTAACCGTCAAACGCCCCGATGCAGTAGTCCAGTCCACTGCCGTTCTCTCCGTTTGCCTGGTAACCTCCGGACAGGCTGTAGCGCATATAGGGTTTCAGGCCGTCGATCCCCCAGTGGGACGAGAAACAGTTCTCCAACGCCGATTCCGCGTGAATCTGGGCCGCGACGTTATCCCCCAATTCAACGAGGCCGGCGCCGGCCCGCTGGCGCTCGGCGTTGATCAGCTCCAGCATATGCCTCTTCTCGTCCATATGGCGCTCGTCCGGCCTCAGCACTGGCGTTGCCGTCGGCGCCAGCGTCGGTGATGGCGTCGAAGCAAGAGCCGACGTGGCGGCGGGTCGTGGGGTAACCGCCCGTTCTGCTCCCGATCCGATGGACTGAGGCATTGCCGCCGTTTGTCCGGGCGTTGGCATAACAGTCGGCTGCACAGCCATGGACTCCGCGCCAGGTGTCGACGACGTCACAGTGGGTTCGTCCGTCTCCAACGGAGTATCGGGTGTCGTCCTCGGCTCTTCAGGCACAGCCCCGGCTGTCGTTGATCGCCTCAGGTCGTACCCGCGTTCCTCGGCCAACCACCAGGCTCCGGCGGCCAGGATAATCAGCGAAACCAGCAGGAATACCACGAGGGACGCTCTCCCGCCCCTACGACGGCCACGCCCGCTTCCGCCCCCACGCCCACCTCTCTTCCGGCGAGACCTTTCCAATCGGGGTATGTCGCCGGCGAGCACGTACCTGCTTCGATCACCTCCGGTCGACCGAACCTGTCTCACCCGTGGGGTCCGAAACGCGCGGCGGCAACTCCGGCATCGCCAAAGGAAGTTCCGATGTCTCTGGCGACGCAGCCGTATCCTGGAACTGCCGCAATGCGGGCACAGCCTGACTTCAAGGATGTCTCGGCGCCTTGCCATCAACCACTATCGCATGACATCAAGCTGAGAGACATCCGACGAAACAGCACTACAACCACCATCGACGACCCCTGCGGCATCGATACCGTGAACCACGCGGCTTTGCTCCTTTTGCCACGGCGTTTCCGCGACCCTCGCCCAATCCTATTCGCAGTAGCGGGCATAGCCGGCCCTGATCCCCGCCATCGTGACCTCCCCTCGCTCAAGTTGAGCGCGCAACCGCGCCTCCATCACCTGGGTGCTCAGCGGCACGGACCCGACCGCGTTGGACACGGTCCGCCTATGCAGGGTGGTGTTGGGGTCCGCCATGCATTCCGCGTACCTACGCAGCATCCGGTCGTCGCCATCCTCCCCGTAGGCCAGCACGATCCAC
>JAJEIA010000048.1 GCA_022823505.1 Dehalococcoidia bacterium
TGTCTGCCCTACTTCCGCAAGCTGGAGAACGACGCCGATTTTCACGACGACTTCCACGGCACTGACGGGCCAGTGCCGGTGCGCCATCACCAGCGCGAGACCTGGCCGCCGTCCCAGGAGGCATTCTTCCAGGCCGCCACCGCCGCCGGATACCCCTTTCATCCCGACGTGAACAACCCGGAGGCCACCGGCGTCAGCCTTCGCGCCGAGAACAATATCGACGGCGTGCGCATGAGCATGGCCCTGTCCTATATCAGCTCGGTGCGCCACCGGCTCAACCTGACCATCCGGCCCAACGTCCAGGCCAACCGCCTGGTGCTGGAAGACACCCCAAACGGCAGACGGGCCACCGGTGTCGAGGTGGAGAGCGGCGGCGACACTTTCGTCGTCGAGGGCGGCGAGATCATCCTGTGCGCCGGTGCGGTCGCCTCACCGCAACTGCTGATGCTGTCCGGCATCGGGCCCACCGACCAGTTGCAGGCGCAGGGCATCCCGGTCGCGGTGGAACTGCCCGGGGTCGGCCAGAACATGCGCGACCATCCCAACGTGTCGGTTCGGTTCATGGTCAAGGAGGACGTTCCCCAGGACCCCAACGGGATGAGGGCGCTGCGGCTGCGTTTCACCGCGTCCGGCTCGGACACGCCCAACGACATGATCCTTTCGCCGGCCTCCCTGAATACCGTGGTCCGCGACGACAACCCGGCTCACACGGTCAACTGCGGCCTGTACCTGGCGGCCGGCAAGGGCGAACTGCGGCTGGAGTCCTCCGACCCCCACACTCCGCCCAGCATGGACTACCGCTACCTGGAGGAGGACTGGGACCGGGAACGGTTGCGGGAAGCCGTCCGTCTCTGCGTGTCCTTCCTGCAACACAGCGCCTACGAGGGAATCATCGACGAGATCACCGCCCCCACGCCGGCGGACCTGGAGAGTGACGAGACCCTGGACCTGTGGCTGCGCCGCAACATCAGCACCTCGTATCACATCTCCGGCACCTGCAAGATGGGGCCGGACGACGACCCGATGGCGGTGGTCGATCCTCAGCTGCGCGTGCGCGGCGTGTCCAACCTGCGGGTCGCCGATGCGTCAATCATGCCCGACGTGGTTCGCGCCAACACCAACGTCACCACGATGATGATCGCCGAACGCGTCTCCGATTTCATCAAGGCGGGGGAGTGATGGCGGCGACCAGGTCTTCGTTGGAGCCGGAGATGTAGCCTCCCAGGCAAGGCTCGAACAGACGGCGGTACTCCTGCGCCAGGGCATCAATGTCACAACCGTCTTCCGCAAGCACTTCTACCTCGACAATCTGGCCCACGCCTTCCACCGTGTCCAGGTTGAAGACGACGTTGTCCTTGCGCCACAGCTCCCGCTGCTTGCGGACGACGGCCCTGACGCCGAGGGCAGCGTCAAGCATTTCGCCCATTCGGGGATCATTGGCTTCCGCCAACTGGTACCGGCTGGTACGAGCGCCGGCTTCCTGACGGTCCCAGTAATAGATCAGCGTCCCTTCCCCTTTCTCCGCGCGGAGTTTGAGACGGCGCGTTCCTCCGGCGTCGTCCGCCGGCGGAAGCCGGTAATAGTGGTCGACCTGCTCCTTGACTTCGACAAACTCTGCGCCGTGTGTCCGGAGGATCGTCCGCACGGGTTCAAAGTCAGGGCAGTACGCCTTGATCTCGCGGTTCAGCCTGAACTCCATGTATGCTCCGCCCGGCCCGATCCGGCCGGCTGTTGGTATCCGTTTCCGACCCGTCGCCGGTGTCGCGTTGGCCCCGCTGGAGGCGGGGACCGGCTTTCCGGCTAAAGGGGCAGATACACCGCCTGACCCGTCATGGCGCTGCGGCCCACCGCTTCGGTCCACTCCATGTAGTGGACACCGGTCTCGAATGCAACCATGTCCACGATCTCCGTACCGCGGATGGCGTTGGTGAACTGCTCCTCGACCCGGTACCTGGCCTGCGTCTCGGGCGGGTTCGGCACTTCGGCTAACTCCGAATCGCCGCGCTTGCCGGCCCACACCCGGCGCTGGGAGTCCACGTGGATGGTGCCCTCGGTGCCGAACATCCAAATCTGGCTGCCCCGATTCAGGCCGGAGGTGGCGCTCATCTGCATGTGCACCTGCGCCCCGTTGGCCAACTCGTAAAGGATGTCGATGTGGTCCGGTATGGACACCGACGTGAGATACCCGCTGTCGTTCCGCCGGTAGGGCACGTGCACCTTGCCCATGGCCAAGACCCGGGTACCCCGTCCCAGCCAGCGCATCATCGACTCGTAGGACGCGCCGATATTCAGGGTGTTGTAGCCGCTGAGAGCACGGTCGTGTCGCCAGTGCAGAGGACCGTCGAAATCGGCGAAATTGTTCTGCAGGGACGTGAAGTCCACCGACAGCAACTCGCCCAGGTGTCCCTCGTCGATCAACCGCTTGATCACGTTGTCGATGGTGTAGCTGGTGGAGGTCGGGGTGAGCTGGCACACCAGATACGGGTGGGCCCGGGAGGCGGCCAGCATGTCCCGGGCCTCGGCCGCGTCGTTGGCCATACGAGCCTCGGTGAGCACGTGCTTGCCGGCTTCCAGTGCGGCCAGGGTCATGGTGCGGTGCATGTAGGGCCAGGTGCCAATGCAGACGGCGTTGACCTCGTCGTCCTCCAGCACTTCGCGCCAGTGCCCGTACACCCTGGGGATGTTGAACTGGTCCGCGACCACGCGCCCCGACTGGACGGTGCGGTTCGCCACCGCCACGATCTCGCAATCATCAACTCCCTGGAAGCCGGGAATATGGCGGTTGCGCACGTTTCCGCCGGCGCCGATCAGGCCCACACGGATTGGTTCATCTGCCATCGTTGCTCTCCTCAATCATCAGCGCTCTTGCAGGGTTCAATCGCGTGAGGTCACCACTCAGTCGTTCTGAATGATGACGGTGACACCGCCGTTGCCAGCTCGCTCCCGGTTGGCGTCGGAGATGGCCGTTCCGATCACGGCAGCGTGGGTGCGCGTATCGCTGGCCGTCCGCAGGATGCGGGCCCGGTCAACGTCGCTGTCGTCTATGGTGATGCAGATTTCACCGACGACACAAATGTCATCCCCCTCCGGTGAACTGCCGCGCAGGATGATGTCGGCCCGGTCGAGTTCATCGGCATCATCTTCGGTGATTACTCCCCGGTCGGCCGCGTCATCCAACAGGTTGACGATTGTACTGTCATTCAACCGGTCGATGGCGACAGCGATGTTTGCATCCCTGAAGCCCAGGTGCTTCCTGACGAGACGAGACCCGTGTCTGATTACTCTACACTGATAGTCGGCCAGGGTCAGTTTGTCCAAGGTTGCCAGGAGTTCTGAAATTTGATTAGGAGTCGTCATGGTCAACGACCGTTGATCAGGGTCTGCTTAAGTGTAACGCAGTGCGGGCTGTATAATACGCCCGAAAACGGCCTGGAGCAGAGACCTATGGCGAATCTGACCAACACGCAGCGCATCGGCGCGCTGGTTCCCGCCACCAACCCGGTGGTCGAACCTGACTTCTACCGGGTGGTGCCGCCTGAGATAACGGTCCACTTCGAGCGCATGTGGAACGGCACGTGGGGCAGCCAGCCCGAAACCTCCGCGGAATCGGGTCACCGGCTCAGCATGACCAGCGCGGAAGCCAACGAAGTCGACTACGCGCTGTTCGGATTCGACGTCGGCAAGATGAATGAGGATGTGGCTCGCGGCGCCAGCGCCCTGTCCAACATCGGTCCCGACGTGCTGGTGTACGCCTGCACCTCCGGGACCTGGCACAAGGGCTACATGGCCTACGACCAGGCGATGGCGAAACTGATGGAGGAATCCAGCGGCGTGCAATCGATAACCGCCGTGTCCTCCTGCATCGCCGCCATGCGTCACATGGGCAGCCGGAAACTGAGTATCGCCGGGCCGTATCGCAACTTCCACCTGCGCAACCGTCTCAAGCCCCTGATGGAAGAGGCCGGATTCGATGTGCTGAGCGCGGACGGCGCGCCGTGGATGGAAGACTCGATGAACCCCCGGGAGATCGACATGGATCCGCCCCAGGCCATCATCGACTTTGCCCTCGCGGTCGCCCAGGACGAGGCGGACACCATCTTCCTGCCCGGCACCGCCTGGCGGGCGCTGGACGCGGTGGAAGAGCTGGAACAGAAACTGGGCAAGACGGTAATCTCGGTCAACCAGGCCACCATCTGGATGGCCCTGCGGCAGGTGGGCTGGACCAAGCCGATCGACGGCTACGGCAGCCTGCTGCGAAACCTGCAGTGAGCAAACCATCGCACACATTGGCAACAACGGAACGGGAGGTTCAGCATGGTCACCAGCAAGCAAGCGACAACCTACGAGGTGGACATCGAGGACGTGGAATATCTCCGTCACGGCGATACGCCCCTGCTGGCGCGACTGTTCCGGCCTCGCGGAACCGGACCGTTCCCCATCATGGTCGAGTTGCACGGCGGGGCCTGGGTTCGGGGAGATCGACACAACGGAAATCTCGCCAACGAGGCGCTGGCCCGGAACGGCGTGATCGTGGCGGCTCTGGACTTCAGGGTACCGCCGGTGGCCTCTTATCCCGCCTCCTTTGCCGACATTCATTACGGAATCCGCTGGTGCAAGAGCCAGGCCGAGGCGTGGAACGGCGTCCCCGGCAAGGTCGGCGCAATGGGCACCTCCAGCGGGGCGCACCAGGCCATGCTGCTGGGCATGCGTCCCAGCGACCCGCGCTACGCGGCGTTGCCACTTTCCAACGGCGCCTCGGCGCTGGACGGGACCCTGGGTTGCGTCATCATGGTGTCGCCCGTGATCGACCCGCTGGGACGCTACCTCTACGCCAAGGGTCTGCGCGACGACGTGACCCCACCGGAAGGCATGGCGGACCGTGTCGGCCCCATGCATGACCTGTACTGGGTCACCGAGGAAGCCATGGCCGAGGCCGCGCCGGCCCGCGCCCTGGCCGCCGGCGAGAGCATGGAACTCCCGCCCACGCTTTGCCTGGCCCGCTCCTACGAGGAAGCCCACCCGCGCCCGGACCTGGACGAATTCATCGCCCAGTACCGCAAGGCCGGCGGGCCCATCGACGTCAAGATTTTTGAGGGTGAGGGCGAGCGTTTGCTGGAGAACCCCACAACCCCGGTGGCGCAGGAAGCCCTGGAACGCATGACGGCCTTCATCCGCCAGCACCTGGGGTAGACCGCCCGTGTCTTGAAAAATCACTCAGGGTTCGCGGGGTCCGGGTGAAAAACCGGGCCCCGCTGCGTTCTGCGCGCTGGCGTGCTCAGGCCTGATGCTATACTTGCGCCAACGGCACAAACTGAGTTGTAATCCTGCACCAACCAGCGGTTGTTTGACGAAAAGGAGGTGAACCATGTCTCGAGTCACGATGATTCAGCACATCAACATCCAGATCAGCGACAAGGAGCGGAGCCGGGACTGGTACGAGAAGGTGCTGGGCGCGGAGTTCCTGGATCGCGGGCCCGAGCTGAACCAGCGACAGCTGCAGTTGCGCATCGGCAACGGCGAGATCCACAGCACCTTTACTCCCGACCCCAACCCGTCGGGCCACTTCGCCGTGGAGATCCACGACTGGGATGAGATGATCGCCAACCTGGACGCGCTGGGCGTGCCGTACTCAAAACCCTCCATCCGCGAGTACAGCGGCGGCCACTCTACCTACATCAACGACCCGGACGGGAACATGATCGAACTGGTGCAGCACCCGCTGGGTCTGCGCGACTCCAGGGGCAACACCGTCGAAATCGCCCACGACCCAGCCGGCATGGTCTGGGCCCGCAAGCCAGGCTACGGTCCGTCCACCGGGTAACGCCGGCGCCAAAACCGACCGCCGCACATCGATCAAGGGGAAGAAGCGATGCCTTACTACATGTACGTCGCCGTGCAGGGCGACAACAAGATCTCCGTCTTCACCATCGACCCCGATACCGGCGGGATGACCCTGCAGTCCGACGTGTCGGTGGACGGCGGCCCGTTCACCATGGCGATCAGCCCCGACCGCCGTTTCCTGTACGTGGGCTGCCGGGAAATCACCCAGCTGGTCAGTTTCGAAATCGACCAGTCCGGCGGCGGACTGACCCGGAACGGGTCCGTGCCGCTGGACGCCTGGCCCGTCTACGTGGCCACCGACCGCCGCGGCCGGTTCGTGCTGTCGTCCTACTACCAGGGCGCGCGCGTGGCGGTGCATCCCATTGGCGATGACGGTTCGGTGGGCGGCGACCCCGTCGTATCGCTGGAAACCGCCACCGGCGCCCACGCCATGCAAACCGATCCGACCAACGCCTACGCCTTTGTGCCGCACATCGCGGGCAACGGACCCAACTCGATCTGGCAGTTCCGGTTCGACGAGAACACCGGCCAAATCACCCCAAACTCGCCGGCCACCGTGGATCCGGAGGAGTTCCTGGGACCGCGCCATTTCTGCTTCCATCCCTCGTTGGATGTCCTGTATTTCTCCAACGAGCAGGGTTGCAGCGTGAGCGCGTACAACCTGGACACGTCGAATGGCACGTTGTCGCTGTTCCAAACGGTGACCACCCTGCCGCCGGAAGGGTTCAGCGAGCGGAACACCTGCTCGCAGATCCAGGTCACGTCCTCGGGCCGGTTCCTGTTCGCGCCCAACCGGGGCCACGACAGCATCGCCTGCTACACGGTGGACGGGGAAACCGGCGCGCTGACGTCCAACGGCATCGTCCAATCCGAGCCCAGGCCCAACGCCCTGTGCCTGGACCTCCAGGACAAGTTCATCTATTCCGCCGGCCAGGATTCGGGCCAGATGGCCATCTTTGGCGTCGACGGCGATTCCGGCCAACTGTCCCGTGTGGGGACGCATCCACTGGGCGAAGGGCCGGGCTGGATTTCAATCACCGAACTACCGGGATAGCGCTTTCAAGTCAACCGCGTTCAACGACGGACCTCACGATTGAAAGGGGGCAATGTTATGAGCAAGAACTACAGCATCTGCGTGGGCGCCACCGGTTTCGGCGGCGGCGTCTGGCACAGCCCGGACGGCGGCGATAGCTGGACGCGGATCCGCGATCCCTTCCCGCTGGGCAGCCAGGTCCGGGCCATGGCGGTGTATCCCGACAACCCCAGCCGCATCCTGGCCGGGGCGGACAACGGCATCTACCGCAGCGAAGACAAGGGAGCCTCATGGGAAAAGCTCTGGTCGCCCATGGACGGGGTGCCCATTTGGTCCATCGCCATCGACCCGGAGGACACCGACACCATCTTCGTGGGCATCAAGCCGGCGGCGCTGTACCGCTCGCGTGACGGCGGGGATAGCTGGAGCAGGCTGTCCGTCCAGATGGCACAGGAATGTCACATCGGCCCGCCCATGGTGACCATGCTGATGGTTGACCCGAAGGACCACCGCACCGTCTGGGCCGGCGTCGAAGTCGACGGCGTGTACCGCAGCCTGGACGGCGGTGACACCTGGACCCACGTCGAGGGCGGCGTCCACCCGGACATCCACGGCATGGCCATCGGCCTGGGCGAGCCCAACCGGGTGCTGGCCAGCACGCCGCGGGAAATCTACGCCACCACCGATATGGGCGAGAGCTGGGAATCGGTGGTCACCACCGACCAGTTCGTCCTGCCGTACAGCCGCGGCATCGCGGTCAAGCCCGACGACCCCAGCGTGATCTTCGCCGGCGTGGGCGACACCGCCATTGGCGGCGCCGGCGCCATCCAGCGGTCCCGCGACGCCGGCCAGACCTGGGAGCGACGCCCACTTCCGGTGGAACCCAACTCCAACATCTGGCAGTTTGCCACCCATCCGGCGGACCCCGATTTCGTCGTGGCTTCCAGCCTCATGGGCGAACTGTATTCCAGCAGCGATGCGGGCGACTCGTGGGAGAAGGTGGGCCGTGAGTTCACCGAGGTGGGCGCCGTGGTGTGGGTACCCAACTGATCCATCCCCAAACGAACCGGAAACGTCGCCGTCCGGTGACGGCCGCGGGGGCGAGGCCATGGTCTCGCCCCCGTGAGCATAAGGGGCCAGTCCGGAGCACGATGTGACGCCCATACGTTATATCGCACGGCTCCAGGTATCGGTATGGTGAATAATTGGAGTACAATGCGCGGATTAGCGCAAGGTGAGCATCGGGTTTCGAAGCCGTGCCAGCCCGCTGCCTGACACGGCCGGAGACTCTAAATGTCAACAACCCCAGCACCGCAGCCCAACTTCTTCGCCCAGAGGGCGAACCGGTTCCTTGCGGCGCTGGTGTTCCGAGACTTCCGCTTCCTTGCCCTTTCCACCCTGTGCAGCAGCAGCGGCGCGTGGGCTCTCATCGTGGCCCGGGGCGCGTGGGTTTACAGCATCCCGGAGTTGCAGGGTACCCAGGGGCTGTGGGTCGGATTGATCACCTTCGCGGCCATGTCGCCACGGTTCTTTGCCACCCCGTTCATCGGCTACCTGGCCGACAAGATGACCCGCAAAACGCTGCTACAGCGGGTGTACATCCTCCAGATAGTCCAGGCGTCGGTCATGGCGCTCCTGGTGATGAGCGGCGTCACCAATCCCTGGTACGTGGTGCTCCTGGCGGTGGTGAACGGGACGCTTCGCTCGACGCAGATGACCGCTTCCCAGTCCCTGACGCCCAACCTGGTTGACCGGGACCGCCTGCCCAACGCGGTGGCGCTGAACCAGGCCATGCAGCAGGGCTCCCGGGCCGTGGGCCCTGCCATCCTGCTGGCGATCTCGGCCACGGTGGGCAGCAGCGCGATCTTTGACTCCGGCGGTTTTGCCTTCTCCCTGCAGAACCTGGTGCTCACCATGGGCACCTCCGCCATCGTGTTCTGGGCCTGCGCGGCCTTCTACCTGGTGGCCCTGGCCTCCGCGCTGAACATCAGGATGGTGTCGACGGGGCGCATCGACCGCCGCCGGGGATTCTGGGGCAACGTCGCCGCGGGATTTGCCTACATCTACAGCACCCCGCTGGTCTTCGGCATCCTCATGATCGCCCTGGCCCACTGCGTGCTGGTGATGTCGTTCGAGTCCATGCTGCCTCCCCTGGCGCTGGAGAAACTCTCGCCAGACGGCATCACGTTCAACGAGAACGACGTCTACGCCCTGATGGCTGCCCTGGGCGTCGGCTCACTATTTTCCTCGCTGTTCGTAGGCGGCATCGTCAACGACTTGACCCGGGGGAGGGTTTTTCTGCTGCTGGGATTCACCAGCAGCCTGACACCCATCGGCATGGGGCTGTCGGCATCGACTGGCATCTCCGTGATCGCGGCGGTCATGATGGGACTGGGCACGTCCGGCTTCATGACGGTCACTCACACCATCATCCAATCCGTGGTTCCGGACGAAATCCGAGGTCGCGTCTCTTCGGCGTATTCCATGCACATCGGGGGCAGCATGGCCTTCGCCAACCTGCTGTACGGCCGGCTCGCGGACTTCTGGAACGCGGGCAATGTGATGGCCATCTCGGGCGCCGCGTTCACACTGGTGGTTCTGGGCACCGTAATCGCCAGCGGTTTCTGGCGCGACATCTATTTCCGGGGCACGGCCCGCCCGGTGGCCGCCGCCGCCAGCCCCAGCGGTGGCAACGACTAGCCGGCATTCAAACTCGTCGGCTCGTAATCAGGCGACGCTACGTGTCGGCGCTATCGCCCTGGCCGGCCGGGTTGGAGGCGAGTTGGCGACCCGCCGCCCGACCCAGTCCGAACCACAGCGTGACCAGCAGGCAGAGACCGGCGGCTATCGCGATGGACGTGGGCCAGCCCACCCAACCCGCAGCGCCCGCCAGCGGCAACGCTCCCAGGTTATGGAAGCCCGGCGTGAAGTGCAGCACACCCATCACTCGACCCCGTATCTCGCCGGGAGCGGACAGCTGCAGGATTGTGGTGGCCAGGGGCCAGACGGTTCCCAGGCTCAGCACGCCCACCAGCAGGAACAGCGACCACGACACCCAGAACCAGTTGGACCACGCGAACAGCGTGAGGCAGGCGCAGAACGACACCAGGCAGACCAGCAGCCACCGGTACAGCCAGGCCCGGTGCATGAACGTGATGAGCATGTTCCCCAACAGCGAACCGACCCCGGAGGCCAACAGCAGCAGGCCGGCTCCGGACGCCTCGGTGCCCAGGTGATCCTTCGCGAAAGCCGGGATCACCGCCAGATGGCTCATGCCAAACCCACCCCAAGCACAGGCGAGCACCAGTACGGTGAGCAGCACGGGCGCCCGCCAGATCTGCACCATGCCGTCCGTGAAGTTTCGCAGTATTGGCTGGGATGCCGGCCTAGAATCGCCAGACATGGGCTGGATCCTCGCCACGCACACCACGCTGATCGCGTAGCACGCAACGTTCGCCAGCAGCGCGGCGCTGATGCTCCAGTGGTCGATAATCGCGCCCACCAGCGGCGGACCCACGATCCGGCCGATGTGCACGGCGGCGTTGAAGTGCGCCACCGCATCCAGCAGGGTCCGTTGGTCCACCAGGTCGGCGACCATGGCCACCCGCGCCGGTTGGTTCAACGCCTGTAACGAGCCCAGCAACGCGGCGGCAACGTACACGTGCCAGACGGCGATCACGCCGGTCAGTGACAGGGCCGCCAGTGCCGAAATCGACGCTCCCACCGCCAGTTGGATGGTTATCAGCAGTCGCTTCCGGTCGACGCGGTCGGCGATCACCCCGCCGACCATGAGCAGGCCGACGTTGGGCAGCCCGTAGAGAAACAGCGTCAAGCCCACCTTGGTGCTCGAACCGCTGACCTCCAGCACCAGCCAGCTCAGAACGAGCATCTGCGCTCCCTGGGAGAGGGCCTGGGTTGCCGATCCGGTCCAATACCACCGGAAATTGTACGAACGCCACGGGCTCAGTATCCGTGTGGCATACGACGCCGCGCGTCCTCGAGAGGACTGGGTTTCTAGCACGGGTAAGCCTTGACCGGCCCTGCCGCCGACACCCCAGGCTCCGACCGCGGTCCAGCTCGCCCCACCGGCGACAAGGTGCGCAACACACTGATCACGGGGCGATTGTAATCGATGCTGGACCGGGATGGGCCGTGTGTTCCGTCCGGCTGACGATTAGGACGGCATCCGCCCGAATGGATGACTCACGATGTCCCGCGCAAGCAATTCCGGGGTCGGATGGTTATCGCTCATGCGAATGCGCCGCAGTGACAGTACATCGAGGGTGGTCGTAGACCCGGATTTCCATATGTGTTTTCATAATAGAAAACATTGACGAATTGAGCCGTTCGGGCTAGCATGGCGCTCAAATTAACGAATTGCTGCCAACAGCTGGGGCGTGCCCGAAGAAACGGCCGTTTCGACACGCTCCGGCGCCAAACCCGGTGGGGACATCACCCGCCGGGGAGTTGGTAGTTAGTTACGTCAAAAACTAGGACCCAGGAGGTAACAGGATGGCAGAACAAGACATTGCCTTGATGGCTCACCTCATGCGCCGCGCCGGTTTCGGGGCGACCTATGAGGAACTGGAGGCGCGCGCCGCCAAGGGCTATGAGGCCACGGTGGAAGAGCTGCTGAATCCGGAGTCCCAGCCCGCTATCCAGGATGACATCCTGATGCGCTATCAGCCGCAGTGGGTGTCGAAGGCGGGCCTCGAGGGTCAGCAGGAAGAGTGGACCTACCGGATGATCAACACCAAGCGGCCGCTTGAAGAGAAGATCGCCCTGTTCTGGCACCACATCTTCTGCACGGGCCACGCCAAGTGCGAGTATCCCAAGCAGCAGAACATCGAGCTCGACATGTTCCGCACCCTCGGGTTCGGCAACTTCGAGGAACTGCTCATGGGCCTGTCCATGGACCCCGCCATGGTGTTCTACCTGGACAACTGCATGAGCCACAAGGACGCCATCAACGAGAACTGGGGCCGCGAGCTGCTGGAACTCTTCTCGCTGGGCGTCGGCATGGACGGCAACGCCAACTACTCCGAGGACGACGTCAAGGAAGCCGCCCGCGCCTTCACCGGCTGGACGGTGACCAACTCGATTCCGCGGTATCCGTACGGCAAGTACGAGGCCGCGTTCATCTACGACCCGTCCGACCACGACTACACCGAGAAGACGTTCCTGGGTGAGACGGGCAACTTCAACGGCGAGGACATCGTCAAGATTGTCGCCCGGCAGCCGGCAGCCGCCCGATTCGTGGCGCGGCACATGTACAACTTCTTCGTCGCCGATGAGCCGCAGGTTCCCGCCTGGCAGAACACGCCGCCGCGCGATCCGGAAGCCATCAAACTGCTGGAAGACGAGTACTTCCGCTCCGGCTACGACATCCGCTCGATGCTGCGCGTGCTGTTCAACTCCGACTTCTTCAAGAACGCCCGGTTCGAGAAGGTGAAGAGCCCCACAGAGACCGTTGTGGGCACCATGCGCCTGGTCGGCGATTTCGACATGCCGCGCCCCGGCCTGAACGCCATGACCCTGACCATCCGCTACATGGGCCAGGACCTGCTCAACCCGCCCACCGTGGAGGGCTGGCACACCGGCCGCGAGTGGATCGACAGCGGCACCCTGGTGGAGCGCATCAACTTCACCGCTGACGCAGTCGGCGACACCTCCCACCGCGGCGTGCAGGCGATCATCAACCGCCTGGGTTCCGAGGGCGACACCATTTCGTCCGAGCGCCTGGTGGACGGCTGCCTGCAGCTCCTCGGTCACTACCAACTGGCCGACGTCACCCGCAACGAGCTGATCGCGCTGGCGGACAGCGAAGGCGAGCTTCGGACCGGCACCGACGAGTTCGGCACCCGCGTCGGGCAGATGCTGCAGTCCATCGTGGCGACCACCGAGTACCTGTTCGAGTAACAAAAGGGGGAATGATATGACATCCACCAAGAAAGATCCGGTGCTGGTGGTACTCCAGCTGTCCGGGGGCAACGATGCGCTGAACACCATCGTCCCCTACGGCGACCCCCTGTACCTGGACAACCGACCCAACGTGCGGATACCCATTGACCAGGTCCTG
>JAJEIA010000086.1 GCA_022823505.1 Dehalococcoidia bacterium
GTTCGCCGGTTAAAGGGGTACGTGAGTTGGGTTCAGAACGTCGTGAGACAGTTCGGTCTCTATCCGCCGTGGGCGCAGGAGGCTTGAGGGAACCTCTCCCTAGTACGAGAGGACCGGGAAGGACAAACCTATGGTGTTCCAGTTGTTCCGCCAGGAGCAGCGCTGGGTAGCCATGTTTGGCAGCGATAAGCGCTGAAGGCATCTAAGCGCGAAGCATCCCCCAAGATTAGGCCTCCCTCCCCGATTCAGTTCGGGGGTAAGACTGCAGCGAGACTAGCTGCTTGATAGGCCGGATGTGTAAGGCTGGTAACAGCTTCAGCAAACCGGTACTAACCAGTCGAGTGATTTGACCCACGCTAAGAGCTTCTAATTCTCTTGGCTCGGTTCTAATCATCCCATTGATTACCAGGTTCAGATTTCCTGTTCAGTTGCGGGCGCAAAAGCGCCTCGACGCGGGGTGGAGCAGTGGCAGCTCGTCGGGCTCATAACCCGAAGGTCGTTGGTTCGAGTCCAACCCCCGCTACCAAATCCAGCAAGAACGAACCCCCGGGAAACCGGGGGTTTCGCTTTGACGTCCTTCTCCGAGGTGTCTCACGATGAAACGGGATGATTATCTAGCTGATAAAGATGTGGCCGGTTTCGTGCTGTGGGCCGGTCATTTGGTACGAGGCGAGTGGGGGTTGCGGCATTCCTATGCAGGAAAACGTGGCAGCGGGTCTCGTTTCCAATGTAGCACGCTGTACGAAGCCTATGGGCAGTATCGTTGGCCCGACGACCGTAGATGGGAGTCAGCGGACCAGACTATGGATAGGTTCGATGGTTACCGTCGTAGATTCAACGAAATTGGCGCTATATCGACCCCAGCTGATCGCCAGGCTTTCTATGACATTGCGCATGAAATCGCCCGCTGGGGAGGCATCAACAGGCTTCGCGTAGATTCATACGGGAATTGGGGTGGTATGACGCCTGCGAAGTTTCGGGGGCACATTGATGAAATCAAGCGGAAACTCGACCCTGCCAAAGCCGACACGGATGACCTGCCAGGTTCGCTGCGTATGGGATCGGGATTCAGCAAGATTTACGCGGCGCTAATACTTGGATTACCCATTTACGACAGCAGGGTAGGCTGCGCACACACCTGTCTGGTTCGCTTGTACTGCCGGGATGCCGCCCTGTCCATTACGCCAACGTTTCTGAATCTGGGGATGCCCGAACCTTATGGCAATAAGGAAGGCAGATGCAAACAGACGATTAGCCGCGAGCAAAGCCAAGAGTACGCAAAAGCCAACCTGCAATTTGCGTGGCTGATGCAAGCGCTGGTTGCAGATCCCGGTGATTTCGAGAACGTTCTTGAATCCCGCCGCGTGGATGCCCTGCAATCAGCGTTGTTTATGCTGGGCTACACCTCGCTCCTAGATAACGCGGTAGTCAAAACCCGCTGAGAGATGCCAGACCTCAGATCACGCCGCGCGCTTCCAGATCACATAGCATGTCCGGCGCCATACCCAGCAATTCCCCGTACACCAGTTGGTTGTCATGACCCACGGCAACGGAACCGCGCCAGATCTTCCCAGGCGTTCCTGAGAGCTTGGGGACGATCCCCACGCCTTTCACCGTCCGCTCCAGTTGGCCATCGTGCCATGCGGCGTGTACGCCCCGCCGTTGGTAATGCGGGTTTGCGGCCATCTCCTCGGCGTTCATGATCCGGCTGCAGCCAACCTGCGCTTCGTTGAAAATTCTTACTACCTCGTCCACCGTCCGGTCTTCCACCCATCCGCGCAGGATCGCGTCGAACTCGATGCCCTCCGGCGAATTGACGTTGCGGCGCGCTGAGACCCATTTCTCTTCATCGGGATCCAAACCCAGCACGCCGCACACTCTCGCATAAACCGCTGGCCCCACGGCTGCGATCACCACCCAACCGTCACTGGCCTGGAAGGTGTCCCATGGCTGCGCATTCCCCGCCTTGTTGCCGGCCCGCTCGCGTACCAGACCCAGCTCATGGTAGGCGACCATGGTCCCCGAAAGGATGCGATGCACGGCCTCGAATTGCGCGAGGTCGATGACCTGGCCCTCCCCGGTACGCTGCGCGTGTATATATGCCGCCAACGATGACCACAGGCAGAACAGCGCGGTGATATAGTCGGCCGTCCAGGGAACCGCCCGCGTGGGTGGCTCCGGTTCCGGGTTGCCGATCAAGTTCATCATTCCGCCGAAAGCCTGGGCGGTGAAATCGTAGGATGCCCGCCCGACGTATTCGGCGTCGCCCTCCTGGCCGTACCCGGACACGTGGCAAATCACGATTTGCGGGTTGGCGGCCAGTACCGTGTCGTCGTCCAGGCCCCATTTGTCGTAGGTGCGAGCCTTGGAACTTTCCATCCAGATGTCGGCGCGCTGCAAGAGGTTCAGGAAGATGCCCCGACCCTCCGGCGTGCTGAAGTCCAGGGTGGTGTGGAACATGTTCCGGTGGTCCTGGATCCAGGAACTGGCCACCTGGACGCCGCTCGGAGACTCGATGGGAAACTCCGCGTGCCTCCAGTCCTCGCCGCCGCCGGGCCGCTCGATGTGGATCACCTCGGCGCCCATGTCCGCCGCCATTCCCGCTGCCACCGGCTCAGCCACGATGGTGCCGGTGGACAATATGCGCACCCCCTGTAGCGGCCCGAATTGCTCCGGCACCAGGTTTGGTTCGACAGGATCCATTTTGCGAACTCCTTCGGGAAAGAGTAGCCGGGAACGGCGTCAATATATCAGGCCGGAGACGATGCTCTGAGCGCCGGCGACGGCTACATGCGTAACCCCCGGCACGACCGGGGGTTATCGTCGCCAACCCCGACCGCGCGTCCCAGCGACCCGGCTCCGGTCGCCGACAGTTTGGGGGTGGGTGAAGGACTTGGTTTGCGAAGCGCCGGACCGGTCGTGAGCGTCTAATCCCGGTCAAATGTCCATCGGCCAATCTCGAACTCAAAGCCCGGCAGTACGTCCTCGCCGCACAGCATAACCGGGTTTTCCAGCGTCACCGGCTCCGGTTGGCCCGCACGATAGATATATGCCCGGCGGCCCGGCGGGTCTATGAGCCAGCCCAGCAGCGCCCCGTTCTGCATGTAAAGCTGCATCTTGGCGTGCAGCGGAGCCAGATTGTCGGTACCGGAGCGAATCTCGATCACGAAATCCGGGCAAGTGGGAATTGGGTCCCCAGGGATGGGCGGATTTGCAGCCAACCGTTCCGGGGAGATCCAGGCCGCATTGGGTACCAACACGCCGCCGGTGACCGGCATACGATAGAAGGCGTTGGAACCGGTGGCCATTCCGCCGAAATCCCGCGCCCACAGATTCAGTTCCGTTGCGGTGTCATTCTCGTGGGCCCCACCCGGATGATTTACGGGTGGCACGGCGATTATCTCCCCTTCCGGAGTCAGTTCGTATTGCCATATGCTCTGGCTGTTCCGGTTGCAGAACCTGCTGAACACGTGCTCCATTTCCGGCCCGGTGACCGAAATTCCCAAGTCACGCAGGTCGATGACCAGCGAGCCGTCCGGAGCGATGCGCGGGTTTGAAGCAGTGGGCATAATGAACCCCGGCTTGCCTACGCTCGGAGTCAGTCCGCTGCCGCGGCGGCCCCGGAGGCCTCCAGCCGGTGCACCACTTCGTACGTGTGGAACTCGCCGGGACCCAGCAGGAAATCGGGCGGCCCGCCGGCGTGGGCGGAACGGAAAGCATCGCTCCTGGTCCAGGTGTGGTGGTCTTCCTCGGTCTCCCAATGGGTTACCACCAGGAACTCCTCGTGGTCTGGTGTCTTGTGCATCTTCCACAGCTCAAAGCTGATGAACCCGGAATGATCCTGGACCGATCCGCGAGCTTTGAACATCTCTTCCAGGGTGTCTCCGAAGCCGGTCTTGACCTTTATTCGGTTGGTGGCGATAAACATTTTGTCTCCTTTAGGTGGCGGTGGCGTTCGCGTCGTTCTGGTCGTCGGGATTCAGATCGGCCAGTTGCGGCAGCGTCTCGGTCGCCAGCAGTTCCAGCGAGCGCAGCCCCTTGGCCCGCTCCGTTCCCCAGTCGTGGCAGAGCATGAGCAGAGTGCCGAACCCGCCCGTGTCATCGTATAGTTCGCGGATTTGCCGCGCGCATTCGTCGGGGTCGCCCACGATCCAGAAGTTTTCCAGCATGTACTCGGGCGTTAGTGCCGAGTTGGGTAGGTCCGGGTCGATCTTGATCCCGTCCAGTCCGCGCTGACCGTGTCCGAGCAACGGTATGAAATAGGTGTCGAAGGTCCGCGCTGGCGGGCCGTTCATCACATCCGCCACCGCCTGTTCGGTGGTTTCTCCGACGTAGACTTCCCGGGCGATGCGCCACTGGTTCCGCGAGACCTGCCGGCCCGCTGATTGGGCTCCCTTGGAGTACGCGTTCCAGTGGTTGGGCAGATGGGAGGCGTGCAGGAAAAGCGTGCTCATCGGCCACCAGCCCATCTCGCCGGCGACCTCCAGGGTCGGCGACGATGGGCTGCTTCCGGCGACAGCGATGGGCGGGTGTGGTTTCTGGTAGGGCCGCATGTGGTAGGCCAGGCCCATTTCCGGACGCGCTTCGGGGAGACGGACCGTGTAATAGTCGCCCTCATGGCGAACATCCGCCGGGTTTTCCGTCGTCCACATCTTCAGGATGACGTTCGCCGCCTCGCGCATCCGGTCCCGCTGCTGACCCGACTGCCGGTCCATGCCGAACATCTCCGAGTCGGTCGGCACACCGCCGGATCCGATGCCGAAGAAGAACCTTCCCCGCGCCAAATGGTCCAGCATGGCCATCCGATGCGCGATCATGATCGGATCGTGAAAGGCCAGCAGGGAAACCCCAGTGCCCATCACCAGGTCTTTGGTCACTCCCAGCGCCCGGGCGATGAACAGGTCCGGAGCCGGCATGTTCTCCCACTCAGTGGTAAAGTGCTCGCCGATCCACGCCTCGGAATACCCGAGCTCGTCGGCGTAAGCCATCAGCTCCAGGTCTTCGTCGTAGGTATCCGCGTGCAGTCGCCCCGGCGGATGCAGCGGCATGTTGAACAGGCCCAGTTTCATGGCGCTACTCCGGTCAGATAGATTGCGCGACTTTGCCCAGGAGGTTGATGGTCTGTTCCATGTCCGCCGCCGGGTCGTCACTGGCGGTCACCGGCGTGACCAGCAGTTCGGAGATACCCATGTCGAGCATGGCCACCATGCGCTCTCCCACGGTATCGGCGTCGCCGGTCAGCACGGTGGCCTCGATCATGGCGTCGCTCCACGTCTCTTCGGCCACTTCCGGGTAACCGGCGGCCGCCCACATCTGCTGGTAGAAGGGAAGTCGCGGGTAGTTGGACAGCTGCTGTTGCACCGCCAGCCGAGTTGCGTCGGGATTGTCGCTGATGCAAACGGGCGCGTGCGCGATCAATGGGGGAGTGTCCCGACCGGCCTGGTCGGATCCCCGCCGCATGGCCGGCAACGCCTTGTCCCGCAGGTACACCGCCGGGCTCACCCAACTGATGGCGCCGTCGGCTAGTTCGCCGCACAATTCATACGAGCCTTCCTGCAACGCTGACGCCATCACCGGCACGTCCACGGGTCTGGGGATGCTGGCGTGGGCGGTGTATTCCTGTCCGTCGAAATCCACCGTGCCTTCGTGCAGCAGAGCCCGCAGAATTTGCAGGTACTCACGCAGGTTGGTCAGCGGCGCGCGCAGGTTGAAGCCGAACATCGAGCGCATGGTCGGCCGGTGGCTGGGACCCACGCCCAGCCGCAGCCGCCCGGGTGCCAGTTGGTCCAGCACCTGCACTTGCTGGGCGGCCACGATGGGATGCCGAGGGTAGGTCGGGACAATGGAGGTCCCGAATACGATGCTGTCGGTCTGCACCGCCGCCGCCGCGAAAAGAGTCAGCGCGTCAAGGCCGGTGCCGCCGGTGGTGAGCCATGCGGCGTGAGCGCCGGCCGCTTCCGCGCGGCGCATGAGATCGAGAGACGCTTCGGCGTTCGGCGCTCCCGCGTGGATGCCGATCCTTTTGGTGGGCATTGCAATACCTCGTTCAAATGGTTCCGGGTTTCGCATTATCCTAACATCGGCCATGCAATTTGTAGAGGACGGGATTGCATTCCCGTCCTCCAGCAAGAAAGGCGAAGTGACCGCGGGATCAGCCGACCCCCGGCGCGTAATCGGTTCCGACATGCCCTGCCGCCACGAACCCCGCGTACTCCTCTTCGGAGTATCCCAGCAGTTCTCGATAGACGTACTCGTTGTCCTGCCCGAACATCACCGGACCGCGATGGATGCCCAACGGCGTTTCGGACATTTTGTACAGCGGGCCTGGGTACAGATGCGTGCCGCAATCCTCCTGGTACGCCTCCTCGAAAAACTCTCGGGATCGAATGTGGGGGTCGGCGAATGCGTCGGCCTGGTTCATCACCGCGCCGGCGGGGATGCCACGCTCTTGCAGCGCGTTCATCGCTGCTTCCGGCGAGCGGTCGCGGGTCCACGCCTGGATGACGCGATCAATGTCAGCCTGGCGGGCATGGCGACCCTCCGCGCTCGCGAGGTTCGGGTCGCCTTTCAGGTCCACCGCACCGATCACGTCGCACAGCGCTCGCCACTGGTCGTCGCTGTAAACCGTGATGACCACCCACCGGTTCTCGCCGGCGCACGGATAGCAGTTCTGCAACGCGCGCGGATGGCGGTTCCCCAGCGTTTCGTGGGTGCGCCCGTTCATCGCGAAGTCCAGGTAGTACTCTCCCAGGAATGGGAAAACGT
Organism: Dehalococcoidia bacterium; assembly: GCA_022823505.1. Lineage (GTDB taxonomy): Bacteria > Chloroflexota > Dehalococcoidia > Lucifugimonadales > UBA3495 > Bin87. The sequence continues at coordinate 6,766 of JAJEIA010000086.1, forward strand.
TCTCCGCCTGGCCCAATTCCACCAACTGGCCCTCACCCGTCCGTTTCCGATGCCGGAGCGCGGCCAACACCGCGAACGCTCCCTGGGCGCCGCCGGCCGCGTCGGACATCAGCACGGTGGTGTTGTAGGACGGGTCGGTATCCTCGTAACCCCGCAGCATGGTGTGCCCGACGACACCTTCGATATGCACCCCGTGGGCCCGGAAGTCGCGGTAGGGGCCGTCGCTGCCGTAGGCGGGCATCCGCAGCATGATGATGTCGGCCTTCACGGCCCGCAGCGACTCGTAGGAGATGCCGAGTTTCTCCATGGTCTCGGTGGGGTTGTTTTCGATCAACACATCGCTGATCGCCACCAGCCGGTCGAAGATCTCGCGTCCGCCCGGGTCCAGCAGGTTCACGGTCATGCTGCGCTTGTTGCGGGCGTGGGAGTTGAACATCGGCGACCGGTTGAAGGGCCGGTCACCCGGCACGCGACCTGGCGTCCCTCCCGAGTACAGCGGCAAATTGTCGATGGTTGCCTGGGTCAGGTGTGGAGCCGCGCCGCGCGTCAATGGTACAAAGGTCTTGGTCGATTCGACGCGGATCACCTCGGCCCCCAGGTCGGCCAGAAACGACCCGCAGTAGGGCCCGGCCCACACCACGGTGATCTCCAGCACTCGCAGACCTTCCAGCGGCAGGCGCGGCATCCTAATCACCCGCTCCGCTGAGCGAAATCACCCGGGCAGCGTGGAGTCTGCCAATGTCCGCGTCGGAATAGCCGAGCTCGCGCAGCACTTCCGCCGTGTGCTGCCCCAGCAGCGGCGCCGTCCTTCTCAACCGCCATGGCGAGGCGTTCATGATGAACGGGCGACCGGGGTAGCGCAGATGACCCGCGGCTGGGTGGTCCCCCTCGGCAAACACGCCCCGCGCATTGAACGACGGGTCCACGTCAAGGTCCGCCATGGTGTTGATTGGGCCTGAAAGCACGCGGTTCTCCTGGGCGGTTTGCCACGCTTCGGCTCTCGTCCGCTCCAGTATCCACGGGAGGAAGTGACCTCCTTCGAATTCCTCCTGCATCTCGGGGTCGCCCTGCGAGGAGGGGTCCTTCCACCGGTCTTCGGTCAGCTCGCGAGGATTGCCCAGCATCGCCACCGCCCGCGGAAAATACATGCGGCTGCCGTTGATCTGCAGGTACCCATCCAAGCAGGGATACACCGCGTTCGGGTAGCCGCCCGACCCGCCCGAGGCTGGCCGGTGGCTCAGTTCCCCGGTGTACTGGTGCGCCAGCAGCGCGCTCTGGCGACGGTCGACCGACCCCAGCTGCGTTTCCAATATGGCAACGTCTATGTGCTGCCCGGTCGGTACGTCCTGGTCCACATCCGTGCAGAACGAACCGGCCAAAACGGCGCCCATGGTCGCAACGGCCGCCACCGCGCCCGCCTGGTACAGCCCAACGTTTCCGCCCAGCTTCAGCGGCTCGCGGTCGGCCAGGCCGGTCGAGTGCATTTCGCCGCCCATGCCATAGAAGACGATCTCCGAGCCGCGATAGTCGCGGTACGGGCCGGTCTGCCCGAAGTTGGAAATGCTGGTGTAGACAATCGCCGGGTTGACGGCTCGCAGCCGCTCGTAACCGATGCCCAACCGGTCGGCTACTCCCGGCCGGAAACTCTCGACCACAATATCGGCCCATGCCCCAAGACGATCTACGATGGATCCCGCGCCACCCTGCTTGAGGTCGAGGGCAATGCCCCGCTTGTTGGTGTTCAGGTGCAGGAACTGGGCGCTTTTTTCCGGATGCGGTTCATCGCCCGGGTACGGCCCCATGCGCCGCGCCCCGTCACCCTCAGGCGGCCGTTCCACCTTGATCACGTCCGCGCCGTAGTCGGCCAGCAACTTGGTGCAATACGGCCCGGCCACGTAGTGGGTGAAGTCCAGGACTTTGAGGCCGGTCAGGGCGCCTTCAGGCATACTCATGATCTGCGTTTCCATCGCGCCGGATGCGCTACCATTGCATAATTCGCGGTACCGGTCAACTTGGAAGGTAGGTAGGATCCCCCGGTGTTGTGTAGACTTTGGAAGTGAATCCAGGCAACGGACCTATCGCAGTTCGCTGGTGCGCCGGATACCGACATCGCGGCCAGTCGCACCCCCTCGACAAGGAAACAAATGCAGACGTTTGAACTCGGCAAGATCCTACCCTGCGCGCCGGAGGAGGCGTGGAACGCCGTGATCGATTTTCCGTCGCGCACCATTCACGGTCCGGCCTACCGTCGCTCCGATTTGCCCGACGGCAAGGAACCCAGACCGGGCAATCGCATCGAGTTGCAAATTGGTCGGGATAAATTCACCAGCCTGATGACCGTTGTTCAGGAACCTGAGGTGCTCAGTCATCGCGCCGTCGGCCCCGGCTTTTCCGTGGAGTTTACATATCATGTCCGCCTGTGTTCGGATGCGGATCCCGGGTACACCTCGGACGACGATGGCAACGCTTACCTCACCGTGGAGGCGGAGTACGCCGGCTGGCTGGGGTCGTTGATCGCCCGGTTGCGACCCGGCGCGTGCCGCCGTTACGTGGCCGGCGAGCTGGCCGCGATCGATTCTGGCGCCAAGTCCGTCTCGGCGGAACCCGTCATAGATTGATGCCGGCGCCGCGCCCTCTCTCGACGGAGTGATGATATGACCACCGGTAACGGGTTGCCCAACCCGCCTTCTGCGCCCCGGCGCGCCCACACCGACACGCTCCACGGGGATGCGCGCGTCGACCCCTGGTACTGGCTGCGGGACCAGGACGACCCTGAGACCATGCCGTACCTCCACGCCGAGAACGAGTACACCGAGGCGTTCCTGGCGCCCTTGGCCTCCTTGCAGGAACGGATCTACGCCGAAATCCGCGGGCGCATCAAGGAGGACGACAACACCGTTCCCGAGAAGGAAGGCGACTACTACTACTACGTCCGCTTCGAGGAAGGGGGCCAGTACCCCATCTACTGCCGCCGTGCGGGCAGCCCCGATGGCCCGGAAGAGATCCTGCTGGACGTGAACCTGCTGGCCGAGGGCCGCGATTACACCAGGGTCTCGGATTTCGAAAACAGCCCCGACCACCGCCTGGCTGCGTACGGCGTGGACTTCGACGGCTCGGAGCAGTTCACGGTCCGAGTGCTTGACCTGGAATCCGGCGAAACCCTCGCCGACGAAATACCCAACGCCTACTACGGCCTGGAGTGGGCCAACGACAACCGCACCATCTACTACTCGGTCCTGGACGAGCACCATCGGCCCGTTTACGTCTATCGTCACACCCTTGGCTCCGATCCTGCCGACGACGAATTAGTCTACCAGGAAGAGGACCCGCGGTTCTTTGTCGGGGTCGGCAAGTCCAACAGCGGCCGGTTCATCTACGTGGCCGCCGGCGGCAACAACATGTCCGAGTGGCGGTTCCTGGACGCTGATGACCCGGCGGCAGCGCCGGTGCTGATCGAACCGCGGGCTACCGATTTCGAATACGACGTGGTCGATCACGGCGAACGCTTTTTCATCCGGCACAACGGCAAGGGCGCCCGGGATTTCATGCTGTCCACCGCGCCAATTGCCGCACCCGGTTGGGACCACTGGTCCGATTTCATGAATCACGAGCCCGGCCGGCCCATACGTGGCATTGAGGCTTACCGTGACCACCTGGTCGTCGCCTGCCGTCAGGAGGGCCTGCCCCAGATCATGGTGCTCCGTCTTTTGGACGGGGACACCCACTTCGTTTCGGGCGTGGACGAGGACGACTTTGCCATGTCGGCCCGGGGCGGCCGCGAATTCGACACCACCACTCTGCGGTTCGGCTACACGTCCCTCAAGACCCCGGCGGCCGTATACGACTACGACATGGCGACGCGGGAGCGTGTCCTGCGCAAACAGCAGGAAATACCCTCCGGATACGATGCCGGCCGGTACGAGACCCGCCGCGTCTGGGCTACGGCGCGGGACGGCATCGCGGTTCCCATCAGCCTGCTGATGCGGCGGGATACCCCGGTCGACGGCAGCGCTCCGCTGTATCTCTACGGCTACGGCAGCTACGGCCTGAACATGGACGCCAACTTCAGCGTTTCCGTGTTGAGCCTCGTCGATCGCGGCTTCATTTTCGCCATCGCCCACATCCGGGGCGGCATGGAAATGGGGTGGGACTGGTACGAACATGGTAAGCTGCTGAACAAGCGCAACACATTCAACGACTTCATCGATTGCGGCGAGTACCTGGTCGCCCAGGGATACACCACCGCCGGCCGAATCGCCGCCGCCGGGGGCAGCGCCGGCGGGATGCTGATGGGCGCGGTCATCAACGAACGTCCCGACCTCTTCGGTTGCGTGGCGGCCCACGTCCCGTTCGTCGACGTCCTGAACACCATGCTGGACGACTCCCTGCCTCTCACCACCATGGAATACAACGAATGGGGCAATCCCAACGACGAAGCGTACTACCGGTACATGCGCACCTATTCACCCTACGACAACGTCCGTGAACAGGACTATCCGCCAATGCTGGTCACCGCTGGCATCAGCGACCCGCGGGTGACCTACTGGGAGCCGGCGAAATGGGTCGCCAAGCTGCGCACCATGCGTACCGACGATAACCCGCTCCTCCTCAAGACCCATATGGAGTCCGGCCACGCCGGCGCCTCCGGACGGTTCGAGCGTATCAAGGAGGTCGCCGAGGAATACGCGTTCGTCCTGCATGCGCTGGGGATGTCAGACGCCGTCGACTGAAGCCACTAGAGCCCGATGAACCTCCGGGCGTTCTCCCCCAGTATCCCTTCCACCTGGCCAGAGGTGAGCGGCAGCGACGCCAGGTATTCCGACTCGCTGCCCATGTCAACCAGCGGGTAGTCAGTCCCGAAACAGACCTTGTGCGCCCCGTGCTTGGCAATGATCTCGGTCAGCGTGTCCGCGGTCAGTTCACGAATCGACGGTGGCCACGTCGTATCCACCAGCACGTTTTCGTGACCCATCAGCGTGCGTTCTGCCTCGTCCAGCATGTAGAACCCGCCCAGGTGCAGCGCGATCACCTTCAGCCTGGGGAACCGGCGCACGATGTTGGCGATCCGCTCCGGCGCGGCGTAAAGCGGCGCGTCCGCCCCCTGGTGCGGCAGACGGCCGGCGTGGATCGAAAGGGTCATGTCTTCGCCCAGCTCTTCGTAGACCGGGAACCACTGGGGGTCGTCGGGGTAGAACCCGTTGATCACCGGGTGCATCTTGATCCCCTTGACGCCGTTTTCGCGCAGGTAGCGTATCTCGCCGGCCTTATCGGCGAGGTCCGGGTGCACCGCCCCGAAGGGCACCAGGTTTTCGTCCGCGATCGAGATCAGCCAGTCATTGGCTCGCCTCACCTGGTCGGCCCGCGCCGCAACCCCCAGCACGATCGACTTGTCCACGCCGGAAGCCGCCATGTGCGCCTTGATGCCGTCCACCGTGTTGGCGGCGATGGGCTCGAAGCCCAACTCCGACTCCATGTTTTCCGCCACCGCGCCGGCGATCCGGTCCGGCCATACGTGAGTGTGCACGTCAACGCGCATGATTGCCTCCACGACTGGGGTGAACTTCGGGCGTGCTATTATAATTGCGGTTGTATTTTCCCAGATTGTGGTGCCCGATGATCCGAGAAGCCATATTCGCGGCCACGGCCGGCGAGTCCCTGTCCCTGGACGATGCCGTCACGGTGATGCGCGAGGTGATGGAGGGTGAGGTCACCCCCGCGCAGTTGGGCTCCTACCTGACCGCTCTTTCTCTCAAGGGCGAGACCCCTGAGGAAATAGCGGGTTTCGCCACCGTGATGAGGGAAAAGTCCCTCCGCGTCGCCGTGGACGGCAATGCCATCGACACCTGCGGAACCGGCGGCGACCGGAAGGGCACCTTCAACATCTCAACCGCCGCGGCTTTCGTGGTTGCCGGCGCCGGCCTCACCGTCGCCAAGCACGGGAACCGCGCCGCTTCCGGGGATTGCGGCAGCGCCGACGTGCTGGAGGCTCTGGGCGTCCGGATCGAGTTGCCCCCGGACGCCGTGGAACGCTGCCTGCGTGAGATCGGCATCGGTTTCATGTTTGCGCCGGCGTACCATCCAGCCATGCGGTACGCCGCCCGGGTCCGGCGCGAAATCGGGATCCGCACCGTGTTCAACGTCCTCGGACCCATCACCAACCCGGCCGCCGTCCCCTGTCAGCTCATCGGCGTGGGCTACCCCGAGGTCGCCCAAAAGGTGGCCGAGGCCCTGCGGCTTTTCGGCACCCATCACGCGATCATCGTCCACAGTGACGATGGCATGGACGAACTCTCCCTGGGCAGCGATACCGCCGGTTGGGAAGTTCTGGACGGCGAGATCCGGCCCTACGTGGTTCGTCCCCGCGATCTGGGCCTGCCCCATGCCACGCCTGAAGACCTCCAGGGCGGTGACCCGGGGGCAAACGCCGCGACGATGCGTGCGATCTTGTCCGGCTCCGGTGGACCCGTCCGCGACGCCGTGGTGCTGAACAGCGGGGCCGCCCTGGTCGCCGGCGATGTCGCCGACACCCTGGCCGAGGGCATCGAAATGGCTGCGGCCTCCATTGCCGATGGTCGGGCGGCTGAGAAGTTGAACGCCATGGTGTCGTTGACCCGAGAACTCGCTCCGTCCGAGCCATAGAGGAGACGGGACATGCCAAGCATCCTGGACCGGATCGTCGCCAAGAAGCGCGAAGAGCTCGCCGTTGCGATGGCGTCAGCGCCCCTCTCGGCCTTGCGGGACACCATAGCCACCCGCCCGCCCGCCCTGGACTTCCCCGGCGCCCTGCGGGGTGAAGGCATCAGCCTCATCGCTGAGGTCAAAAAGGCGTCTCCGTCCAAGGGCCTGCTCCGCGAGGACTTCCACCCCACCGAACTCGCGGCCACGTACTCCGGCAACGGCGCGGCGGCCATCTCGGTGATCACCGACAATCATTTCCTCGGAGAACCGTCACACCTGACCGCGGTCAAGGAAAGCGGCGCATCCGGATCCGCCCCGGTGCTGCGCAAGGACTTCCTGTTCGACCCCTACCAGGTGTACGAGGCCCGTGCCATTGGCGCCGACACCTACCTGCTTATTGTCGACATCCTGTCGCCGTCTCAGCTTGCCGAGCTCATCCACCTCGGTTCCGAGCTGGGCATGACGCCCCTGGTGGAAACCCATGACGCCGAGGAGATCGCCACGGCCGTCGCGGCCGGTGCAACGGTCATCGGCATCAACAACCGCGACCTGCACACCTTCGTTACCGACCTGGCCACGACGGAGTCGCTGGCGCCGCTGATCCCTGCCGGCAAGGTCATAGTCAGCGAAAGCGGCATCAGCACACCCGAAGACCTGACCCGGCTGGAGCCCTTCGGGATCGACGCTGTGCTGGTCGGCGAGGCCCTGGTTACCGCTGCGGATACGGCGGCCAAGGTCCGGTCCCTCACCGGTGCCCCCGTTCCGGTCTAGGACGATGGCTGTAGAACGCACCACCGTCAAGATTTGCGGGGTCCGTAATCTCGAGGATGCTTTGGTCGCAGCCGAAGCCGGTGCCGACTACTTCGGAATGGTGTTTGTCCCGAACCGTCGCCGGCGCATCGAGCCTGCCGACGCCCGGATCATCACCGACGCGTTAAGAGCCGCAGATCTCGAACGCCCCAAATCGGTGGGCCTTTTCGGCGACCAACCGCTGGACGAGGTGCTGGATACCATCGCCTCGGCGGGCCTGGATTACGCCCAACTGTGCGGCGACGAGCCTCTCGACTATTGCCGCGCCGTGCTGCAGCGCGCCGGCGTGATCAAGGTGCTGCACGTGTCCGACGACGACCGCCCCGCCGCCATCGCCGAAGTTGCTAACGAAATCGACGCGTTTACGGACGCCGGCTGTACCGTCACGCTGGACAGCCAGGTTGCCGGCTTGCACGGCGGGACCGGCCAGTCCTTCGACTGGAGTATCGCCGCTCAACTGACCGCCGGCGGTCGCCGCTTCCTGCTGGCCGGCGGGTTGACTCCCGACAACGTCGCCGAGGCGGTCGCTGTCGCGCATCCCTGGGGCGTGGACGTTTCCAGTGGCGTGGAAACGGATGGCGCCAAAGACCACGCCAAAATCCGACAATTTGTGGCCAACGCTCGGCGGCCCGCCTGAACCACCGGAGGCTGTAACGTAATGGTAGTCACCACCCAGACCAATCTTCCGGACGATCGCGGCCGGTTCGGCGATTTCGGCGGCAAGTTCGTCCCCGAAACTGTGATGGCCGCCCTCACGGAGCTCGAAGATTCTTACCGCGCCGTTCAGGACGACGCCGGCTTCGCCGAGCAGCTCAACCACCTGATGACCAACTATGCCGGCCGTCCCACCGCCCTGTACTATGCTGAGAACCTGACCCGGCACTGCGGAGGCGCTCGCATCTACCTCAAGCGCGAGGATCTGGCTCACACCGGGGCCCACAAGATCAACAACGCCCTCGGCCAATGCCTGCTGGCCCAGCGCATGGGCAAGCAGCGCATCATCGCGGAAACCGGCGCCGGTCAGCACGGCGTTGCCACTGCCACCGTCTGCGCGATGCTTGGGCTCCAGTGCATCGTCTACATGGGCGCCGAGGACACGGTGCGCCAGGCGCTCAACGTCTACCGCATGCGGCTCCTCGGGGCTGAGGTCATCGCCGTGGAATCCGGCACCCGCACCCTGAAAGACGCCATCAACGAGTCGATCCGGGACTGGGTCACCAACGTGGAAACTACTCACTACCTGATCGGCAGCGTGGTCGGCCCGCACCCGTATCCCATGCTGGTCCGCGACTTCCAGTCGGTCATCGGGCGTGAAGCCCGGCAGCAGATCCTCGAGGCTGAGGGTCGCCTGCCCAGCGCCGTGGTGGCCTGCGTGGGCGGCGGCAGCAACGCCATCGGTACCTTCTACGAGTTCATCGGCGACACGGATGTGGGTCTCATTGGCGTCGAAGCGGCCGGAGAAGGCGTGGAAACGGGCCGCCACTCCGCGACGCTGTCTGCCGGACGCCCGGGCGTGCTCCACGGCTCGCTGTCCTACCTCCTGCAGGACGAGAACGGGCAGATCCAGGAAGCTCACAGCATCTCCGCCGGCCTCGACTACCCCGGAGTCGGCCCGGAGCACAGTTGGCTGAAAGCCACCGGGCGCGCCGAGTACCTGGCGGTCACGGATGACGAGGCGCTGGAAGGCTTCCGCCTCCTGTGCCGTACCGAGGGGATCATTCCCGCCCTGGAGTCGGCCCACGCCCTCTATCACGTCAGCCGCCTGGCCGCCGATATGTCCGCCGATGACATCATCGTGGTCTGCCTGAGCGGCCGCGGCGACAAGGATGTGCCATCCATCGCGGAACGCGAGGGCCTCGGTTCCTGACCAACGCGCGAGCGTGATGCGTTCGAAGGCGGCCGCAATCGCCGTACTGTTGGTCCTGGCGGTCGCGGCTGGGTCGTTCTCCGCCTGCACCCCGGAGGTAACCGAATCAATCGATGCCGTCCGGGGAATCGCCGGCGACGCCGCGGGCGGCCCAGAGCCAACGCTAACCACGGAACCTTCTGTTGCGGCGGATCCCTCGCCGGCAAGCCCGGAAGTTCAGTCGATACTCGTTGCGCTGAATGGATTGCACGTGGCAGAGCGATATAGCGGTATCGAGTACAATCGCAATGACTGGCGCCACTGGATTGACGTCGACCGGGATTGTCAGAATACCCGTGCGGAAGTCCTTATTGCCGAGAGCGTGGCGGCGGTCACCTTTGCTCTCGAGGACGACCGCGACCAATGTCGCGTCATATCCGGCCGGTGGGTCGGCCCCTGGACCGGCGCGGTTTTCACCGACGCGTCCGACGTCGACATCGACCACCATGTTCCTCTGGCCCACGCTCACCTGTCTGGCGGCTGGGATTGGCCGCCCGAACGCAAACGCGCTTACGCCAATGACCTGGCCAATCCGGTGAGCCTACAGGCCACCGACTCTTCCGTGAACCGAGCCAAGGGCAAGAAGCCGCCCGACGAATGGCGCCCGGAAGACCCGGCCGGTTGGTGCCGTTACGCCGCGGACTGGGTTTCTGTTAAGCGCAAGTGGGAATTGACGGTCACGATGATTGAGGTCCGCGCGCTGGAAGATATGCTTTCCACCTGCGACGATTCTGCTTCCTGGGGATTGTCCGGGCCTCCCGGCAACCGGTGAAACGGGCCCGCTATGCTATAATTCCCGTTGCCCGTAGACATAATTTGCCGCCCGAACTATTCGCGTTGTTCGGGCCTAAAGCGCTAAGGAGGCGAGCCATGGAGATGGGATTGGACGGCAAGGTAGCCATCGTAACCGGCGGTAGCGAGGGCATCGGTAAGGCGGCAGCCGAACGCATGGCTGGCGAGGGTGCCAACGTGATCATCGTGGCCCGCCGGCAGGAGGTTCTCGACGCGGCGGCCGACGAGATTCGCACCGCCACCGAGGGAGAGGTGCTTCCCCTGTCTGCGGACGTTACCGATAAAGGGACGGCGGCGCGCGTGGTCAACACCGCCGTTGAGCGGTACGGCCGCGTCGACATCCTGGTCAACAACGCCGGAACTTCGATGGCCAAGGGCTTCGAGGATGTCAGCGATGACGACTGGGAACTGGACTTCGAGCTCAAGGTGTGGGGCGCGGTCCGCCTCATACGTGCGTCCATCCGCGAGATGCGCAAGGTGGGTGGTGGCCGCATCATCAATGTCACCAACCTGGGCGGCCGGACACCGGGCGCCAACTCCATGCCCACGTCCATTTCCCGAGCGGCCGGTATCGCCATCACCAAGGGGCTGTCCAAGGACCTGGCCAGCGACAACATTCTCGTCAACACCGTGTGCATCGGCCTCATCAAGAGCGGCCAGCACCAGCGCCGTTACGATGCCCGCATCGTGAACGAGCCGGATCTGGATATGGACGACTTCTACGCCCAGTTGGCCGCCGGACGCGGGGTGCCTTTGGGCCGCGTCGGCGAGGGCTCCGAGGCCGGCGACGTGATCGCGTTCCTCGCTTCCGACCGCGCCAGCTATCTGACCGGCGTCGCGATCAACATCGACGGCGGCGCTTCCGCGGTCGTATAGTTGCATGTCGTAGTATCGGAACCCGCATGTCCGGAGGGGAGACCATCGTGACGGAATCATATCGAGACGAATTCGAAGCGCCGAACCGGCTCCTGCTGGGCGCCGGACCGTGCACCGTGCACCCTCGGGTCCTCCGTGCCATGACCCAGCCGGTCGTGGGGCACCTGGACCCGGTGTTCTTCCAGGTGATGGACGAGGTGTGCGAAATGCTGCGCCAGGTTTTCCACACCGGGAACACGGTGACCATGCCAATCTCCTCCACCGGCACCGGGGCCATGGAAACCGCCTGCGTAAACGTGCTCGAGCGCGGCGACACGGCTATCGTCTGCCGCAACGGCTATTTCGGCGTTCGTCTCGCCGACATCGCCCAGCGGTGCGGTGCCAACACGATCATGGTCGACTCTCCCTGGGGGAAGCCGGCCGACCTCAACGCTCTTGAAGACGCCCTCAACGCCAATCCCGGCACCAAGATGGTCGGCCTGGTCCACGCGGAGACTTCCACCGGCGCGATCACGCCTCTGCAAGACGCCATCGACCTGGCCCACCGTCACGGCGCGCTGGTGGTCGCTGACGCCGTGACCTCCCTGGGCAGCCACGATGTCCAGGTCGACGATTGGGACATCGACGTCTGCTACAGCGCCAGCCAGAAGTGCCTGGGCGCGCCTCCGGGCCTGGCTCCCATCAGCTTCGGCGAGCGCGCAATGGACGTCATTAACAAGCGCGACAGCACCGTCGAGAGTTTTTACTTCAACCTGCAGGGTGTCGCCGAATACTGGAACGAGACCCAGCGCGTCTACCACCACACCAGCCCCATCACCATGATCTACGCCATGCGCGAGTCCCTGCGGATGATGATGGAGGAGGGCCTCGACGAGCAGCACGAGCGCCACGCCCGGGTCGCCGCCGGTTTGCGCGCTGGCCTGACCGCCATGGGACTGGAACTGGCCACCGATCCCGACTACCAGCTCAATCCGATCACCGTGGTCAATGCCCCGGAGGGCGTCAATGAGGCCGAGGTGCGCGCCCGCCTCCTGAACGATTTCGACATCGAAGTCAGTGGCGGCTTGGGCGAATTCCGCGGCCGCGTCTGGCGCGTCGGCATGATGGGCAACGGCGCCCGCGAAGCCAGCGTGCTGTCCCTCCTTTCGGCCCTGGAAGTCATCCTCGGCGATCTGGACTACGAGGTGGCCTACGGGGCCAGCGTCGCGGCGGCCCAGCGCAGCTTCGCCAGCCACGGCGATTAACCTGAAAGCAAATGGTCGCTACGGTCAGCGGATCAGGGGGCGTTATCAACGCCCCCTGATTGGTTATGGGAGACCCTGACTCCATGACCGACCTCGTTGAATCGCCTCGGTAGATGGGGTGAATATCGGCAGCGGGAATTATAGTTTGGTATCCGGTGGTTTCCGCCGCGAGATGACGGAGCAGCCTGATACGAAGGTCGTGCTGTTGCCAGATAGAATGACAGTGCACAACGCTTTCTTTGACCGGAGGTTCAGGCCATGAAGGTCAAGTACTTTTCAGACACTGATACGCTATACATCGAACTCTACACCGCTGCGGTCGACGAAACCCGCGACTTGGACGAAAACACTCTATTGGACCTGGATGACTCTGGCCGTCTGTGCGCCATCACTATCGAGCATGCCAGCGCGAGGATGGATATCCCCGCGTTTTCCTTCGAGCAGGTCCCCGCGCCTCACCGCTCCGCCTGATATGCGGCGTCCAGTATCTCCACCACGTGCATCACGCGCGCTTCGGCCTCGGCATCCCGCAGCCCCTGCTCCAGCTGGCTGATGCATCCCGGGTTGGCGGACGCGATGACGTCCGCGCGCGTGGCCGTCGCGTTGCCGATCTTGCGCCGCTGCAGTCGCCGCGACATGTCCCGCTGTATCAGCGAGTAGAAACCCGCCGAGCCGCAACACAGCGACGATTCAGCCATCTCCACCAGCTCCAATCCCGGTATGCTCCGCAAAACCCGCCGGGGCGCCTCGGTAATTCGCTGGGCGTGCGCCAGGTGGCAGGGGTCCTGCATGGTGACACGCCAGGGCAACTCCGCGTCTGGCGGATCCAGCGGCAACGTTGCCAGGAACTCGGTGATGTCCCGCGTGTTTCCAGCAAACTCGAGTGCCGCCTCAGCGTATTCCGGATCGTCACGAAGCAGGTCCCCGTATTCTTTCATGGACGAACCGCACCCGGCCGATGCAGTGACGACCACTTCTACGCCGGCGGCGCGGAAAGCGTCGATGTTCCTGCGAGCCATGGTCCGCCCCAACTCGAGGTCTCCAGCGTGCAGGTTCAGCGCGCCGCAGCATCCCTGGGTCGGCGGAACCGTCACTTCGCACCCGTTCCGCTGCAGCACCCGCACCGCCGCCCGCATGGCGTCGCCCTGCATCAGTGGCATGACGCAGCCGGACAGCAAGCCCACGGTCATTCGCCTTTCGCCCTGCGCCGGGAACACCGGCCCGCTGGGACCGAAAAACTGCCTGCCCATCACCGGCATCTGCGCTTCCATCTCGGCCAGATCGCCGGGCAGCAGCCCGAGCAGCTTGGACTTGCGAACCAAGCCCTGCACGCCGGACCGTTGGTACAACCGCATCAGGTGCCCGGCCAGGCGCAGCCGCCTGTTGTGTGGCAGCGCCGACCGCAGGAACAATCGCGACAGGCGACCCAATTCGGGGCTTTGCAAGTCGTTATCCTGTACCTGCGCCCGGGTGTGTTCCATCAGCCGTCCGTAGGGAACTCCCGACGGGCAGACCGCCTCGCACGCCCGACACTGGAGGCACAGCTCCCAGTGTGACACCAGCCGATCGCTGATGCCGGTGCGCCCTTCGTGCACGGCTTTCATCAACGCGATCCGTCCGCGCGGCGACTCCGTTTCCAGGCGCGTTTCTACGTAGGTGGGGCACGCGCTGAGGCACAACCCGCAGTGAACGCACCGGTACAGGTCCTCCTCGGCCGGCGCGTCGGAGCCAACGAAACCTGGCCCATCATTCAATGAACCTTCGAAGGGCAGTCCGTACGGGAAACCATGCCCGGCGTCGATGCCCCCGCCCATGTGCTGGCCGGCGTCCGAATGCCGGTCCGGTGCGCTGACCATCACAGTCCTCCCACGAAGCGGCCGGGGTTCAGGATGTTCTGGGGATCAAATTGCCGCTTCAGTCGGCGCATGATTTCCATCCCGGACGGTTGTCTCCCCCAGACGTCGAGATGCGCCTTCACGTCGTCGGGGCACCGCTCGATGATCGCGCTTCCGCCCAGCGACTCGGCCGCGCCCTGGATGCCCCGGAGTGCGGTCGCGACGTGCATGGGGTCGGCATCTGACAGGTCATTCCACCAGAGCAGGCGGCACCCGCCGAAACCGACGTCCGCCACCACCGACGGCGGCACACCGTTGCACCGGAGCGGATCAGAGAAGGCCAGAACTTCCCGCAGCGCTGACGGTTGGGAGTTGATTCGAACGCATACCGTCGGCGGTGAGCCTGCGTCTGCCGGCAGATCGGTGAGAGTGCGGATCAACCAGTGCGCGTCGTCACCCCTGGCAACGTTGACGGTGTTCGCGACCGGGGACCAGAGCCCAACGGTGTCATCCACCCGGCGTTTCATCGACGCTGGGCGGCCTCCGGATATCGCGATGGCCAGGACGTTCCCGCCCATCGCCGGTGCGATCTGCTTCGCCGCCCCACCAGTCAGTACATGCAATCCCAGGGGAGCGAAGTATTGGACCTGCAGGTTCTGCGCTGCGATGGCGGCGTTATCGACACTGTCGAACGCCGCCAGAATCACGGCCCAATCGGTCGGCGCTGGCGCCAGCTTGAAAGTTGCTTCGGTAATCACCGCCAGCGTGCCCAGGGATCCCGTGTAGAGGCGGTTCAGGTCGTAGCCGGTGACGTTTTTCACCACCTTGCCGCCCGCTTTGGTTTGGGTACCGTCCGGTCCCACGACGCTGACCCCGATCAGCCAATCTCTGGGCAGACCGTGCGCCGCGCGTAGCGGGCCGCTGACGCCGATGGCCAGGGTCCCGCCCACGGTCGCGCGATCGCTCAGCGGCGCCGCGATCGGCACGTGCTTGCCGTCCTGGGCCAGGGCCCGGTCCAGTTGTTCGATGGTCACGCCAGCCTCGACGCTGACGGTCAGGTCGGCGGGCTGGAAATCCACCAGCCGGTCCAGTCCGCTGAGGTCCAGCGCTATGCCGGGGCGGGTAGGCGTGTTTCCCAATTGCGTGGCGGTGCGCCCGCCGGAAGGGTATACCGCTACCCCTGTACGATGGGCCAAACCCATCACCGCCGCCACCTCATCAGCGTTGGACGGCTTTACCGCTGCCACGGGCATCAGTGGGCCGATGGCGTAGTCGCTCAGATTCGCCGCGCTACCGACCGCATGCGGTCCCACCAGGTCCGCCAGCTGCGCGGCGATGGACGTCGCCGTCGTCATATCAGGCAATCGCCGGGCCGGCGCCGGCCTTGAACCGAACGCCGCTCAGGCATACATCCCGGCGGTGTGCGACGCCGGGTGCGCTGACGGACGCCAGTACCCACCGTCGGGGAATATCTTGCCGGGATTGAGCCGGTTTTCCGGAGCGAAGGCTTCCCGGACCCGCTGCATAGCTTCCATGTCGGCGTTCGAGTACACCAGCGGCATGAATTCCTTCTTTTCCAGGCCGATACCGTGCTCCCCGCTCAGCGTCCCGCCCAGCAGCGCGCATTCTTCCATCAACTCAGCCGCCGCCGCCATCGCGCTTTCCATAACGCCGGGCTCGCGCGCGTCGAACAACATGCAGGGGTGCAGGTTCCCGTCGCCGGCATGGAACACGTTGGCGATGGTAATGCCGTAGCGCTCGCTGACCTCGCTGACCTTGCGCAGCATCTGGGTGAGGCGTGTCCGAGGCACCACGCCGTCAACCAGGTAATAGTTCGGCGCGATGGTCCCGAAAGCGCCGAACGCCGTCTTACGGCCAACCCAGAGCCGTTCGCGCTCGGCGTCGTCCTCGGCGACCCGCACGTCGGCGGCACCCGTGTCCCATAGGGCGGCTTCGACCTCGCCGCTCACCTCGTCGACCTCTTCGTTCAGGCCTTCCAGTTCGATCAGCAGTACCGCCCCGGCATCGTTCGGGTATCCCGCGTCGGTCACGTTCTGCACGGCTTTGATGCTGAGCGCGTCGATCATCTCCAGTGCCGCCGGCACGATGCCGTGGCCGATCACTGCCGACACCGCCGTGCACGCCGAGTCGATGTCCGGGAAGATGCCCAGGAAGGTCCGCACCGTTTCCGGCAGCGGCAACAGCCTGACCAGTATCTTGGTCGCGATACCGAACGTTCCCTCGGACCCCACGAACGCGCCCCGCAGGTCGTATCCGGTGGCCTCCCGAGCCATGCTCCCCAGGTGCACCACCTCGCCGTCTTCCAGCACGACCTCCATTCCGATGACGTGGTTGGTGGTCGCGCCGTACGCCAAACAGTGCGGGCCGCCCGCGTTCTCGGCGATGTTCCCGCCCAGGCTGCACGCCCGCTGGCTGGACGGATCCGGGGCATACCGCATCCCGAACTGCCGCACGTGATTGTCCAGATCCAGGTTGATCACTCCCGGCTCCACCAGCGCCGTGCGATTCACGGTGTCCACATCCAGGATGCCGTTCATGCGGGGAAACGCGATCTGCAAGCCCTCCGGGGGCGTGATCGCCCCACCGCTCAGACCGGTGCCGCTACCCCGTCCCACCACGGTCACGCCGGCCTGGTAAGCCAGCGCCATCACCCTGCTCACCTCGGCGGTGTCGGCCGGCAATACGACCGCTCGAGGCATCGAGCGGTCGACCGAGCCGTCGTATTCGTAGACCAACAGGTCTTCGCGGTGATCGATCACATAATCGTCACCAACGACGGCACGGATGCTTGCAAGAAGGTCGTTGCCGGTCAACGTCCGGTCAGTCCTTCCGTCGCTGGTATATCTGGATCCGGTGCCGGTTTGCCTCTACGACAAACAGCCTTTCCTCCGGGTCCAACCGAAGGGACACCGGCCCCCAGAAGTACGGTTCCGTTTGCGCCGAGATCAGGTAGGGCGTGTCCAGGTGGTCGGGCAGATCCGGCACCAGGTTCGCGATCTGCCGCGTGTTGTACTCGTCGGGGTTCACCGACATGAAGTCCTGCGCCCACTTGGACAGCGTGGCCTGGCCCCGCAACGACTGGATGAAGTTTCCGTTGGAATCCAGCAACTGGATTCGCTCGTTGCCCCAGTCCGCCACGTAGATGTAACCTTCGGAGTCCACGGCGACCGCCGAGGGCCGGCTGAACTCTCCGTCGCCAGCGCCGGACGTGCCGTAGGTGGTCAGGTGCTGCCCGTCTGCGGTGAACTTCTGGACCCGGTCGTTGCGCCAGTCTGCAACGTAAACGTTGCCATCTCCGTCCAGGGTCAAACCCCAGGGCATGTTGAACTGGCCGGCGCCGTCTCCGTATTCACCCCAGGTAGTTACGGGGTCTCCTTCCGCGGTGAACACCTGCACGCGGTGGTTGTACTGCTCAGCCACGTACACCCTGCCGTCCGCAGCCACGGCGATGCCCGCCGGGCCGTTCAACTGCCCGGCACCGTCGCCTTTTTCTCCCCACATCCTTACGAATTCGCCGTCGGTGTCGAACACGGTGACGCGGTGCAGGTGCTCGTCCGTTACATGGATGCGCTGGTCGGCGCTGATCGTCATGCCAATGGGAAGGGTCCACTGCCCTTCTCCGCGCCCGGTACCCTTGCTGAACTCACCCAGGTAGTCCTCATCCCAGTTGAGGACGCCGATGCGGATCAACGCCTGTCGGGCCGCGTCGGCGTGGTTGAGCACCAGGATGCGTCCGTCGTTGGTGAAGGCGCAGTCGTACGGGTTGATAAACCCTCGACCGCTCTGATTGGTCGTGACGCCGATGGTTTTGATGTATTCCACCGGGCCCGCGCTGACGGCAGTCGCGGTAGTCATTGCAGCCTCTCCTGTTTTGCATAGGGGCGAATGATCATTCGCCCCTGCAATCGTCCGCTATGCGCTGTTTTAGGCGCTAGGCGAGCTGATATTCCCGCGTGGCCGTCAGCAGCCGCAGCAGGTTCGCAATGCGCTGTTCGTCGGCCTCGGTGCGGGTGCCTTCCCGAAGGTCGGCGGGACCCTGCTCGTTGGCGAATTCCCGAATCGACGTTGCGGTCGCTTCCGAGAGTTCCAGCGGGCCGATCAGGTCCGCGCACGCGGCGACCTGTTCCTCGGGCGATAGCACGCCCTGGCCCTGGCGGGCCATGCGGTCAATGATCGCCTTGACGCCCGGGTTGCCCGGGTCGCCCAGCTCCCTACCCACGAAGTTTACCCGTTCCACCAGCGCGCCGCTGTCGATCCACTCGGCGCCCTCGTGCCAGCCCTCCACGCTGGGCGGCTGGAAGATGCCCTGGCCCATGTACATGGTCTGGCGAGCCAACTGGTCGGCGCCGAAGGTGGGTTCCTGGTAGGTGCCGGCCATGCGGACCGCGCCCACCACCAGTTCCACCGGGCCCTTGACCCGGGCGAACCTGGCGTCCTCCGACTTGAAGTAGTCGGAGTTGAACATCGTCCGCATTATGGAGCGGATTTCGTACTCCGAGTCGAAGTAGGTGGCCATCATGTCGTTGATGACCGCTTCCCCGGCTTCGTCCACCTCATCCGCGGCGAAGAACTGGAACAGGCGGGTGCAGATGAACCGCGCCGTGGCTTCCTGCTGCACGATGATTTCGACGATGTCCTCGCCGTTGAAGTTGCCGGTGTGGCCCAGGAAGGTCTTCTCGCCGTCGTCGTGGTCGTAGTCGCGGTAGTTGAAGTGCCAGTTGATGCGGCTGTACGGCCAGATGGAGTCGCGGCTGGCCCGCGTGGACATGTACTCGGCGTTGCCCAGCGTCCAGCCCGTGAAAGCCCGGGCGCACTCCTTGATATCGTCCTCGGTGTAGTTGCCCACACCCATGGAGAAGAGTTCCAGCAGCTCCCGCCCGTAGTTCTCGTTGATGTTGTCCTTGTGGTTGTCGTGGTTGTCCAGCCAGATGATCATGGCCGGGTCCTTGGACAGTTCCACCAGCATCGTCTTGTAGGAACCCAGGGAGTGGCGGCGGAAGGTATTGATCTGGTTGACCAGGGCGCTGGCCTGGTTCAGCTTGGAGTAGCCGGTGGCGAACAGACCGTGCCAGAACAGGGCCAACTTCTCTTCCAGCTGGTTCCGCGTCGTGACCATCCGGTACATCCAGTATGCGCCGGCGCTGTTCAGCTCCCGCATCTCGGCCATTTCCGAGTGGTACCGTCGGATCACGTCGTCGGGCATCACACCGGGGTCGCCGGGATTTATGAGGCTTTCAACCACGTTTTCGTAACCCTGCTCGACCAGCTGCTCCAGCTCATCGCGGGTTGCCCCGAAGCCGGCCCGACGCATCAGGTGAGCCATCAGGGCAATGTCGGCATTGCTCATAATTGCCTCCGCAAGTTCTCTGTCAAATGATGGGGGATGGCCGGCCGGGTTACCTGCCGATGAAGTCCCACTGCTCGAACTGGCCATTGACGATGTTGACGGGGTCCAGACCCAGCCACTTGTCGGCAATGGTCGAGTAGGTCGAGCGGAAGTCGTTATTCCAGTGCAGGTCGCCGTCCAGGTGGTCGCGCTCGGCCAGGGACGGATACTGCCCGTAGAAGCCGCCGTTGACCTGGTTGCCGATGATGAAGGCGGTGCCGCCGGAACCGTGGTCGGTGCCGGTGCCGTTGTCGCGGATGCGGCGTCCGAACTCGGTCCAAACCAGCACGATGGCGTCGTCGCCGCGGCCGTGCTCGTCCAGGTCGGCCAGGAAGTCGCTGATGGCGCCGGAAACCTGGGTCCACAGTCCGCCGTGGACCTTGACCTCGTCGCCGTGGGTGTCAAAGCTGCCGTGCTGGGTGTAGTAAATGCGGGTGCCCAGATCGGCGGTCATCACCTGTGCCACGTTCTTGAGGGACTGGGCGATGGGGTTGTCCGCATACTCCACCGAGGAGGAGTACTGCTCGGGAGCGGTGCGCAGGATGTCCGCGCCCTTCAGCGCGTCCCGTCCGGTCTGCCCCAGGTAGTCCATCACGGCGTCCTGAATCGTCCCGCCGTACATCTTGCCGAAGGCGTCCAGGCACAGGCCGCGGATGCGCTCTTCTTCCACGTCGGGGAACAGCCCGTAGGTCTCCAGGTTGCCCACGGAGGCGACGGGAACGCCGGAGGCGCCCATGGAACGGGGAAGGCCGCGGCCGAAGTTCACACCGGTAATCACGTTCTGTCCGGAGGGGTCCAAGTCGCGGATGACGCGGCCCAGCCAGCCTTCGGTGGCGATCTTTTCCGGCTCGCAGGTGTGCCAGATGTCCATGCTGCGGAAGTGGGAACGGGTCGGGTTGGGGTATCCGATGCCGTTGACGATGGCAACCTTGCCCTCGTCCCACAGTGCCTTGATGGGGGCCATGTTGGGATTGAGGCCAAGCTGCTCGTTCAGTGGTATCACCTGGTCGGTCGGGATACCTACGTTGGGCCGGAAATCGTAATAATGCCCGTCAGCGTAGGGAATTACCGTGTTCAGAGGGTCGTTGGCGCCGGTCAACTGGACTACAACCAGAGACCGGTCATTGTTGGTGGTGGTCATCGCGGGTGGGCCTCCTTATTCAGGCGCAACGCAAAGCGCCAGCGCAGGTTTGGCTGATGTTGGCAGTTTAAAGTGTGCACCCCGGCGTGTCAACGCGAAACCCGCCGGTGCAGCGCACAAATAGCACTCAGTAAACCCGATAAACCACGTTTGGTAATGGCCCTGGCCGCTGCATGTTGCACGCGAGCCGGAAAACGCCGCTCGTGCCCGCGACGACGCCCATTGATGCCAGGGCAATCGCGTCTTCAATGGGTCGGATACTCGCGCCTGGGTTGTCTACCGGACAGTGATAATGCGCAGACCTCGTCGCGCCGGAAGTTCCGGCAACCCACCCGTTGCTCAAAAATTCCCGGATCGTAATATCCTGTACATCCCGTTCATTCTGTGCATCCCGGTAAAATTCGCCCTTCGCGGTTGCCGGTTTCAACCTCGGCGCCAACGATGTCTAAGACGGTATTGCCCTGCCTTTGATGCCTTGCCGTTTGATAGCCCTTACGCCATAGGCTATACTACCCGCCGCCCCGCATCTGGCCGGACTGAAAGCCGGCAAGCGGGGACGTTCTACCAATCGGAGCCGTTGGCAAAATGGATTTCAATATCGCCGTGCTTGGCGGCGACGGTATCGGCCCGGAGGTCACCGCTGAGGGCGTCAAGGCCATGCAGGCCGTGGGCCGCGCCTTTGGCCACAATTTTGTCCTCGAGTACGGCGACGTTGGCGGCATATCCATCGACAAACACGGCACGCCGCTGACCGATGGCGTCCGCGACCTGGCAACTTCAGCCGATGCCGTGCTGTTCGGCGCGGTGGGCGGCCCAAAATGGGACGACCCTTCCGCACCCACTCGACCCGAGGATGGTCTGCTCGCGTTGCGAGCGCACCTCAACGTTTTCGCCAACATTCGCCCCGTCAAGGTTTATCCGCAGCTCACCGACTCCAGCGTACTCAAGCCCCACGTCCTCGAAGGTGTGGACATGGTGGTCGTCCGCGAGCTCACCGGCGGCCTCTATTACGCGCAGCCCAAGGGCCGCACCGAAACCCCGCAGGGCGTCGTCGGTGTGGATACGATGCGCTACTCAGAATCGGAAATCGAGCGGGTGCTTCGCGTCGGTTTCGAACTGGCCCGCGGTCGGCGCGGCAAGTTGACCTCCGTGGACAAGGCCAACGTGCTGGAGACCTCCCGCCTCTGGCGCGCCACCGCCACCCGCCTGTCCGGCGAATATCCCGACGTCGAACTCGAGCATGCCCTGGTCGACGCCTGCGCCATGCAGATTGTCCTGCGTCCCGCCTCATACGACGTGATCGTTGCCGAGAACACCTTCGGCGACATCCTCACCGACGAAGCTGCAATCCTGGCCGCGTCCATGGGTCTGCTGCCGTCCGCCAGCCTGTCGGGCGTGCCCCAGGACGGCGCTCGAACCCCAGGTTTCTACGAGCCGATTCATGGCACCGCTCCGGATATCGCCGGGCGGGGTATCGCCAATCCCTGCGGCTCCGTCCTCAGCGCCGCGATGATGCTCCGCTATTCCCTGGGCCTCACCGAGGAGGCTGCCGCCATCGAGCGCGCCGTACAGACCGTGCTCGAGCAGGGCTACCGCACGGCCGACATCGCGACTCCCGGTGATACCGCCACCGCCACCACGCAGATGGGCGACCTGATCGCCGACGTCATCGGTTAGGGAACTCGACGCCGCCACCGTGTTGAACGTTCTCTCCGGCGTCGGTCTCCCCGTCGCCATTGTTATTTTTCTGGCCAGCGCGGTTGCGGTGGTCTTTCTGGGCACGTATCTCGCCAAGTACGGCGACGCCCTCGCCTCGCTCACGGGTTTGGGCCGGATGTTCGTCGGCAGCATCCTGGTCGCGCTGGCGACTTCACTGCCGGAGGTGTCCAACAACATCACCGCTGTCCGCATCGACAACCCGGAGCTGGCCCTGGGGGACGTACTCGGGTCCAACATGTTCAACATGCTGATCCTGGCGGTCGTCGCGTTGCTTTTTGGGGGCAAGCGGTTCGTGCAGCGCGTCGCTCCGGAACAGGGTTATCTCATCGTCCTGGCGGCCCTGCTCACCGGTATGGCGGTTCTTTTTGCGCTCTTCAAGAGCGGAGTGAGTGTGTGGCAGGTTGGTATCTCTTCCATCATCGTCCTCGTTTGTTACCTGATCGGCATGTGGATTGTGTACAACCGCCGTCCATCCGGCGCGGACGACGAGAACGCCGACGCGAATGGCATCACGTTACGACGGGCCTGGATAATGTTCATCCTGGTGTCATTGGGCGTCATCGTTTCCGGCGTGCTGCTGGCCCAGAGTGTCGACCGCATCGCCCACGTGACCGGCGTTTCCTCCGGCGTACTCGGCATATTGGCCGTGGCTCTGGTCACCAGCATGCCCGAAATATCGGCTACATTCGCCGCTGCGCGCCTGGGGGCCGCCGACCTGGGATTTGCCGGGGTCTACGGCAGTTGTGTGTTCAACATTACCATTTTGGCCTACGCCGATTTCTTCTACCGGAAGGGGGTCGTGGTCAACAGCGCCGAACCGGAGCATTACATCGCCGGAGTGATCGCCCTCGGGTTGATCGTGTGGGGTGGTCTGCTGCTCTGGGGGAGGAATCGTTTGCCCCAGCCGGTGACGGTTTCCGCACTGGCGCTGATGTTGATGGTTACCGTGGCCGGCGCGATCTGGGTGGCTATGCTCGGCGCTCCGAATACCTAGATTTCGGCGCCCGGAAACCGGGCCAGCTCCACGAATCCGCCCACGTCGTCGTCCCAGTCGAAAAGCGCCGCTTCCACCACGCGCTCGGCGTCGATTCCCACCACCAATTGCTGCACCGGGTAGGCCGGACCGTCGCCCCAGGGGCTGGTCGCCACCTCCCGGTCCGTTTCCGACAGGTAGGCCCGGCCATTGGGATGGGAATGGTAGATGATACGCGCCGGGGTCTCTCCGTCCAGGCTGCTGTTGAGTTCCAGCAGGTCCGCCGTGCTGAATACGTAGGCAGATTCGGCCGTGCGTTCCGCGACGGTGGGGTGATTGCCCGATGCCTGGTCGTTGACCACCGGACGTATTCCGGTCACCGAGGTACCGTCCGGCGTGCCGCTGAGCCATCCGCAGCACTCCGAGGGGAAGGATTCCCGCGCCTGGCGAAACACGGCCTGCATGATTTCCGCCGGAATCCCCAGCGGTTCGCCAAAATTGGCCATTAAACCCCCTTGTTACGAAAACCGTAACCTGATATTCTAATTCGGCCGTTATCGACTGGTTTACCGTAACACTCCGGTAATACGATAGCGGTAAACTGAAATAGCAAACCGGCCACCCGCCCCGCAGACCGCAGCGACGATCCCGAACAGGATGGAAAAATGCAGACCCTAACCCGCAAGTCTTTGAAGCTCAAGGCGTGCCCCCGCTGTGGCGGCGATGTTTGCCGCATGAGGGACACCTTCGGAGTGTATCACCAGTGCGCCCAGTGCGGCCGCGAAATCCGACGCGTAGCCGCCAGCCCGGTCGCAGCCGCCAACATCAATACCAAGGACGTCCCATCGAATCCGACCCACCATCGCGAAAAGGTCATGGCCTGACCCAGATACCGAGCACAAGTTACCGTAGGCAGCGGCCTCGGACTTGGCTCCGAGGCCGCAATTCTTTAACACCGCATCTTGACCCTAGCTACAACCGAACGCCAACCCACTGATAACCGAGTTCGCATAGCTGAGTAAACCCACCCGCGACCACCGGCCATCATATGCCGTTGGGTTTAGGAGATGAGATGATGGAGACCACACTGAATCGGGCGCGTTCTGTTCGGGGTGTACGCCGCCGCCGCATGGATCTGGGCTCCTGCCCCCACTGCGGTGGTGACGTACGCAGGGTCCGCGACATCTACGGCGATTACCGCCAGTGCCTGCAGTGCAGCCGGGAAATACCCGCCGATCCGGCTCCGATGCTACGGTCCGTGCCGGCCGCACGGCCTGGCGCGCCTGAATCCAAGGAGTTGCTGGTCGCCTGATCCGCCAACGCGGCGGGTGACCACAGCGGGGTCCGAGTTTCGAACTCGGACCCCGTTTTTTGCGCCCAATCGCGTAGCCGCGATCCGCGTTACCGGAACCTCCGGGGCATGTTGTCGTTGCGGTCCTTCACGAACACCGCGTATTCCCTGACGGCCTCTTCCTGTGACGCCGTCTGGATCGATCCGGGGCGCAGCTGGCGTATGTAATCGATCGCTTCGTCGGCCTCCCAACCGGTGTTCACCAGATACGACGCCAATATCGTTCCGGTCCGTCCGATGCCGGCGGCGCAGGTCACCACCGTGGGCCGTTCCCAAGTCTCGATCTGCTGCTCCGCGAAGGTGACGATGCGGTCAATCTGCTCCACCGAGGGCGCTTCGAAATCAGGTACCGGCTCAAACAGTTCCTCGAAGCCCCACGGTTCCCCCGAAATCGTTTGCTCTTCCATGCGCACAATCGCAGTGACGTCGTTGAGCTCGAAGTAGATCAGGTGCCGGCGTTCCGTCGGCCCCATGGCTCCTGCCAGCGCGCCGGGCAGAATCCAGCTGAAGTTCCGAAAATTGTCTTGCATGGGTCGCTCCGTGTCCTGGCCAGCCTGTGGGTCGTCAGCGGGGTGCGGTTCGCGTGTGGGCCGCAATCAGCCCGTCCACGCGGCGCAGCAGTTCCGGCTCGTCGATACCGACTATTTCCACAACCTTATCCCGGGACCCGTGGCCCCGCGCCACGTTGACTTGCCGTGAGGGCACGCCCAGCGCGTGAGCCAGCATCTCAGTCACCGCTTGATTGGCTTTGCCCGCAACAGGAGGCGCGGTTGTTCGCACTCGTAGCGCGTCACCGTACCAACCTGCTATCTCCGAACGGGTGGCATTCGGTTGCACCCGTACCCGCAGGCGGGATGTGACCGGCTGGGTCATCAATCACGTGATAATGGGTCTGGTATAGTATGGGCATCGACGGCCGTGTGAGCCGTGGCGATTTGGCGGGAGATCGAATGGAGTATAGCAACATTACGCTTTCGGTGGGAGACCGCGTCGCTACCCTCAGTCTCAACCGCCCGGACGCTCTCAACGCTCTCAACCCCGAGCTGCTGGCCGAGTTTTCCCATGCCGTCGCGACAGTCAGCGACGATGGCTCGGTCAAAGCCATGGTGGTGCGGGGAGAGGGACGCGGGTTCTGCGCCGGCGCCGACCTGCTGTATTTCGATCAGGTTTTCGACGACCTGTCCCTGTTGCCCGAATACGTGAAAGACCTCAACGACGCATTCTTTGCCCTGGAGGCAATGCCCATACCCACGATCGCCGTCGTGCATGGGTACGCGCTGGCCGGAGGCATGGAACTCATGATGGCGTGTGATATGGCCCTCGTGGCCGAGGACGCGCGCATCGGAGACCAGCATGCGAACTTCGGGTTGATTCCAGGGGGCGGGTCCACCCAGCGCCTCCCGCGCCGAGTGGGTATGCCCCGGGCCATGGAACTGTTGACCACGGGCCGGTGGCTGACCGGCCGGGAAGCAGTGGAGTGGGGCTTGGCCCTCAGGTCTGCGCAGCCCGAAAACCTTGAAGCCGAGCTGGAATCCATGCTCAATTCCCTGCGGGGCAAGAGCCGGGTGGGGTTGAGCCTCATGAAAAGTCTGGCTCGCCGGAGCCAGGACCTTCCCCTGAAAGACGGTGTCGCGCTGGAAGGCGCGACCTTCACCCATGTGTTTGCCACGTCGAGCCATCCGCGCGAGGGCATTCAAGCTTTCAAGCAAAAGCGTCAGCCAGAATTCTGAAACCGCGTCGCGGCCGCCTTTTCCACCGACAGCATTATTTCGGCCCGTGTCGAGTATGGCCGTTTAGGATTTATTGGTTTGAAAATCAAGGACATCCTCAGCAACCGAAGAACCATCTCCTTCGAGTTCTTTCCGCCCCGGGAGGCCGACGGCGTTCCAAGCGTCGTCGATGTCGCCAGCCGCCTGCAGCGGTTCTCTCCCGACTTCGTCTCCGTAACCTACGGTGCCGGAGGGGGCACGAGGGCCTTCACCGAAGAAATCACCATGCACCTGAAGAGTCGCGGCGACATGGAAGTAATGGCCCACCTGACCTGCGTGGCCCAGAGCCGCGGTGAAGTTCACGGCGTGCTCCAGCGCCTCCAGGCCGCCGGCATCGAAAACGTCATTGCCCTCCGCGGCGATCGCCCTCCGGGGACCGAGGATGAACCGCCACGTGATGACGAATTCGCCCACGCCACCGATCTCATACGGCACATACGGGCCAATTTCGATTTTGGACTCGCCGGCGCCTGCTATCCGGAAGGTCACACGGAGT
Source organism: Dehalococcoidia bacterium (assembly GCA_022823505.1). Lineage (GTDB taxonomy): Bacteria > Chloroflexota > Dehalococcoidia > Lucifugimonadales > UBA3495 > Bin87. The sequence continues at coordinate 33,763 of JAJEIA010000086.1, forward strand.
CCGACAGTCTGGAAGCGGATATCGCCTACGCCCGAATGAAACAGGATCTCGGCGCGGACTTTCTGATTACGCAGCTCTTCTACGATAACGACTATTTTTACGGCCTGCAGGAGCGGGCCGCTGCCTCCGGCATCACCATTCCAATCATACCCGGCGTGTTGCCCATCCTGAGCACCCCGCAGATCAAGCGCTTCACCGCCCTGTGCGGCGCGACTATCCCACCTCAGTTGGACGCGCGCCTGGAGCGTTTCGCGGAAGACAATCGAGTGGTACGCGAGATCGGAATCGAACACGCCACCCGTCAGGCCGAGGACCTGTGGGCCAACGGCGTGCCCGGGATCCATTTTTACGTCCTCAATCGCACCTATTCCGTCTCGCACATCCTGAACGACCTCCACATCACGGGGCACGACCCCGACTGATCCGGCGACTGCTGATCTACCATGCTTTCGACCGGTGTTGACTTCGTAGAGATCGATCGCGTGGCCGGTGTCCTGGACCGGTACGGTGAACGTTTCCTGCGGCGCGTTTTCACCCCCGGAGAAATAGCCTACTGCCGCGGTCGTGCGCCCAACCTGGCGGCGCGGTTCGCGGCGAAAGAGGCCGTAATGAAGTCTCTTGGCACCGGTTTCCGAGGCGTCGGCTGGCGCGACGTCGAGGTGGTGCGCGCTCCCAGCGGTGCCCCCAGCCCGCGGCTTCACGGCCGCGCGCGCCGCCGTGCCGAGCGATTGGGTGTCACCGAAATCGCCATCAGCCTCTCCCACTCCCGGGGGTTCGCCATGGTTGTGGCGGTTGCCATGCGGCCTGACACCACGGAATCCCTCGAGGCCGCCCGGGCAACACTCTGGGGCGAGGACGTCGCCCCTCGCGCCGTCTGACGCGCCATGGCCGTCAAGGTCGTCACCGTCGCCGAGATGCAGGCGCTTGAAGCCGCGTCCGAAGCCGCCGGCGTCAGCACGGATACGCTGATGGAGAACGCCGGGTTGGCGTGCGCCCGGCACATCCGTCAGCGCCTGGGCGGAGCGGCCGGCCGCCGGGCGGTCGTATTGGTGGGACCCGGCAACAACGGCGCCGATGGCCTGGTCCTGGCCCGCCACCTGGCCCGCTGGGGCGCCGACGTATGCTGCTACATCGTTCGTGGTCGCCCGACGGATGACCCAAAGATGACCGACGCTCTGGCTTACGGCGTGGCGGTTTCGGACTCATCCGGCGACGCCTACCTTTCCAACTTGCAACGCATACTGCTCTCTTGCAGCGTTGTCGTCGATGCGATACTCGGCGCCGGACGATACCGGCCGCTGGATGGCATCGTCGGAGATGTCGCCGATCTGGTCAATCACGTCCGTCGCGGTCGGCCGGAGCTGCCAGTTATCGCCGTGGATCTGCCCACCGGGGTCAATCCCGACACGGGGGCCGCTGACCCGCGTACCATCGTCGCCGACGAGTCCCTGGCGCTGTGTCATCCGAAGTACGGTATCGCCAACTTCCCGGGCGCCGGATGCGCGGGTCGCATCAGCGTGCTCAGCATCGGCCTGCCCGACGAGGTATCCGAGGCTGCCGATGCTGACCTGCCCACCGAGTGGATGACCTCCGAGACAGTACGGGCCCTCCTCCCCGCCAGGCCGCTGACCTCGCATAAGGGCACCTTCGGACACCTGCTGATCGTGGCCGGCTCCCGCAATTTCGTGGGTGCGGCTGCTCTTGCCGCCCGTGGGGCCCATCGCGCCGGCGCCGGCCTGGTCACCCTGGCCGCTCCCGAGTCGGTGTACCGCATCGCCGCCTCCCGGCTCACCGAAACCATCCACCTGCCCCTGCCGGAAGATGCCGACGGTCGGATCGACGCGTCCGCGGGCGGCGTGATTCGTGATCGGATCCACGGTTATTCGGCTATGGCGGTGGGTTGTGGGCTGGGCTGGTCGAACGGTACCACGAGCTTCATGGATCGTCTCCTTTTCCACGGCGAAGACCCCCCCACCTTGCCAATGGTCATCGATGCCGACGGACTGAACAACCTCTCGCGATGCTCCCATTGGGAAGACCGTCTGCGCTCCCCTGCCGTAATGACCCCACACCCCGGCGAAATGGCGACCCTAACCGGTCAACCCACCGCGCAGGTCCAGGCCGACCGTATCGCTACCGCAAATAAATCGGCGGCGAGTTGGCGTCAGACTGTCCTGCTGAAGGGCGCTCACACCGTAGTCGCCTCTCCAGCCGGGAAGCGGTGCGTCCTGCCTTTCGCCAATCCGGCCCTTGCCGCCGGGGGTACCGGCGACGTGCTTACCGGAATCATTGGAGGGCTGATGGCCCAGGGGCTCGCTCCATACGGTGCCGCTCGGCTGGGCGGGTTCCTCCACGGCACGGCGGCCGAGCAGGCGCGCTCCGAACACGGCGACGCCGGCGTCGTTGCCAGCGACCTGCTGGATCGAATTCCCGCCATCATGGCAAACCTGCGCGGCCCGGAGGCAGCCCGTGGTTGACCTGACTCCGCAACAGGCGGCCCGGCTGTCCGAAACCCCGGTGGGTCACCTGGCCACCGCCGACGCAAACGGCCGACCCCATGTCATCCCGGTTTGCTTCGCCTACGACGGACAGCATATCTACTCGGTGCTCGACGCCAAGCCCAAGCGCGGCAGTCTCACCGGGCTGCGGCGGGTCCGCAATATCCTCGCCAATCCCCAGGTTTCTCTGGTCATCGACCACTACGACGAGGACTGGACCCGCCTCTGGTACCTACTCGTCCAAGGCACAGCCGAGTTGGTCGAGGACGGTCCCGAACCGCCGGTGGCAATCGCTCGCCTGCGCGACAAATACCCCCAATACCGGGAAATGCCTCTCGACGGCAATCCGGTGATCCGGATCAAGCCCGAGCGCGTCACCGGTTGGTCCGGCGGTTGAAGCGCCGTTCTTCGTCTTGACCCGGTAGCCGCCGCACCCTAGAATGCCGGCACCCGGCCCGCAGGGCCGTCCTTGCAGGTTTCCATGACCCAGATAGTGTTCATCCACGGACCCGGCGCTGGCGGTTGCGCCGACTCATACATCAACCAGCTTTACCATTACCCCAGCAGCCTCGCTCCCAACCTGCCCGGGCATCTGGACGGCACCCCGTGCAGCAGCGTCGAGCGTTACACCGAGTGGCTGCGTGGCTGGCTGCACGCCCGGGGACACGACCGGGACCTGGTGCTGAGCGGTTTCACCCTCGGCGCCTGCGTCGCCCTGCAATACGCTCTGGACTACCCCGACGAGGTCAAAGGCCTGGCGCTCATGACCATAGCGATGCGGCCCAAGCAGCGCCGGCCGCAGGACCTGCAGTTCCGCCTGGACGCTGCCGAGAACCCGGAAACGTACGACAAGTGGCTCGGCATGATGGACGGCATCATGCACTTCATCGAGCCCGACCTGCGCGCTCGCCTGTTGCAGCGGCACCGCGAGGTCGGGCCGGTCGCACAACACCGGGATCTCGTGGTCATTGACCGCTTCGACGTGCGCGACCGGATCCACACTCTAAAAGCGCCACTGCTGCTGATCCAGGGCGTTGACGACCCGTTGGCCACGGGAGACTACGAAGAGGAGATCCACCGCGCCGTCCCGGGATCAACGCTCATCAAGATGAAAGACGCCGGCCATTTCCCGATGGTGGAAAAACCGGACGAATTTAACGCTGCCCTCGACGGCTTCCTGAACGAAATCGGTTGATGGCGAAACAGCATCCCATTTGGCAACTTGACCTGGAGGAATACCGACGTGGACGGAGTTACCGCAGTAGCTAACGTATTGAAGATGGAAGGCGTTGACTGGATCGCCGTCATGCCGTCCAACCCGCTCATCGAGGCGGCGGCAATCGCCGGAATCCGCCCGGTGGTCTGCCGGCAGGAACGCACCGGCGTGCACATGGCCGACGGGTTCTCCCGGATCAACAACGGCAACAAGATCGGCATTTTCCTCGCCCAGAACGGCCCCGGCGCTGAAAACTCCTTTGGCGGCGTCGCCCAGGCCTATGCCGACTCCGTGCCCATCCTGGTACTTCCGGCCGGCGTCGCCCGCAATCGCCTTGGCGTGGAACCCAACTTCCATCCGGTACAGGCGTACTCGACAATCACCAAGTGGGCCGGCCACGTCAACTTCGCCGACCGCGTGCCCGAGCTCTTCCGCCAGGCCTTCACCAAGCTCCGGTCGGGCAAACCCGGCCCGGTGCTGCTCGAAATCCCCTCCGACCTGGTGTCCGATCAGATCAGCGAAGAGGACTTCGATTACGTCCCGCCGATCAAGATGCGCGTTGCCGCCGACCCCGCGGCCATCACCCGGGGTGTTCGAGCCCTGCTCTCCGCCCATCGCCCGGTCATCCACGCCGGCCAGGGCGTCCTGTACGCCGAGGCCACCGACGAGCTGATGGAGCTTGCGGAGTTCCTGCAGATACCGGTCATGACGACGCTGGAAGGCAAGAGCGCTTTCCCGGAGAACCATCCCCTGTCCCTGGGGGTCGGTGGGTCCAGCCAGACGGGTCCGGTGCACCGCTTCCTCACCAACGCCGACGTGGTCTTTGGCGTCGGCGTCAGCTTCACCAAGAGTGGTTTCACGGTCCCCATGCCCGCCGGCAAGACCCTGATCCACCTGACCAATGGCGAAGGGGACGTGAACAAGGATTACCGCACCGACTACCCCATCCTCGGCGACGCCAAGCTGGCGCTGCGCCAGTTTATCGACGAGCTGAAGGTCCAGGGCGCCCAGCAGCGGTCGCCGAATCAGGAACTCGCCGACGAAATCACCGCCAGCCGTGAGGCCTGGATGGCCGAGTGGCTGCCCCGGCTCACCAGCGACGAAGTCCCGCTGAATCCCTACCGCGTGGTCTGGGACATCATGCACACCGTCGATCTCGACAACACCATCGTCACCCACGAGTCCGGTAGCCCCCGCGAGCAGGTGTCGCCCTTCTGGGAGGCCCGGGCTCCGCGCAGTTTCATCGGTTGGGGCAAGTCGACGCAACTGGGTTACAGCCTCGGCCTCGCCATGGGCGCCAAGATGGCCGCGCCGGAAAAGATGGTCATCAACTTCATGGGCGACGCGGCCTTTGGCATGGTCGGTCTTGACGTTGAAACCGCCGTCCGATCCAACATTCCGATCACCACGGTGGTGATGAACAACTACACCATGGCCATCTACCCGGACAGCCGCATCCCCACCGCCGTGGAGCGCTACGGCCTGAAGGACCTCAGCGGCGACTTCTACCAGGTGGCTCTGGCTCTCGGCGCCTACGCTGAGCAGATCACCACCCCGGACGAGATCAAGCCGGCAATGCAGCGCGCCATGCAGGCCAACGCCGACGGCCGCCCGGCCCTGCTCGAGTTCATCACCAAGGAAGAGGGTACCTTCTCCAAATTCCGCTTCGACTAGGTCGCCATACGTACACAACCAAGGTTTTCCCTGACCGGGGGCGAGTTGCCACTCGCCCCCTTTTCGTTCGCCTGAACATGACGAATCACGTCCGATCGATCCGCTCCGGAACGTGGGCCCGGGCGCGTAAAATAGATGCATGTCAACACGACCGGCAATACCAGATAGCGAGTGCGACATAAACGCCGAGTGGATACAACAGGCGTTGGCCGCCGGCGGTCTCGGAGGTTCTGCGACCATCGCAGCGGTAAACGTTGAAAACATCGGTTCCGGCGTCGGTTTCGTGGGAACCATCCTGCGTTGCAGCCTTTCGTATCAAAGCGATGAGGCCGCCCTGCCGCGTTCAGTGATCGTCAAGCTGCACAGTTCGCATGCCGAGACCGTTGCGACCGCCCGCATGCTCCAGCTTTACGCGCGGGAGTACACGTTCTATCGGCAAATGGCTCCCGACGTTCCAATGCGCTCTCCTGCTCTCCTCTATGGTGATTTCGACGAGCGCGACCACCGATTTGTCCTGGTGTTGGAAGATTTTCGCGGCCTGACCACGGTGGACCAGGTCGCTGGGGCCAGCGCGGCGCAGGCGATGATCGCGGTGCGGGCGATTGCCCGGATGCACGGCCGGTACTGGAACCGGGTGGATCAGCCGCCCATTTCCGGATTTCACGATGCCGGCACTCCCGAACGTCATCGCCTCGTTCAGAATGTTTATCAGGCCAGCCTGCCGGCCGCGTTCGAGCGACTGGGCAGCTTCTTCCCCGAACCCATGCGGAGGCTCGCCGAAGCATACGGACATCGTATTGTGGACCACATCGGCGCGATTGTCGCCGGGCCGCTAACCTTTTGCCACGGCGATTTCCGGGTGGACAACATGTTCTTCGGCGCTGAAGGCAGTGATGATTTCGCCGTGGTCGACTGGCAGGTCTGCGGTGTCCGCAGCGGTCTGTACGACGTGGCCTATTTCCTTTCCTCCAGTGTCGCCGTCGGTATTCGGCGGGAGATTGAAGCGGAAGCAGTCGCCACATATCACGACATCGTCCGTAACATGGGGGCAAGGGACCTCACCCGGGAAGAATGCTGGCGCAGCTATCGGCAGAACATGCTCGGTTGTTTCCAAACCCTCATCATCGCCGGCGGGCAGCTTGATTTCACCTCGGAGCGGAGCCGCCAATTGGCTGACGCCTTTGTGACGCGCACGCTCACAGCCATCGATGACCTCGACGCCGCAGATTTTCTGCCCGGCGGCGCCACTCAGTAGGCATCCTGATGCGCGGCGGATCGACATCATGGCCAACCGCCCCGCCATTCCCGCGAGTTCGCGTGACATAACCGCCGACTGGCTCCGGCAAGCTTTGGCCTCCGCCACAGGCGTACCACGGCCCGAGTTGCGTGCGATCAGCGTTGAGCCGGTCGATTCCGGGCGAGGGTTGCTCAGCGAGGTCGTTCGTTGCCGGCTGTGGTGGTCGACCGCATCCCCGACCGCGCCCAGCAGCGTGATCATCAAGCTGCACAGCGCGCATCGCAAGACCTACCGGCTCGCCCGGCTCCTGAAACTGTACCGGCGGGAGCACGATTTCTACCGGCGCATCCGCCCGCAAGCCGGTATTGCCGCCCCGGCGTTGCTCTATGGTGACCTCGCTCCCCTCAGCCACCGGTTTGTGATGGTTCTGGAGGACCTGGCCGGTTGGGAATCAACCTGCCAGGTGGACGGAGCCAGCCCGGGCCAGGCGAAGCGTGCGGTTCGGGCGGTTGCCAGGATGCATGGCCGTTTCTGGAACAACTCGAAACACCCCGTGTTGTCGGGTGTGCCGGACTACCTGGAGAAGTACCGGCGCTTGACCCAACTCGGCTATGTGGTCAGCCTGCCACCCACCCTGGATCGGTTCGGCGATTTATTCTCTCCCGAGGCCCGTCGTCTCGCCGAGGCCTATGGCTGCCGCATCGCCGCCCATTTGGCTCAGATGTCCAGTGGACCCAAGACCTTCACCCACGGCGATTACCGGCTGGACAACCTTTTCTTCGGAGGCGAGGGTATGGAAGATGTCATCGCGATCGACTGGCAAAATTGCGGCGTTCATTCCGGTCTGCGGGACATTACTTATTTCCTGTCCACCAGTGTGACAACGGACATGCGGCGCGCCATCGAGCGGGATGTCGTCGCCGAATATCATGATTCCATCGTTGGCGCTGGGGTCGACGGTTACCGGTTTGACCAATGCTGGCACGATTATCGGCAGGTCATGCTGAGTTGCCTGATCAGCCCTGTCTTCACCTGCGGCAGCCTGGATCTCACCCATGATGCCAGCCGCCTCACCTTGGAAATCGGGCTGGCCCGCACCCTGGCGGCGGTGGAAGACCTGGACTGCCAGGAGTTCCTTCCCGGACGGCCCCGTGCGTTCAGCGTGGGCAATGTCACGTCCAGACTGTCTGCGGGTGCGGTGCGCGCCGGTCGCAGAATCAGCGGCCTGTGACACGGATAGGCGATCCGACTCGGGAGCCGCGCTTCGACTTGTTGGATTAATGGATACTGACACTCATCGGTGGCGAGCGCATCCGGCGTCCCCTTACACTGGCTACAGCCTAACTCGATTGCAGGATGTCAACGATGACTGTTGCCGGACCACCGGCGGAACCCACGGATCTCGTGGCCTTTCGCGCCGAACTCGAACGCATCATCGCCGGCCTTCCAGTTCCGTCAACCGCACCCAGCGGGGACAAGTCCGTCGCCCTGGCCGGCCCGGAACCGGTACAACCGGTGGATCGAGCCCCATCGCCAGCCACAGCCCAGGTCTCCTACCAGCCGACCATTCTGGACCTGCCTCCCTGCGAACGCCCTCGGGAGCGCCTCCGTGAACACGGGCCGCGTTATCTGAACAACGCCGAGCTGGTCGCCATATTGTTGCGCTCCGGAGTGGCCGGCGAAAACGCCATCAGCGTCGCCATACGCATTCTCGCGGAGTTCGACGGCCTCGCCGGGCTGGCCCGCGTCGGGTACGCCGAGCTTTGTCAGCAGCACGGACTCAATCACGCCAAATCCAGCGAGATCATGGCTGCACTGGAACTCGGCCGTCGTATCGCTTCGCTTGCCCCGGAGGAGCGCGCCCAGATATCCTGTCCGCAGGATGCGGCCAGCCTGCTCACTGCGGAGATGGCGCCGTTCGTGCAGGAGAACCTGGTCGTGCTGCTGCTCAACACCCGTAACCAGGTGGTGGCGCGTCGGACGATCTACATCGGGACGGTGAACAGCAGCGCCGTGCGCCCGGCCGAGGTTCTGCGGCCCGCAATCCGGGAGAACGCACCGTCCATCATTGTGGCCCACAACCACCCGTCCGGCGACCCAACGCCCAGCCCGGAGGACATCTCCGTAACCCGTGATCTGGCGACCGCCGGCAGGCTGATGGACATCGAGCTGTTGGACCATCTCATCATCGGACACGGCGGACGGTTCACCAGCCTGAAAGAACAACGACTGGGTTTCGACTGAACCCGCCACACAAGGAGATCACGCGATGAGCGAATACTTCCTCAGCCCCGAGAACCGCGGCTACAAAGAACTGGCCGAGGGCGCACGCACCCGCACCTTCTGGGGTGCCCAGATGCTCTTCTCACTGGTGGAGGTCGAGGCCGGTGCCCTGGTGCCGCTGCACACCCATCCCCACGAGCAGGGGGGCATCATTGTCGAGGGCGAGCTGGAAATGGGCATCGGCGGTGAGGTGCGCGTCCTGAAACCCGGCGACATGTACATCATCCCCGGCGACGTGGAGCACTATGCCCAGGGCCAGGGAACCAGGGCCGTCGCGCTGGACATCTTCAGCCCCGTGCGCGAGGAGTTCAAATACTAGGCTGCGGCCTCGAAATACTCCGCCACCGCCATCACCAGGTTCCCCATGTGAGGGTGGTCCGGTTCGACGTCCACGCTGATGCCGAATTCCAGCAGCTTACGGCTGCACACCGGCCCCACCGAAGCCACCGCGACGACTCCTTCGAGGCTCGCCCGGAGTGATTCGGTGCGCCCGGCCTCGGCGGCGATGGTCATCAGGTTAGGCACCTGCGGCCGGCTGGTGAAAGCCAGGGCGTCGACCTCGCCCTGCTCCATGCGGTCTATGAGATCAATCACCGGGTTGGCGTCATCGGGTAACCCCCAGTCGTACAGCGTCAACTCTTCGTAGTCTGCGCCTTGCTCCCGCAGGTACGTGGGCAGCTCCGAGTCCGGCCCGCCGTAACGCTGGAAGATCACTCGCTTGCTTTCCAGCTTCAGGTCCTCCATGGCGGCGATCAGGTCGTGCGAGGTGTACGGCTCCGGCGGCATGATGTCGATGGGGATCTTGTGCCGGCGCAGGATCCGTCCCGGTTTGGGGCTGCGGGCCACCACCGTAACCTGCCGCAGCGCCTCTTCAAACTCCGCCAGCCGACCCATGCCGTCGGCGATGCCCATCATGGCGTTGGCGCCCACCCCGGTCAGGAAGATGGCAGTGTCCACCCTGCCTTCGCAGACATCCAGGATGGCCCGTTGCACTTCCGGACTGTCCTGCAGGTAGTGTTCCTGCATCACCGGCGCGCCCACCGGCACGCCGCCATGACGGCGGATGAGGCCGGCCATCTCGTCGGGCATCCGTGCCTCGACGAAGGCCAGCACTCTTCCGTTCAGCGATGCCCTCGGCATTGCGATGTCAAGCGGCCGCTAAACGGCGCACTCGCCTTCGCCGCGCTCCAGCACGTACTGGTTCGTGCGCTCCCAGTCAAAGTACATCTCGCCGCCGCCCTCGGCCTCGTGTCCCACTTCCTGCGCGCGAGCCGCCACCGCGGTCATCTCCTCCAGGCCCACTCGATCCAGGAAATCGTTGAACCGCTCGGACTCGTCGGCGCGATGGTCCTTGTAGTACGTGACGATGTCCTTCAACACCGACGGCACCAGCTTGGCCGGCACCTTGACCTTGGGTACCCGCGTCCCGATGCGCGAGTCCTCGACCTGGTTGTCGCCGTAGTTTCCGCCCAGGAACAGCTCATAGGACGGTATCTGCTGGCCCTCGACGCCCTTTACCGCCGCGCCGTGGAAACCGATATTGGCGATGTGGTGCAGGCCGCAGCCGTTGGGGCAGCCGCTCATCTTGATGCGAATATCGCCCACGCCCTTGTCTTCGGAAAGGCCGTTCCACTCCGCCATCTCGGTGCGCAACGCCTTGGCAAGTCCCATGGACGACGTGATCCCCAACTTGCAGCTGTCCGTGCCCGGGCACGAGACCACGTTGCTGATGTGGCTGTGGCCGGCCTCGCCCAATTCCAACGCTTTCAGCGCTTCCCAGACGTTGTACAGGTGGCCCGTGGGCACCCAGCGCAGCACCAGGTTCTGCTCCTGGGTGGTCCGCGCCTTGCCTCCGGTGTACTTCCTTACGATGTCGGCCAGCCCGCGGAATTGCTCGGGCGTGAGATCGCCCCGCACCGTCTTGACGTAGACGACGTGGTAGCCGTCCTGTCGCTGCCCCTCGACGTTGGAGCTCAGCCACTCCTGGTACTCGGGATCACTGTGATCGCCATTCCCGGCGGAAGGTTGGGCCGGAGGATCCTCACGCTGAATGTCCTCGGCGGTCATCAGAGGCCGGAAGTCGATCGGCCCGATGTTCGCCAGTTCCGCGTCCACCATTTCCCGGAACTCGTCCAGCCCGATGCGGTCGATCAGAACCTTGAGCCGGGCCATCATGCGGTTTTTGCGCAGCATGTCGGCGTTGTTGAACACCGTCCAGACCGCCAGCGCTACGCGCAGGTAATCGTCCTCCGACACCCATTCGTACAGCGGCTTGGCCAGACGCGGCATGATCGACGTGCCGCCGCCGCAGTAAACCTTGAACCCCTTGCGCTGCTCGCCATCCACTTCCTTGTACTGGGAGACGAACGTCAGGTCCTGGATCGCGGCCGCCACCTCGTCCCGCTGGTCGTTGCCGGTAAACGCCGACTTGAACTTGCGCGGGAAGTTCTGGGTGATGGGGTGTCGCACCCCAAACCGCACGTACGCGGTAAGGTACGGCGTCGGGTCGAAGACTTCTTCCGGGCTCACGCCGGCCGTGGCCGGGCCCACCACGTTGCGCACCGTGTTACCGCACGCCTCGCGGGTCGAGAGTCCCACGCTGCCGAGGATGCGCAGCACTTCCGAGGTCTGCTCCAGCGGGATGTGGTGTATCTGGATGTTCTCCCGCGTGGTGATGTGTCCCTTCTTGAGCGGCGCGTACTTTTCGGTTACGTCGCCGAAGGAGTCCAGCATGTCCGCCGAGATGATGCCCCCCGGCAGCTTGACCCGGATCATCTGCACGTCGGCCTGCCGCTGGCCGTACACACCCTGCCTGAGGCGGAAGGGCGTGAAAACGGTGTTGTCCAAATCACCGGTGCGGAACCGGTCAACCTCGGCGTCGAACCGCTGGATCTCGTCCTCCATGAACGGGATGATGGTCCCAGCTTCTGACGCCAACTGGATACTGGACTGGTGGATATCTTCCTGGCTGGGGGTCTGTGTCTGGGTGGTCAAGGGGTCCTCCTCGGCGATCTGGCATGAAAAAACCCACCGCTGCCGCGTGGCAAACCGGTGGGCGCAGGCGCTGACCTGAATGGAGTCGTCAGGTTTATCCTGCCCCCGATTTCGGGGGACAGGTACATGTGCAGATGCAAATGGTTTTGCAAGTACTATGCATTTGCGAAAACTATACTGACGAGGTCGGGAATTGTCAACGGCGATTTCCGGCTCAATTTCGCGGATTTCCCCTCACGATGAGCCGCCTTTTTTTCAGCGCAGCGACCGGTCGGATTTCATACTCCCGGTTCCCACTGTGTGACCGGAAACCAGCCACATCACCCGCTCCGCGATGTTGGTGGCCCGGTCGGCGATCCGTTCCAGGTCATGGGCAACCCATAGCAGGTACGTGGCTCGCTCGATGTTGCGCGGGTCCTGCAGCATGTAGGTCAGCAGTTCCCGGTAGATCTGGTTGTACAGATCGTCAACGGCGTCATCGTCCTTGCAGACCTTTCGGGCCTGCCATTCGTCCCGGTTCGAATACGCCTGCAGGCTCTCGCGGAGCATGGTCAGCGCCAGTTCGGCCATGCGGGGGATGTCGATCAACGGTTTGAGCAGGGGCTGGTCACCGATGCGCAGGCAGATCTTGGCAATGCCCTCTGCGTAATCTCCCATCCGTTCCAGTTCCACCGCGATATGCACGGCCGACAGAACCTGCCGCAGGTCACGGGCCGTGGGTTGCTGGGTGGCCAGCATTCCCACGCACTTGTTCTCCAGCGCATCCTGCAGTCGGTCGATCTGATCGTCTTCTTCAACGATCCTATGGGCCAGTTCGGCATCCTGATTTTCCAGTGCGTCCAGTGCGGAGCGTGTCGCCTGGTCGACCAGGTTGGCCATCTCGGCGAGGTCTTCCTCCAGGCTGGCCAGGTCGCGCTCGTAATCAGACCTCAGCATTGCGTCGCCTCCTTGTCCTCATGGCAACCCGGCTCGCCGTCAATCGTGATCCGAGCCAGCCCCGAGGCCGGCGGGTCACGTCGCTGTGGACTAGCCGAACCGACCGGTGATGTATGCCTCAGTTCGTTCGTCGGAGGGGTTTGTGAACAGCGTCCGGGTGTCGCCAAACTCGATGAGGTGCGCCACCCGCTTTTCGTCGGGCATCAGGAAGGCCGTCTTGTCGGAAACCCGACCCGCTTGTTGCATGTTGTGCGTCACGATCACGATGCTGTAGGTCTTTTTGAGTTCCTGCATCAATTCTTCGATGGCCAGGGTCGCGATGGGGTCCAGCGCCGAACAAGGCTCGTCCATCAGGATGACGCTGGGTTCCACCGCCAGCGCCCGGGCGATGCAGAGCCGTTGCTGCTGCCCGCCGGACAGCGACAGGGCCGACTCCTTCAGGCGGTCCTTTACCTCATCCCACAAAGCCGCGCCCTGCAGGGATTGCTCCACGAGGTCATCCATGTTGCCCTTGAACCCGTTGATACGCGGACCGAAGGCGATGTTGTCGTAAATCGATTTGGGAAACGGGTTCGGCCGCTGAAATACCATCCCAATCCGGTACCTGATCTGGGTCGGGTCCGATCCGGGCGCGTAAAGGTTGAAATCGCCAAACCACATCTCCCCTTCCATGCGGAAGATCTCGATGAGGTCGTTCAGGCGATTGATGCACCGTAGCAGGGTGCTCTTGCCGGCGCCGCTGGGCCCGATGATCGCGGTGATCTCGTTTTCCGGCATGTCCATGGTCACGCCCTCGATCACCTTGTTGGAGCCGTAATATACCCCCACGTCGATGGCGCGGATGGCCGGGCGGGTCGCCGCAGCGGGTGCAGCCATACTCGATTACCCCCGTAGGTTCTTTTGCAGCCGGTTGCGCAGGAAAATCGCAAATGCGTTCATGCCCAGCAGCATGATCAGCAGCACCACGATCCCCGCGGCGGCCAAGTGGTGGAACTCCTCCTGCGGTTTGGAGATCCACACGTAGATTTGGATGGGCAGGACGGTGAAACGGTCCAATGGGTTGGTGGGTGCGAAGGGGACGAAGGACAGCGCGCCCATGATCACCAACGGCGCTGCTTCCCCCATGGCCCGACTGACTGCAAGGATGATACCAGTGAGAATTCCGGGCATCGCCTGCGGCAGTACCAGGCGCCAGATCACCTGCCACCGGGTGCCGCCCAACGCGAATCCGCCCTCCCGGATTGACGACGGTACCGCTTTGATCGCTTCCTGTGAGGACACGATCACCACCGGCATGATGAGCAACGCCAGGGTGAGCCCGGCGGCAGTCACGTTTTTTCCGTCGGTTCCGGGCGCGGCCAGCACGAAAAATGCCACAAATATCGACAGTCCCAGGATTCCGTATACGATCGATGGTACCGCAGCCAGGTTCTGGATATTCGTCTGGATCAGCTCCGCTAACCGGCTGCCTCCCGAATATTCTTCCAGGTAAATGGCCGCGGAGACGCCCACGGTGAAGGACACGAAGATGCAGATGCCCATCACCCAGAGGGTGCCGACGATCGCCGGGAACAGTCCCGAGTTGACTGCTTTGCTCGATGGGATATCCATGAGCAGCGTCTTGATCGATGTGCCGTCCAGGTTGAACCACGCAATGGCTTCCGACATCACGCTGTAAAGCAGCGCAACGAGCATCAGCATGGCAACTATCACCGCGGTGACGCACACGGCATAGAAAATCGACGCGCTCCGTTTTCGGCTTGCCAACCGGCGGTTGTAGTCGCGGTCCATTCCGGTTGCCATTATTCATACACCTCGCGGAACTTCGACACCACGAACTGGCTCAGCAGGTTCATGAGCAGGGTGATGATGAACAGCGTGATACCGACGGCGAACAGCGCCTGGAACTGGGCCGTGCCCGGGATGGCGTTGTCGCTGAAGTTCGTGGTCGCCATGAACCCGGTCATCGTGTTCACCGGATCCAGGGGATTGACCGTCAGGCTGTCATTTTGTCCGGCCGCAATGAAAACGATCATGGTTTCGCCGATGGCCCGAGACATCGCCAGGATGATGGCGGCCACAATCCCCGAAAGCGCCGCCGGCACCACGACCTTGGTGGCGACTTCCACCTTGGTTGCGCCCAGGGCATAGGCGCCTTCGCGCAGCGAGTTCGGCACCGCTCGCATGGCGTCTTCGCTCAGGCTGGACACCATGGGTATGATCATCACGCCCATCACAATGGCGGCCGACAGGGCGTTGAAGATGCCCACGTCGTCGCTGATGGTTCGCAGGATCGGCGTGATGAAAAACAGGGCGAAGAACCCGTATACCACCGTCGGTATTCCGGCCAGCACTTCCAGGATGGGTTTCGTGATCGCCCGGAGCCGGGGATGCGCGTACTCGCTCAGAAAGATCGCGCTGAGCAGGCCCAGAGGCACCGCGACCACCATCGCCAGCACCGCGATCATGGTCGTGCCCACCAGCAGCGGCCAAATGCCGTAGGACCTCGGTACCAGCAGCGTCCGCCATTTCGTGTCGGTCAGGAACCGGTGCCATTTCACGTCTTCGGGCACGCTGAAGGACCCGGTTTGCAGTACAGAGCCGGGAACTGCGTCCGTCATGGCCGCGACCGCGGCTTTATAGCTACGCCCGGGCGCCGCGTTTGCGATCACGCAACTTGTCCGGTCCAGACCCACGGCTTGGCAGTCCGAATGGTCTGCGCGTGGGTCGGGCGCGCCGGATGAAAAAGCCACTTCAACGTGGTACCCGGTGGGAGTCGGCCCGACACTGGCCTTGTCCCACTCGACGTAAATCAGGGAGTCGGTGGTGGCGCGCACCCGAACGGCGGAAATCCCGGTGGAAAGCCCCCCGTCATCGCTCGCTACTCTCCGTTCCACCGGATTGTTCTCGTAAAAGTCGGAGGTGAAAAAGCGCACTCCCTCAAAAAGCAGCACCGACACGATCGCCACGGTGGTCAATACCGAAACCGACGCCAAAAGAAAAAGTACCCACTTGACGATGCGTTCAAGTAGGTACTTACTGCCGCTGCCGGTTAGCGGCTTACCGACCGTCGGAGGTTCCGTGACCGTCGGTTTGGCTCCAGTTATCTTGCCGAAAAGCAAAGCGGTTCACCTGTCGTTCTGGCTTTTCGCGCCCTGTATCGGGTCGCTCCGCCGGGAGTTATTTGCCGCTACTTTCCCCGTGGATCACTATTATAATATGCCAGCCGGCCCATGCCGACAACCCGACTATTCGTGATACAAAACATGACTGCGACCGATACCGCGCGCACGCCAACCGATGTATTGACAGCCAGGGGGACCACTTGATCCAACAACTGCAACTGAGCGTGGTCGACCAGTCGCCCATGCGCGAGGGTAGCAACGCCGGTGCCGCCCTCCGGGAAACCATCCAGCTTGCCGTCGCCACCGAGCAGATGGGATATCAGCGTTACTGGGTGGCCGAACACCACAACCTGCCCAACTTCGCCGGCACCGCTCCCGAGGTCATGGTGGGCCAGATCGCCGCGCAGACCAAGAGCATCCGCGTCGGTTCCGGCGGGGTGATGTTGCCCCACTACAGCGCGCTCAAGGTGGCGGAGACCTTCCGTATCCTGGAATCGCTGTACCCCGACCGCATCGACCTGGGCATCGGCCGCGCTCCCGGCAGCGACCAGATCACCGCCGCCGCGCTGGCCTACCCCAGCATGCCCAAGGATGTCCGGCACTTCCCCCAGCAGGTGCGTGACGTAATCAACTACCTGAACGACACGCAGCCCGATGACCATCCCTTCAACGAGGTCCTGGCTGCCCCCGAAGAATCGGAAACCGCTCCCCAGGTGTGGCTGCTCGGTTCACGCTACGAATCGGCCTTCATGGCCGCCAAGATGGGCCTGCCCTTCGCCTACGCTCACTTCTTCGGGATGGGCGCCACGGACGGTCCGCAGATCGTCGAATCCTACCGCCAGAACTTTGAGGCGTCGGAATACCTCGCTGAGCCTCTGGTCAACGTCGGTGTCCAGGTGCTCTGCGCCGACACCGAGGAGGAAGCCCGGCGCATCGCGTCCAGCCGCAACCTGGGGCGCTTGCGGTCGGTCACCGGCCGGGCCAAGGGCATTCCCCACCCGGACCTCGCCGCCAACTACAAGTACCTCGCCAACGAGTGGCAGTTCATCCAGCAATACAGCCGCAACTGCGTCGACGGCGATCCTGAGCAGGTCAAGGAAAGCCTGGAGAGAGTCGCTGAGGACTACCAGACTCCCGACCTCAGCGTGGTCACCATCTGCTACGACTTCGCGGACCGAGTTCGCTCCTACGAATTGGTGGCCCAGGTCTGCGGGCTTGAGCCGTTAACCGATTAGGGGCGAATGAACATTCGCCCCCACGCTCCGGTTGTTTCAGATAACGGAGCGTTAAGCTCCCAGCTTGGCGGCCAGATCGACGAAACTGTCCGCCACCACGTTGAATGAAGGGTCGGGCGTCGGATCCGGCGTGCGGTCCGGCCCGTGCTCGCGGGGGCGTGGCACGAACCCGGTGCGCAGGCCCACCTTGGCGGATGCCAGCAGGTCTCCCTGGTGCGCCGCCACCATCATCACCTGCTCGGGCTTCAGGCCCAACAGCTTGACCGCTGTCCCGTAGCTCTCCGGGTCGGGCTTGTAGTGCTGCGCCACCTCGGCGCCCAGAATACAGTCCCAGGGCATCCCGCCGTTCTTGGCCATGTTGGTCATCAGCGCGATGTTGCCGTTGGACATTGGGGCGATGACGAACCTGTTCTTGAGCCGATATAGCCCGGGCACGCTATCGGACCAGGGACGGAGGTTGTGCCAGAAATACGTCACCTCCATCTTCTCATCGTCGTCCAGACCGCTGATTTCGAATTCTTCCAGCACCTCGTCCAGGGACATCCGGTGCAACGCGTCGAGGTTGGTCCACGGCAGTTCGCCGGTACGCACCTTGTTCATGTAAGGGCCGTACTTGCTGCGCCATGTGTCCGCGAACGCGCCCCAGTCCCGCTCGATGCCCTTGATCCGGCCCATGTTGGCGCACTGCTCGGTGATGCTCGACCGCCAGTCGACCACCGTCCCGAACACGTCGAAAATGCAGGCTCTGATGTCCAGCCCCAACGGGGTATCCGCCATGATGTGTGTCTCCTTTGCTAGCAGTTCCGGCCTGCTGTTGCCGTCGATATCCTAGCATATCCCAATCGCGGTTCCGGTCCGGTCAGCACGAGGGCTTCGGGTGTGCCCGTTGGCGATCAAAATTTCCGGGTGATCACTCGCTTACGTCCGCGCCCGGTAAACGTTATAATCCAACTGAGATCTCCGGTTCCGCGGCAGTCAGGGGTAGGTGCGAAGATGAAAGATCGTTACGAACAGGAAATCGAGCAGTTGCTCAACGAGCTGGAATCCGACGCCCCTGACCCCACCCCGGCGCCGGTGGACGCTCCCCCGCCCCTGGACGACCAGCCGTCTCCTTTCGCGCCGCGTCCGCGCTATTCGAAACCCTTCATATCCCCGACCAAGCTGGCCATCGCCGGCGGCGTGCTGGCCCTCATCGGCCTGTTTCTGGTCAGGTTGCCGTGGCTGGCTCTGGCCGGTCTCGTCCTGATGGCCGCCGCCGTGGCGTGGATGTTCTTCCGGCGCATGGGCAACCGGCAGCAACAATACTGGCGCGGCCGCCCCATCGAAGCCGAACCCCAGGGAGCCTGGCAACGCTTCCGGCGCTGGTTGTCCCAGTAGCTACCAGCCGACGGCCGCGCCGTCCTTGCGCGGTTCGCTGCCTCCGCTCAACACGCCGGACTCCGGGTCCCGGCTGATCACCTGTCCGCCGCCCATGCCGCCGGCGCCGCCCCTTTGCGGACCGTGCATCACGTTGACCCGGTGGCCCCGCTGGTGCAGGCCCATCACCACTTCCTCGTCTACGTCTCCTTCCAGCCACACCGAATCGCCGGCCACCTGGAACCGCAGGGCGTCTAGGGCTCCCTGCGCGTCCATGCCGAAGTCCACCATGTTGCTGATCACCTGCAGGTGGCCCTGGGGCTGCATGAATCCGCCCATGACGCCGTAGCTGAGCCACAGTTCGTCGTTTCGGGTTGCCATCGCCGGAATGATGGTGTGGAACGGCCGCTTGCCGCCTTCCAGCGAGTTCGGATGGCCGGGCCGTACATTGAACAGCGACGCACGGTTGTGCATCACGATCCCCGTCCCGGGTACCACCAGCCCCGACCCGAAATTGGCAAACACGCTGTTGATCAAGGAGCACGCATTCCCCGCGCCGTCGACCACGCTGATGTACACGGTGTCGCTGCCCGGAACCATCTTGCCGTACGGTGCGGTGTCCAGCGCCCGCTGCGGGTCAATCAAGCCTCGCCTTCCCTTGGCGTAGGCTTTGGACGTCCACATCTCCGTGGGAACGTCGGCGCAGCGCGGGTCGGCCAGGTACTCGAACGCGTCCGCGAATCCCAACCTGGTGGCCTCGATCAGGTGATGGTACCGTTCCGCGCTCTGCGGCCCCATCCCGGCGATGTCGAAGCCCTCAACGATGTTCAGGGCTTCCAGCGCGACGATCCCCTGCCCGTTGGGCGGGCATTCCCAGCAGGTGACCCCACGGTAGTCGGTCTTGATAGGCTCGTCCCAGTCCGAATGGTGCGATTCCAGGTCTCCCTCCGCCAGCCAACCGCCCTGCTCCTGCACGAACTGCGCCATCGCGGACGCGATCGGACCGGTGTAAAACGCCTGGCTTCCGCCTTCGGCCACCGTCTTCAGCGTGCGCGCCAGCGTCGGCAATCGCATGACCTCGCCCTCACGAGGGGCGCGCCCGTTCACCAGCATCTCGTGGCCCGAGGGCAACGCCGCCAGCTTGTCTTCCTGTTGCTTCCACTGGAAAGCGATGATGTCGCTCACCGGAAACCCGTGTTCCGCGTAGTCAATGGCCGGCGCCAGCGCGTCGCTGAGGCTCATCGTTCCTTCGCTTTCCAGCAGGACCTCCCACCCGTGCACGGTTCCGGGAACCGAGATGGAAAGCGGACCGAATGCCGGCATTCGGCTGCGGCCTTTCGCGTGCAGGTCGTCGATGGACGCGGCCTCTGGCGCCCGTCCACTGCCGTTGAGCGCCACCACGTTCCTGTCCGCCGCTTTCCAGATCAGGGCAAACAGGTCGCCGCCGACCCCGGTCGACATCGGCTCTACCACGTTCAGCGTTGCCGCCGTCGCCACCGCCGCGTCTACGGCGTTGGCCCCGTCCATGAGGACCTTGAGCCCTGCCATGGCCGCCAGCGGCTGACTGGTCGCTACCATCCCGTGGGTGGCGTGTATCGTCGAACGGCGTGAGTTGAAAAACATTGCTATGGCTCCGGGTTTGGGTGCCCGCCAGTTTAGCACGAGCCCGGAAACGGGGGAGCGCAGGCCGTTATGATAAGATGCTCGCGTCGTTTCTCCGGGCCTGTTTCCCGCAGCAGGCGACACTCCCACCAGCCCATTGATCGTCACCACCCAGGAGGTCCCTTGATGGCTATTACCGTAGGCCAGCCCGCTCCCGATTTCACGCTCCACGAAAACCCCGCCACGCGCCATAGTCTCAGCGACTACCGCGGCAAGAACGTTGTGCTCGCCTTCTTTCCGGGCGCATTCACTGGCGTCTGCACCACCGAGATGTGCACCCTGCGCGATAGCATCGGCGAGTTCCAGAACATGAACGCCGAGGTTATCGGCATCACGGTGGACCCGCCCTTCGCCCAGGCCGCCTGGAAGGCCGCCAACGACGTCACCTACACCTTCCTGAGCGATTACAACCGTGAAGTGGTCAACGCGTATGATGTCGCGCTGCCCGGCCTTGCCGGCATGGAAGGCTACGTTGCTGCCAAGCGCGCCGTTACCATTGTCGACGCCGAGGGCATCGTCCGCTACCACTGGGTGGCCGACGCGCCGGTCAACGAGCCCGACTACGACGAGGTCAAGGCGGCCGTGGCGGCCCTGGGCTGACAGTCAATTTCCATCGGAAATTCTGGGGCGGCCTCGATGGTCGCCCCTTTTCCTTTGCCCTGCTGGCGATAGTTTGCACTAGGCCGGCCAGGGATGGCTGATCAGCCTCTGCGCCACCATTTCCGTCAGTCGCTCGGCGTCGACTTCAAGACACACGTCCACGTTGGCATCCCGGCCCGTCAGCCCGTACCAGTCGGCCACCGTCTGGCCGCGCGTCAGGTCGCTTCCAGTGTCGACGGCCACCGGCAAACGTTGGGCCGTCATCAGCGTGGGGTCGATCGCGGCCGCCACTGCCGGCACGTCGTTGTAGCGCACCGCTTCGCCTTCCGCCAACCGGCCCAGCCGCCGGTATGCCGCCCGCGTGTAGGCCGAAGCCGCCACCAGCAGCTGCAGCGCCGGTGCCGGACTGGTCCGCAACCGCTCAAACTGCCCGTCCGAAAATCCGCACCGGTCGCACACGTCCAGCCCAACCTGGGTGATCGGCACGCCGGAATCGTACAGAATTGCCGCCGATTCCGGGTCTTCGTGGATGTTCGCCGTCGCCACCGGAGACACGTTGCCCGGAACCCGGACCGCGCCGCCCATGACCACAACGCCCGCCAGCGCGTCGGCGATCTCCGGCGCCAGGCGCAGAGCCAACGCCACGTTCGTCATCCGGCCCAACGCCAGAATCGTGATCTCCCCCGGCGCGTCCAGCGCACGGGTGGCTATCTCCACCGATGCCCGGCGCGCCGGCCCGCTTTCGACCGGCTCGGTGGCTGGGGATTCATCGCTTACCTCGCCCAAAGCGTCGCCGCCGTGGATGTGCGACGCCCATCCCGCGGTCGGGGGCCGGATCAGCGGCCCATGGGCGCCGGGAAACACCGGTATATCAGTCCGGCCGGCCGCCGCCAGGATCCTGCGGGCATTGTCCGCGCACCGGGGCATCGACCCGTTGCCGTAGCTGATGGTCAGCGCATCCACGTACAGCTCCGGGCTCGCCAGCGCCAGCAGAATGGCCGCACAGTCGTCAACCCCGGGGTCGGTGTCGATGATTACCCGCTTCGCCATCGTTGTCCTCGTATGCTTGTCAACCAGGGGAACCGCCTGATGCGTACCCAGCTTGTAAGCAATGTCATAGCGAGCGCAGCGTCGCAATCTCGTTGCCGTGACGGCGTACGTCGTCCCAACGAGATCGCAACGTCACTTCACGCCTCGCGATGACAAGCCTGGTACGCGTGAGGTGGAAACGCACCTTTTGCCCTGGTGTTGGTTCCCGGACCGAGCGCATTGTTTTGACGCCTGCACTCGGTTGAGGCATTATACCTGCCGCTAAACGGGCCGCCCGGTTCGGCCCAAGCGGAGGGAAAACTTATGGCGGTCAACGAAGTACAGGGCGTCGTTTCGCGCGCCAGAGGTGAGCCGGTGGAACTGGTACCGATCCTGGTGCCGGAACCCGGAGAGGGCGAGGCGTTGGTGCGCGTGCAGGCCTGCGGTGTCTGCCACACCGACCTGCACTACCGGGAGGGTGCCATCAACGACGAGTTCCCCTTCCTGTTGGGGCATGAGGCTGCCGGCGTCGTTGAGAGAGTCGGCCCGGATGTGACCAACGTGGCGCCCGGAGACTTCGTGATCCTCGCGTGGCGCGCTCCCTGCGGAAACTGCCGTTCCTGCCTGCGTGGCCGGCCGTGGTACTGCTTCGCGAGCCGCAACGCCCAGCAGAAGATGACCCTGACCGACGGTTCGCCGCTGTCGCCCGCGCTCGGCATCGGCGCTTTCTGCGAGCTGACCCTGGTCGATGCTCTCCAGGCCGTTAAGGTCGATCCCACTGCCAGCCCGCTGGCCGCCGGCCTCATCGGGTGTGGCGTCATGGCTGGCCTGGGCGCCGCCATGAACACCGGCAATGTCGGACGCGGCGACTCCGTTGCCGTCATCGGCTGCGGCGGGGTGGGCAACGCGGCCATCGCCGGCTCCCGTCTGGCCGGGGCTCACACCATCATCGGCGTGGATATCGACGAACGCAAGCTGGAGTGGGCCCGCCAATTGGGCGCCACCCACACCATCAACTCGACTGACACGGATCCGGTCGAGGCGATCCGTGGGCTCACCGGCGGCAATGGAGCCAACGTCGTCATCGAGGCCGTCGGTAACCCCGCGACCTACGAGCAGGCTTTCTATGCCCGCGACCTAGCCGGAACCGTCGTGCTGGTGGGCGTGCCCGACCCGACCATGACCATCGAACTGCCCCTCATCGAGGTGTTCGGTCGCGGCGGTTCGCTGAAATCGTCCTGGTATGGCGACTGCCTGCCCACACGTGATTTCCCGATGCTCATTGACCTGTATCTCCAGGGCCGGCTCGATCTGGACGCCTTCGTCAGCGAGCGCATCGGCATCGGGGACGTCGAAGCGGCCTTTGCCAGCATGGAGCGCGGAGAAGTCCTGCGTTCCGTGGTGGTCATGTAGGCTCCGGTCGTGACGACGTTTGTCCTGATCCACGGCGCCTGGCACGGCGGGTGGTCCTGGTGGAAGACCGCCCCGATTCTGCGCCAGGCCGGCCACCGCGTTCTGGCCCCCAGTCTGACCGGATTGGGCGAGCGCCAGCACCTGGCAGCGTTTATGCCGCCGGCGGCAGTCAATCTCGACCTGCACATCCGTGATGTCGTCTCCCTGCTCGACGCGGAGGATCTGCACGATGTCATCCTCGTCGGACACGCCTATGCCGGAATGGTGATCACCGGCGTCGCGGAACTCGCCGCGGAACGCGTCGCGACGCTCGTGTACGTCAACGGCGTGGCTCCTTCCGATGGCGAAGCCATGGTCGACCAGCTTGAAGCGGTTCGCGGCCCCGAGTTCGTGGCCCGGATCCGAGGGTTCATCGCCGAGGGAGCGCCGCTGATGCCTGCGCCCACCACGGCCGATGAGATCGCCCAGCGCTGGTCAGTAACGGACCCGGCGGACCAGGCCTTCATGCTGACGAGACTGTCGCCTCAGCCGACTCTGACCTTTTCCCAACCCGTGCGAAGGGGCAATCCAGACGCCGAAACCCTGCGCCGCGAATTCATTCTGTGCAGCGAGTCCGGCTTCGAGCCTGTTGCCGAGCGCGCCGCGGCCTCGGGTTGGGGCGTCCGCCACATCGACACCGGCCATGATCCCATGGTCACCACCCCACGGGAGTTGGCCGATATCCTGCTGACCATCGCGTCATCGTGATTTGCGTCTGAGCACCGATCGTCGTGCCGATAGTGATCAAATCGGCTCTGGACGGCGTCGCGAGTTACAATTCGCCGACCCATCCGATTGGCCTGCTCAACGACGCCGATTTCTTGACGCATTCCGGGTTACGCAGTACCATAATTCGCCGTCGGAGACCTACCTATGCCCAAACGAACTTACCAACCCAAAAAGCGACGCCGGGCTCGTGTGCACGGCTTCCGCTCACGTTCACGCACTTCCGACGGCCGTGCCGTCCTGCGCCGCCGGCGTTTCAAAGGCCGGCACCGGCTCTCCGTTTAGCCAACGGTCTGTTGGCCGCCTTGATCGCCGCCGGTTCCCTTCGATCGATGCAACGGCAACATAGGCTGGGCGGGACCAGGCGTATCTCCGAGATCCACCGCCAGGGGCGAAGCGTGGCCAATGGACTTCTGGTCATGCGCGTGCTGCCCAACGGCCTTGATCGTAGCCGCTTCTGTTTCGTGACTGGGAAACGCGTTGGCAAAGCCGTGGTGCGTAACCGCATCAAGCGCCGGTTGCGCGAGGTTGTCCGCCACTCCGCCCCGGCCCCCGGTTGGGACACCGTGCTCATCGCCCGAAAAGGCGCCGGCGACGCCGATTACAAACAGCTGGAGCGGGCTGTACATAACCTGATTCGTCGAACCGGGCTGAACAGTCCGCCGGCTCCGGACGAATCGCGGAGTTCCGAGGAATGAAAGCCGTTGCCGTGGCCGCGATTCGCCTGTACCAACAGGCGCTGTCTCCCTACTTCCCAGGCGTCTGTCGCTTTCAACCCAGCTGCTCGGAGTACACCGCGGACGCCATCAAGCGTTACGGTGTCATCCGGGGGATTTGGCTCGGCTTCCGCCGGATTTTACGCTGTAACCCCGTGGGTGGCCACGGGTATGACCCCGTGGTTTGACCGCTGATAATGACCCTCAATTTCCTGCCCTCCCGCAACCCTCTTACCCGCTGGGCCCTCCCCGCCAAATCACAATCCCTGAGGTTGCTTCTGGCCCTTGCCGCGCTGGCCTTGCTGTGCCTGGCGGTGACCGGCTGCGGCCGAGACCTCGGCGCGTCAACCAAGGGATGGGGATCCGTCGCAGTAGCCAACGGGGTTGTCTACGCCACCACGCTTTCCGGGCAGGTCTACGCCCTGGACGATTTCGGGCTGGATGGCGTCAGCACCCGGTGGGTATCGGCCATCGGCAGCGAAAAGGGATTTGGCGGAGCCTATGGTTCTCCGGCGGTGGGACGCTACGTCTACGTGTCGGGAATTGACGGCTTCCTTTATGCCTTCGACGGTTCCGCGGGCGCCGGGTCGGTCCAGGTGGCATGGCGCCAACCCCAGTTCGAAGCCGAGGATATGCCGCCCCTGGTCGGAAGCCCCGCGCTGGACGAGGCCGGCGGCATCATCGCGGTCGGATCAGAAGACGGCGGCCTTTACGCCTACAACGCCTTGACCGGTGAAAACCTCCACTGGTCCCCGTTCCGCACCGACGGGAAAGTTTGGTCGACCCCGGTGTTGCGCAACGGGGTGGCCTATTTTGGCTCGCAGGATGGCAGCGTTTACGCCGTCAGCCTGGAAACCGGCGCGCTCGTCTGGCGGTTCGATGCCGGCGGAGCGGTGGTCGCAACTCCGTTGGTGCACAAGAACCTGCTGATCGTCGGATCCTTCGATCGTCAGCTATATGCCCTGGGCTTGAATGACGGCCAACCGCGATGGCAGTTCGAGGCCCAGAATTGGTGGTGGGCAACCCCCGTTTCCTCGGGCCGCGCGGTATACGCCGCCTCCATGGACGGCAACGTCTATGCCATCGACGACAATGGAGTGCTGCTCTGGACCTATGACATGGGCGCGCCCATCGTCGCCGATCCGCTGCTCGTGGAGCGTGGGCTGGTGATCGCCGCTCGGGACGGTCGGGTGGTGCTGCTTCGCGCGTCGGCGTCCGCCCAGGGGCCTCCCCAGGAGATCGCCTCCTACAGCATTCGCGATGGCGAGATAAAGGCTCCGCTGGTCCAGTCGAGCACTATCGGCCTGGGAGGCGTCAACGAACAGGAAGCGATCTACGTCGGAACCGACGATGGGAAGGTGCGCCGTCTCCAGGTGCTGTCGGGCTTCATGCCCCATTGGTGTTACGACACGGAAGACAACGTGCAGTGTCCCCGCAACTAGGAACCCGGCGCTGCTGACCGGCGGCGACAGGCAGGAATAAGTGGAATTTTTCTCCATATTCATCCTCATCTGGAACGAGGTGATCATTCGGCCCATGCTCAACACCTTGCTGGTGTTGTATGTGCTGTGCTTCTCCCAGATGGGCGTCGCCATCATCGCGTTCACCGTGCTGGTGAGGGTGGTGACCATCCCGCTGACCATCAAGCAGCTGCGGCAGATGCGCGCGATGACCGCCATGCAGCCCAGGGTTCGCGAGATCCAGCAGCGCTATGAAGGTGACCGCCAGCGGATCTCACAGGAGACCATGCGCCTGTACCGGGAGAGCGGCGTCAACCCCATTGGCTGCCTGGGCCCGTTGATCGTTCAGATGCCCATCCTGATCGGCCTGTTCCGGGTGTTGATTCTTACCCTGTTCAACAACCCGGAGGACCTGGTCAACCTTTCCGACAAGCTGT
>JAJEIA010000091.1 GCA_022823505.1 Dehalococcoidia bacterium
GCCGACACGCGGAGTGGTCTGGTCGTAGATGTCGTAACCGAACTTGGTGGCGATGATCATCTCGTGCCGTCGGTGGCTCATGAACTTGGCGAGGACCTCTTCGCCGTAGCCGTCGCCATAGGTGTCGGCGGTGTCGAAGAAGTTGATACCCAGTTCCAGCGCTTCCTCCAGCAACTGGCGTCGCGTCTCCTCGGGAATGCGGCCCCACCAGTTGGTGGCCACGGTCCAGACGCCGAAGCCCACTTCAGAGATCGTCAGGTCGGTGCGGGGGAGTTGGCGGTATTTCATGGTCTCATCACCCTTCAGTGGCTTCGCTAAGCCAGCGGCTCATACCTTCGATGAATTCATCCCGTATTGTACTAGAGGAACCGCAGAACTCGGCGATCAATTCCTCCTTAAATGCCTGCGGATCGTCCTGCGTCGGGACGACAAATGAGTCGATCGGGTCGCAGGCTATTGTCATGTCGTGCCCTTCGACGAAAATCCGATTCACCGGCATCCCAACTGCACCAGCCGTGGACGGCCAGGTGCAGTCTACGTTCATCCATCCTTGGCTAGACCTCAGGCGGATGTAGGTATGAACGTCCGGTACAGGTTCCTCATTCACTAAGGCTCTGAGTTGTGCTGGGAAATGCGAGGTGTTGCGCCGAGTGAACTTATGCGTGACCATGACAATCCGCGAGTCCATGCCGAGTTCACGAAAGATCGCGTCCAACAGATAGTGCTTACCCGAGCAGGTGCCGCGCCATTCCGCAACGATGGCTTCCGGGGACCGGGAACTGGCGCGCCGGTAAGGCATATCGCGGACCAGAGCAAAGGCCGATGGGGCAGTCAGCGGGTCGCCGGTTGCCCCGAGGCCACGGGCGCGGGCTTCCTGCTCCAAGAGTGTCCTAAAAGTGGTCATGTTTCTGGCCGAATTGCCCGCGGATTACGATGACTAGCGATCACGGTGATCAAATCATCCACTGATTCTTGCCGGTCCCGCAGCTGGAAGGCCGACTCTCTGCCCGGGTGCATTGTGTCCCACCGCGAGCGCTGTTGATCCTGACGACCCTGACCGGGAGGATTGTTCCCAAACCCAGTCAAAACCACATTCCATATCGGCCGGTACTGCGAGATCAGCACTTGCTCAGTGAGGCCGATCCATACTGGATCGAGCACCAGCCAACGACAACGGAAGTCCGCAAGGTCCAGGTTGGTAGCCGATCGAATCGACTCGGCATGGTGTGACAGCCGGCGATACAACGCAGCCGTGCCCGAAGTTGCTGAAGTTCGTCCTTGTCTCCTCCCGGGTGGGTCTGCCTTTCCAACGTAGATTGGCGCGTCCTCATCGAGGCCAGTGTACGCGGGGAACGCCCCAATGTAGTGCAGCGTATATACTCCCACCCCAACAAAACTCTCGTGCGGTGGCAATACGTCTGCTGGATATTCCATCAAGGTACGTGCCGCATTGCGACCCAACTCGTCCACGCTCAAGGGGTCATAGCTTCGCACAGATCACCGCTCACATCTGGAACTGTTTCTGCATATTATCCAAAAGCAATGCCGTTTTCGGGCATGGTGAGCTGTGGACCACTTCGTTGACGTCATCGGACCCGAACGGATTTTGATGATCAAGTCGCAAACTGTGAAACCGGCTTCGTCGGCCATTCGCATAAAATCGCAGTGGCTCCACTTTGAACGGTGGCTATTGACCATGTCCGTGATTTTGGCAAGCAGCAAGCCATCGGGTTTCAACACTCGCTTCGCCTGCTCCAGAAACGGGGGGTATAGGTAGCTAAGGCTCCAGTCCTGTTCCTTACCGCACGCGACGGTCGCCCCGAAATCCTCGTCGAACTTCTTACTGCTCTTGTCCCGTCCCTGCGGGCCCACGTGCGGCGGATCATATACAACCGTTCCGAATGCGCCATCCGGCACTCCCGCCATCACGCGGTTATCGCCGACGATCATAGGGTTGAATTTTGGATTAATGTCCATCGAAACGACGTTCCGCGGAGAACCCTTCCAAAAGCGTCCCTTGTTATACGTGGCGTCCAATATGGGCTCCGGAGCTATTGATGCATAGAACTGCAACATATTCTCTATCAAGTCACCATCATTGCCTTCCCACACGCTGCTGATGGGACGGTACCCTTCTGCCACTATCAGTTCTTTCTGTACCAAAACGGCCAACTCCGTCGGAACGGCGCCTCATCCTGCACGCAATTTGATTCGCGTTTGGCAAGGGAAAGTCACCAAGATTAGTGGGCCATGGTTTAGCGAACCCGGTGGTCGCTGGTCGACGGCTGCGTGTCAGCAATCCGTCCAGGCGTTACGCCGGCACCAACCCCAGGCTCCCGCGCACCGCCTCGACCATCTCGTAGAACCGCGCGTCGTCCAGCACCGGCATGGCGTCGCCGAGGCGCACGGTGGGAATGATGTCGACCCACGACTTGCAGCCGCCGTACTCCGGGATGTAGGAAACGGTGGTCGGCGATTCCATCGCGTACACGCGCAGCAGCATGATGGTCAGCGGTACCATGGGCTTCCAGTGCAGGCGCGACTGGGCGTAGGTGTCCGTCCAGATGTGGTGCGGCGCCAGGTCTTCCACCTTGCCCTGCTGGTCAATTTCGATCAGCTCATGGACCCGTGCCCAATGAGTGAAGGTGACGGCGTCCTTGTCGTCGGGATCGTCGGCGAGCAGTTGACGCAGCGCGGGTTGGTGGCTGTCCTTGAGCAGGTCTTCTTTCTGGTGCAGGTAGGTGGGGTAGAGCAAGAACTCGGGATGCACCACGCGAAAGTCCTTGCTCTCCTCGTGGATGCCGCCCTTGCGCAGCATCATGATCTGATCGCCGTCGGCCAAAGCCTTGACGGTAATCGCCCACTCTTTCAGGGCCAGTTGGCAGGTCGCGGGGGTGGTCATGGCCTCAACCTCCGGGGAAATGGCATGGATGGACAGAATGATCTGGATTTCGATTGGACGGTTGCCTAGTGGCCGCGGCTGCAGAATTCGTCCCAACTGGGCACGTCCTCGCCGGTGACGTAAAGCCAGTAGTAGGTGCCGATGTCGCCCATGTACTTGAACTGCTTGCGCACGTCCTTGATGGTCGACTCGAGATCGCCGTGGGAGCGCAGGTAGTTGCGGATATCTCCGCCGTATTCTTCCTCGAGGTCGATCAGCCGCTGCGCATTGTGCACGGTGGCCACAATCTTGCGGCGGTTGCGGATGATCGCGGGGTCGGCGGCGAGAGTATCAATGGACGACTCGTCCATCGCCGCCACTTTCACCACGTCGAAACCCCAGAAGCCGGCCTGGAACCCCGGCCACTTGGTGTTCACCACCTTCCATGACATACCACTCTGGAAAACGGCTTTGGTCATGACCTCCAGGTAGTCGTTGAGACCGGTCGGGACGATCTGGTCCGGCGCTTCCGGATGCTGTCGCTCCTGTTGGGTGGCCATTGCTTGCTCCTCGGTCCAGATCGTATCGGGCAGTCGCCGACAATTCCGCCAGACTAAGCCGACGGACTGGCTAATCCGGGAGCGTCCGGGATGTCGATGCGCAGCAGCCGGCTCAGGTTGGTCGTCGTGACTTCCGCCACCTCCTCCACTGAGATGCCCTTCACCGTGGCGAGACACTGCGCTACGTCGGCGAGGTGGCGCGGCTCGGTCCAGTTGTGGCGGTACTTCTTGAAGGGCTGCGGGTAAGCGTCAGTCTCCAGGACGATGTTTTCCAGCGGGATGTCGCGCGCCACCTCGCGCAACTCGGGCAGTCGGGTCAACGGACGCGCCAGCGATATGAAGAAGCCGCAATCAATGGCCTCCCGTGCCGTTTCGGCATCGCCCTGGAAATAGTGCATCGCGCCGCCCACGAGACCGGCGTTCTCCTCACGCAGGACCTTGAAGACCGCCGGATGCGATTCCCGCGAGTGGAATATGATGGGGAGGCCCAGGCTTTTGGCCAAGTGGATGTGCGCCCGGAACACCTGGTCCTGTACCTCGTGGTCCGGCGAGGTGGGCAGATAGTCGAGGCCAACCTCGGAGATGCAAATCACGCGCGGGTTGTCCCGCGCCAGGGTCTCCAGCCGCCCGTAGGCATCGTCGTCCACTGGATCATCGGCCTGCATGGGGTGGATGCCCACCCCGGCGTAGAACATCGGGTGCTGGTCCGCCAACGCGATGCAACGCTCCGTTGATTCGATGGTCGTGCCGGCCAGCACGATGTAGCCAACGCCGGCATCGCTTGCCCGTTCCAATATGCCGGGGATCTCCTCCGGCACGTACTGGTCCAGGTGAGTATGGGCGTCGCAGTAGATTGGCGTCGCGGGCATCGGGATGCTACTCGCATCCAGCGCCGTCCAGTGCGCTGGAATTTTTGCAAGTATAGCACTCCGACGCCCGACTTACCTCGGGGCGTACCGTTTCCGGGCCAAGCCCGAAAAAGACGGGCCCAGGCCGCCATGTCGCGGCTTTGGCCGAGCCCATCGGCGCTTGCAGTCAGGGCGAACGCCTCGGAAACGCCGAATCAGGCGTGACTTACGGCCGCCTCGCCAGCGTGGACATCATCGTATCCCGCGGCTTCCATCATCACTCCTGCCAGCAGGCCGTAGGCGTTGGCCCATGCGGTTGCCACCTCGGGGGTGAACTGGTCGCCCAGCCCCTGTTCCAGCGTCCACAGCAGCGCCTGGCCGACGGTGTCGTAGTGGGACGGTTCAACTCCGTACACCCGGTGCCTGCTCCCCAGTCTCTCCACGATCGGAACCAGGGTGTCGAGGTCAGTAAGGTGGTCCACTGCGGTGCCTAACATTTGCATCAGCAGCCGGCCCTGTGCCTCCAGGTCGCTGTGGAAGAGGGGTTTCAGGTCGCCGTCCAACTCGAAAAGCCGATCGTAGAAAAGCTCGGCGGCGGTGTCCGCAATGGGCTCGACCTTTGTGAATGACTCTCGGACCAGTCGTATATCTGCGTCGTTCATCAGAGTTATGGACCTCCATTCGATTTATGTACGTTGATAAACGCTAGCAAACAATATGAAACAATGATAGCGAAGGAACCCACCATCGCGCAACCTCGCCTGATGCTCACCCGTACCCGGTTTCACACGAACTGTCATAGCGCAACGAAGACCGCCACAGGAACGAGATCGCCACGTCGCTGCGCTCCCCGCGATGACAAACTCGGTTCACGTGATCGCCTGATGGCAACCTGCGCGCATGAGCCG
Organism: Dehalococcoidia bacterium; assembly: GCA_022823505.1. Taxonomy (GTDB): domain Bacteria; phylum Chloroflexota; class Dehalococcoidia; order Lucifugimonadales; family UBA3495; genus Bin87. The sequence continues at coordinate 5,198 of JAJEIA010000091.1, forward strand.
CATGACCACCCGGCGCCGAGCGGACCAGCATGGTGTACCCAAAATGGCTACGCCTGGGAAACGGGCATTTCCCGTTGACAGAACCACTGCCCTGGTCTACGATAATTGTTGACCTTAACGGTCGGGAATTATCGAACCGTCCGCCGGCAAGCCGCTTAACAGGCCGGCAGGGGAGGATGTGGGCCCTATGACCACCCAGGCTCAGCGCGTGATTTCCCGGGACACCACGTCCGAGGAACTCGACTCCGATTACCAGTGGGGATTCACCATTGACATCGAGCAGGAGGCCATACCAAAAGGTCTCAGCGAAGATGTGGTGCGCCTGATTGCGGCCAAGAAAAACGAGCCGGAATGGATGGTGGACTGGCGGCTCAAGGCCTTCCGGTTCTGGTCGCGGCAGACCTACACCGAGCCCAAGTGGGCCAACGTGGAGTATCCGCCCATCGACTTCCAGGACATGCACTACTATGCCGCGCCAAAGTCCGCCGAGGACGGTCCGAAGAGCCTGGACGAGGTGGATCCAGAGGTCCTGGAAGCCTTCGACAAGCTGGGCATTCCCCTGGAAGAGCAGGCTCGTTTGGCCGGCGTCGCGGTAGACGCGGTGCTGGACAGCGTGTCCGTCGCCACCACCTATCAGGAGCAGCTGGAAAAGGCCGGCGTCATCTTCTGCTCCATGAGCGAGGCCATCCAGAACCACCCCGACCTGGTGCAGAAGTACCTCGGTTCGGTGGTTCCCTACGCCGACAACTTCTACGCCACCCTGAACTCGGCGGTGTTCTCCGACGGTTCCTTCGCGTACATTCCGCCCGGAGTGCGCTGCCCCATCGAGCTGATGACCTACTTCCGCATCAACCAGGCGGACAGCGGGCAGTTTGAACGAACGCTCATCGTGGCCGATGAAGGCGCCTATGTGAGCTACCTGGAGGGCTGCACCGCCCCCATGCGGAAGTCCAACCAGCTCCATGCTGCCGTGGTGGAACTAGTGGCCATGGAAGGCGCGGAGATCAAGTACAGCACTCTGCAGAACTGGTATCCCGGTGATCGCAACGGCGAAGGCGGTGTTTACAACTTCGTCACCAAGCGGGGCAAGTGCGCGGGCGCGAACTCCAAGATTTCATGGACGCAAGTGGAAACCGGCTCCGCCATCACCTGGAAGTACCCCAGCGTCATTCTCCAGGGCGATAACTCGGTAGGCGAGTTCTACTCGGTGGCGCTGGTGAACAACTGGCAGCAGGCCGACACCGGCACCAAGATGATCCACATGGGCAAGAACACCCGCAGCACCATCGTCGCCAAGGGCATCTCCGCCGGCCAGGGTCAGCAAACCTACCGTGGCCTGGTGAAGATCAATCCCTCGGCCAAGGGGGCGCGAAACTTCACCCAGTGCGACTCCCTGCTGGTCGGTGACAAGTGCGGAGCCCACACCGTCCCTTACATCGAGGTCAAGAACCCCACAGCCCAGATGGAGCACGAAGCCACGACGTCCAAAGTATCGGATGACCAACTTTTCTACCTGCAGCAGCGTGGCATCGGGGTGGAGGACGCTCACTTCATGATCATCAACGGCTTCTGCCGGGGCATTTTCCAGGAACTCCCGTTTGAGTTCGCCATGGAGGCCTCTCAGTTGCTCAAGGTCAGCCTGGAAGGAACGGTAGGTTAGTACCGCGCGAATCCCAGGCTTCCGATCTGCCTCCAAGTCAAAGGACCTTCAGCACGAAGATGACCACCGCCAACGAAGCAGTTTCCCCCATCCTCGAGGTGAAGAACCTCCGGGTTTCCATCGACGACCAGGAAATCCTGCGAGGCGTGAACCTTTCGGTAAATCCGGGAGAGGTTCATGCCATCATGGGTCCCAACGGGTCCGGCAAGAGCACCCTGGCCAACACCCTGGCCGGTCGCCCGGAATACACCGTCACCGGCGGTTCCGCTACGTACAGGGGCATGGATCTGCTGGACATGGAGCCGGAAGACCGGGCCCGCGAGGGCGTATTCCTGGCCTTCCAGTATCCGGTCGAACTGCCGGGAGTTCGCGCGTGGCAATTTCTCAAGGCCGCAGTGGACGCCAAGCGGGTCCACCTGGGCGAAGAGGAAATGGGCGCCCGTGAGTTCGATCGCCTGCTCCGTAGCAAGGTCGCCGAGGTGGAAATCGATCCTGAGCTGGTGCGGCGAACCGTCAACGAAGGTTTCTCCGGCGGCGAGAAGAAGCGCAACGAAGTGCTGCAAATGGCGTTGCTGGAGCCCACCCTGTCCCTGCTGGATGAAACCGACTCCGGGCTGGATATTGACGCCCTGCGCATCGTGGCAGACGGCGTGAACCGACTCCGACGGCCGGACAATGCGGCGGTGGTGGTTACGCATTATCAGCGGATCCTGAATTACATAACCCCGGACCAAGTGCATGTGCTGGTCGATGGCCGCATCGCGCTGAGCGGCGGCCCCGAGTTGGCGGAACAGCTTGAAGCGCGCGGATACGACTGGGTGCGTGAAGAAGTCGAGGCGGCCGCCGGCTAGACTCGCGCCAGGATTGGGCCGAGGTTACGAGCACTGGGGCGGGCTTCCCCTTCGCTCGGAAATCATCTGCCCGCCAATCTGACGCTGTATCGCCAACGGCAAACATTCTATTGATCGAAACTGAAGCAGGCAGGATGACAACCACCGCACCAAAATCAGCCGCCGAGGATTACCCGCACTACGCCGCCGCGTACGCCGCGCAGGCTGCCAGCGATGTTCCAGTAATCCAGGAGATCCGGGAGCGCGGGTGGGAATCGTTCAACCGAATCGGGCTGCCCACCGCCAGGCGCGGCAACGAACCCTGGAAGTACACCAACGCGGGGCCGATTGCCCGGGAAAACTTCTCCCACTCAGATAAAGCGCTGAGCGATGATGCCACGTTGGGCCTGTCCGATGTCCAGGCGGTTGCGCCCTGGCAAGCCGACTGGCGCACCCTGGTAATCGTGGACGGGGCCTTCGCTCCTGAATTGTCCACCGAAAGTGGCGCAGGCCCCGGGATCGCCACGAGCCTGACCAATGCGGTTCGATCCCAGCCCAGGCTGGCCGAACAGATGCTGGGATCTCTGGCGTCACCCGAGGACGACGGGTTCGCCGCCCTGAACACGGCATTTGTCGGTGACGGCGTTGGCATATCGGTGCCGGCGGGAGCGGACGCCGGCGTGATCAACGTGGTGTACCTCACCACCGGCGGCGCACAGCCTCGGGCCACGCACCCGCGCGCCATAATCGCCGCCGAGCCCAATTCGCGGGTAACGGTGATAGAAACCTTCGTCGGACCCGATGCGCGCTATCTGACCAATGCGGTGATGGAAGCCTCGGTCGGCGAGGGCGCCAGCGTCGAGCACTACCGACTCCTCCTTGAAGGTTCCGAGGCCTACCATGTGGGTGTCAGCCGGGTGCTGCAGCAGAAGGACTCGTCGTTCTCATCGGTCGCCATCGCTCAGGGCGCGCTGCTGGGACGCAACGATTTTGGCGTGACCCTCGCGGGAACCGGCGCCGAGTGTACCCTCAACGGCCTGTATCTCACCACCGGGAACCAGCACATCGACAACTACATTAACATCGACCACGCGGAACCCTATGGCACCAGCCGGCTCTTCTACAAAGGCATCCTGGATGGACGGTCCCGGGCGGTTTTCGGCGGCAACGTCACCGTGCGCAAGGACGCGCAGAAGACCGACGCCCAGCAAACCGACAAGAACCTGCTCCTGTCCGAGGAAGCCGAGGTGGACAGCAAGCCCAGCCTGCTCATCTACGCCGATGACGTGAAGTGCGGGCACGGCGCAACGGCCGGCCACATTGACGAAGACACGGTGTTCTACATGCGGAGCCGGGGGCTGGACCTCGCCGCCGCCAGCCGCATCCTGATCCATGCGTTCGCCAGCGAAATTATCGACACGGTGGCCCTGGAGCCGCTGCGTGAATATCTGGATCAGCGGTTCCAGGACGCCATCCCCACCACGAACATCGCCCTGCCCCTGGGAGGCCGCTCGTGACCGCCGCCGCGCTGACCCACCACGACGTCGCCCTGATCCGCAAGGACTTTCCGATACTTGACCAACAGGTCAACGGCAAGCCTTTGGTGTACCTGGACAACGCGGCCACCACGCAAAAACCCCGGGCAGTAATCGACGCAATCAGCAACTACTACCTGCACAACAATTCCAACGTGCACCGCGGCGTGCACACTCTGAGCCAACGAGCCACCGACGACTATGAAGCCGGCCGGGAAGCCATCCGCCGCTTCATCAACGCGCCGGACGCTGACGAGATCATCTATGTGCGCGGCGCCACCGAGGGTCTGAACCTGGTCGCCAGCAGCTTCGGGCGCAAATTCTTCAAAGCCGGCGACGAGGTCATCATCACGGGCATGGAGCACCACTCCAACATTGTGCCGTGGCAGATCCTGGGGAAAGAAATCGGCATCCGCCTGCGGGTCATACCCTTCACCGACCAGGGCGAATTGTTGATGGACGAGTACGAGAGCATGCTGAATGAACGCACTCGTCTCGTGTCAGTGGTCCATCAATCCAACGCTCTGGGAACCATCAATCCGGTTTCATCGATCATCGAACTGGCCCACGCCCGGGGCATTCCGGTCATGCTGGACGCGGCCCAGTCGATCCCGCACATGCCCGTCGACGTGCAGGCCCTTGGCGCCGATTTTCTGACGTTCTCGGGCCACAAGATGTACGGTCCCACCGGCATCGGCGTCCTTTGGGGCCGCGCCGACCTGCTCAACGAGATGCCCCCGTACCAGTCGGGCGGAGAGATGATCCGCTCGGTGACCTTTGAGGAAACCATCTACAATGTGATCCCTCACAAGTTCGAGGCTGGCACTCCGGACATCGCCGGAGCCATCGGGCTCGGCGCTGCCGTAGAGTACCTCGAAACTATCGGGATGGACCGCATCGCCGCGTACGAGCAGGCGCTGATGCGTTACGGAGCGGAGCGTCTCTCCGAAATCGAGGGCGTAAGACTCATTGGTACCGCCGAAAATCGCGGCGGGGTCCTCTCCTTCTACATGGAATCGGCCCATGCCCACGACATCGGCACCATCCTGGACGCAGAAGGCATCGCAGTACGCACCGGTCATCACTGCGCGCAGCCCGTGATGGCCCGGTACGAGATACCGGCCACGGTGCGCGCCTCGCTGTCCTTTTACAACACCACCGAGGAAATTGACGCGCTGATCAAAGGCATTGATCGGGTCATCGAGGTTTTCGGCTGATGGCATCCGACCTTAGCGATCTCTACCAGGAAATCCTTCTGGAACACAACCGGCGTCCCCGGAATTTCCGTGCCCTAGAGGATGCCACCCACCACGCGGACGGCTTCAATCCGCTATGCGGCGACCAGATATCGCTGCAACTCCGCCTGGATGAGGACACCGTCGGCGACGTGGGCTTCCAGGGGCATGGCTGCGCCATCAGCCGGGCTTCGGCATCGTTGCTGACGCAGTCGGTCAAGGGCACGTCGACGGAAAATGCCATGGCTATGTTCAACGAGTTCCACCGGATGCTCACCGAGCCGGACGCGGACCTGAACTACGATCTGCTCGGCGACCTGGAAATGCTCGCAGGTGTGATCGCGTACCCGACGCGGATCAAGTGCGCCATCCTGGCCTGGCATACCCTGAAAGCGGCTATGGAAGGCGAGGGCGTCGCCACTACCGAATAGGCGATCCTCCGCGGGCTCCGATGTCCTCACTGCCCGACAACCCCGACGCGCTATACGGCGACGTCATCATGGACCACTACCGCAACCCGCGCCGCCGCGCGCGCCTGCCCTCCGCCGACGTGGAAGCCGAGGAGTTCAATCCTTTCTGCGGCGACCGGGCCACACTCCAGTTGCGGTTGGGCCGGTCCGGCGATGCGGTGTGCGCCATCGAAGACGTGAGCGCTCTTGCCGAGGGCTGCAGCATCATCCAGGCCTCCGCATCACTATTGGCCGACAACCTGCGGGGGCGCACCGTGGATCAGGCGGCTGACCTGTCTCAGCTGTTCCGAGACCTGATGCAGGGCAAGCCTCTGCCGCCGGTGGCCATCGCCGAGCTGGGGGAACTGGAGGCTCTGGAAGTGGTGCGACAGTATCCGGTGCGGATCAAGTGCGCGTTGCTGCCGTGGGTGGCGCTGGAGGAAGGCCTGCGTCGGCTGAGCCAGCGAGAGGCGTCCCAGGGCTAGTTGCCCGGAGGAGGGCCGGAGGCCGGCATCTCCGACAGAACCTCCACCAGCCGATACCCGTATTTCGGCAGTTCGGGCGGCGCGACTGGGCTATCCGGGAACAAGTCGTACCGCTCCACACGCAGCCGGTACTCATAGCCGTGCCGGCGCGCGAACTCTTCGATCGTGCCGTAATACGGTTCCCCGTTCACCACGATACACGCGGCCGTGATCGGCGCATCTTCGTAGCAACCTACGCGCCACGGTCCCACCGTGATTTCCAGCCTTGTGCCGCTCACCGGGGTCCGGCTGAGGATCTCGACCAGGCGACGGGCTCCGGTTTCGAATCTCTCAAATCGAATCAAGTATTCGAAACCCGGCTCGTACTGAAAACCGTCGATGGAATTTCGGATTGCCTGGCCGTCCACCAACAGGCATCGCTCGTCCAATTTCGGGCATTGGACCCGTGCCGGCGCGACCGTCGCTTCCTTGACAGAGCCGGTCACGCGGGTTTTCGACAGCACTTCGACCAGGCGATAACCATACCTGCCGGCGTCTTGCGGGGGCTCCTTTTGACCGGGGAAGGCATCGTATCGTTCGACGCGAAGGCGGTACCTGTACCCCGGTTCGTGGGTGAACCCATCTATCTCGTCGTAGAAGAACTGTCCGTCCACCATCAGGCACATGCGACGAAATGGCCCGTAGCACTCCCGGCGGGCCGGCCCTACGGTAACCTCGCGGACCAGGGTCGTGCTGGCGGGGCCGTCATCGGATTTGGATTCGATCGCCTTCGGGTCCAAAGCTCTGGGGGCATCGGCGGTAGGATCGACCGCGCCGGGGTCGACGGCCGTAAGAGCACCTGGTCTCTCCCCCGGCGCAGTTGCGTCGATGGCTATGGCCGGGGTGGCGGTCGGCTCGATTGCCCCGGGGACGCTAGACGTCGCCTCAACACCGATTGCCGGCGACTGTGCCGAGCAGCCGGCCAGGAACAACCCATGCGTTAACAGTAACGAGACGGCGGCGGCCACGACAACGTGCCGACGGCCGGCCGGCATCATTTACCCTGCAACCCTCGCAGGTACGCGATGTGGCCCACGTGCTGGTACATCTCGCCGATGATCTGGCGGAACATAGCGCCCAGCGACATCTCGGGCCTACGCTCACGTGGGACGCGTTCCATGTCTTCGGCCGTCAGGGTGTCCAGGTAGGCGAGCGTGGCCTGGCGCACCGCCGCACGATATCGCAGAAATTCGGCCAGATCGACGCCAGGGAAGTTGTTCACCTGATCTGCGGTGTGGCCGAAGCCATTGTCCCGGGTGGGGAGGCCAAACTTCTCATGCCACCCCTCGGTTTCCCATAATTCGGTCTGAAACTGGGCAAAGAACTGGATCCACATGTCCTCGACCCGCACCATGTGCCAGAGGATCCACCCGATGGAGTTGGCGTCGGCCGCCGGCTGCCAGGCCAGCTCGTCCGGGCCGAGCCCATCCAGCGCGTCCAACAGGAAGCCGTTTTCCTTGTCGAGGGCATCGGCGATGAATTCGTTCAGAGTCATGGCATGATCTCCCTGGCAATCAGGCGGCCGCGGGCGCCGGGGTGCGCGCTCCCATTTCACGGTCCAGCAGCAGCAGGGCGTCGCTGCGGCCGGCCACTTTGTCCAGGGAGGCGATCACGTCCCGAGCGGTTTTTTCTTCCTCGACCTGCTCGTTTACGAACCACTGGAGCATCACCTGGCTGGCGAAGTCAGAGGATTCGGCGGCCACGGCATAGAGTTCATTGATCAACTGCGATACGTGCTGCTCATGTTCGAGGGTTTGGCGCATCACGTCTTCGACGGAATTGAACTCGATGGGCGGTTGCCCAATGGGTAGCAGCGTGACCCGTCCATCGCGGTCCTCCAGATAGGTCAGCAGTCGTATGGCGTGGTCGTACTCTTCCTGGCTCTGGATACGCATCCAGTGAGCGAACCCGGGCAGGTCGATGGAGTCGCAGTAGGTGGACATCGACAGATAAAGATACGACGAGTAGAACTCGGCGTTGATGTGGCGATTGAACGCTTCTTGCAAGGCGGCGCTGACGGCCATTTTGGTTCTCCGCGTGTTTAGCGCTTGAAAAACGAAGCCCTGATTGTCGGGCGACCGATCAGTCGTGGAGGAAACCCAGGACGGTGTCGAAAAAAGCGTCGGGCTTTTCCAATTGCGGAATGTGGCCGCATTCCGGGATCACGGTCAGCGTGGCGTTGGGCAGGAGGTCGCGGAAGGCTTCTCCATATTCCGGGGGAATCACCTGATCGGAGTCCCCCCAGACGACCAGGGTCGGCATCACGATGCGATGGGCCCGCTTGGTGAGCCCCCGTTCCGGTATCGGCCAGGTGAACTTGGCTACCGACTGGAGGGTCTGGATACGGTCCAGCGTGTATTCCAGCCGGGCCTCCGGGTCGGTGGGCTGGGCGACGTAGGCGTGGGCCAGTTCGCCTTCGGGATCGTGCCACAGCATCTCACGCCGCTCGTCCGGGGTCAGGATGAAAAAGTCTGCGACCGGTTTGTCCTCCAGCCACAACCCCAGCGAGTTCACCAGCACCAACCGGGAGATGCGGTCCGGGCGGTGAGCAGCCAGTTCGGCGGCGCAAAAGCCTCCGTACGAATGCCCGATCAAGTGACAACGATCAATGCCAAGGGCGTCAAGAAACTCCTCGAAGAACTGCACCAGGTCCCAGAGATCGTCAAGATGGTTGAGACCGGTGGACCCGGCGACGCCGGGGTGCGCCGGCGCATAAACGTGGTAATCCTCGGCCAGGCGGTCCAGAAAATCCGGCCATCCAACGTACCCACCGGCACCGTGCAGGTAGATCAGCGGATCGCCGGAACCGCCTTCCGCGACCTGGACGTTGAACATCCCGCCGCGAACGGGCACCATACGCTCAGTGTGAGCAACCATCGGTGAAGCACCTCAAACACGTTCTATTCTTCGCAGCTCTGGCGCATTCGAGGTCTGCCCCCACCACCGCCATCAATGCAGCACCAGGACAAACCCCGAAAACCCGGCCGGTAATACCATACCATACCCGTCCGGGTCGCCTGACCGCAGCGAGGTATCGGGCAGGACATTGGTCCGGTCACCGGTTGGGCGTGCGTTGACGCCCACCAATACTTGCGGCACAATGATTCGCGCCATGAAACTCCATGAGTATCAAGCCAAGGCAATATTCGCCCGCTACGGTATTGCCATACCCGATGGCAGTGTGGCCCGAACCCCGGACGAGGCAGCCGCGACAACCGCCTCTTTCGGCGGTCGGGCCGCCGTCAAAGCCCAGGTACACGCCGGGGGCCGCGGTCTCGCGGGCGGCGTCAAAGTGGTGAGCAGTCCGGACGAAGCGCGCAGTTTTGCCGCCGGTTTGCTGGGTTCCCGGCTCGTCACTAACCAGACTGACGCGGCCGGCGTTCCGGTGGATGCTATCCTGGTTGAAGAGTTGGCGGACATCGGCAGCGAAATGTACGTGGCGGTCACCATGGACCGCGATCACCGGGGCACGGTGCTGATCGGCAGCGCCGGCGGAGGAACGTCCATCGAACAATTGGCCGCCGAAGACCCCGACGCCATCATCACCGAACCCGTCGACCCGGTCCTGGGCCTGATGCCCTACCAGTGCCGCCGCGTGGCAACGCGCCTGGAATTGAGCGGCGCTGCGTTGCGCGAAGCGGCGGGTGTCCTCTCTGCGCTGTACCGCATCTTCGTAGAAAACGACTGTTCGTTGGTTGAGGTAAACCCGTTGATCGTAACCGGAGACGGCTCGATCATGGCCCTGGACGCCAAGATGGAAGTGGAGGACGACGCTCTCTTCCGGCACGCGGACCTGCAACGATTGCGTGACCGCGATCAGGAAGACCCGCTTGAAGCGGAAGCGGCTGACGACGACATTGCCTACGTCAGCCTCGACGGGTCGGTGGGGTGCCTGGTCAACGGTGCCGGGTTGGCCATGGCGACGCTGGACGTAGCCAACGCCGCCGGCGCCGCGCCCGCAAACTTCCTGGATGTGGGCGGGGGCGCTACCGAGGAGAAGGTGGCCAAAGCCGTAAGCATTATATTGTCCGATCCGAAGGTCGATCGGGTGTTGGTTAACGTCTTCGGCGGCATCCTCCGCTGCGACGTCGCAGCCCGGGGCATTACTATGGCATACGAACAGCTGCAGGCAACACAACCCTTGGTGGTGCGCATGCTGGGCACCAACCTGGAGGAAGGGAAATCGATTCTCGCCGGGTCAGGCTTGAACGTGACGTTCGCGGATACGCTGACAGAAGTGACGGCGGCTCTTTCCAGTTCTCCGGAAGACGCGTAGTTTTATGGGTATCCTTCTCGACGAGCGATCACGGGTCCTGGTGCAGGGCATCACCGGTCGCGAGGGCAGTTTCCACGCTCGCGCCTGCAAGGAGTACGGCACCCAGTTGGTGGCCGGCGTTACGCCGGGCCGGGGTGGCCAGCTGTTCGACGACGCGGTTCCAGTGTTCGACTCCGTGGCGGAAGCGGTGGATGCGACCCAGGCCAACGTGTCGCTCATCTTTGTGCCTCCGCCTTTCGCCCCGGATGCTATCGCAGAGTCGGTGGACGCCGGTATCCCACTAATCGCCTGCATCACTGAGGGAATACCGGTGCACGACATGGTCGGCCTGTACCGGTACGTCCAGGCAAACCCGGTCCGTCTGATCGGGCCCAATTGCCCGGGGATGATAAATCCGGGAGCGAGGTGCAAGGTCGGCATAATGCCCGGCAACATCCACTTGCCCGGCCGGGTGGGTGTCGTGTCGCGGAGCGGGACGCTGACCTATGAGGCCGTCGGCCAGTTGACCGGTCAGCAGATCGGCCAATCGTCTTGCGTCGGCATTGGCGGCGACCCGATAATCGGCAGCAGTTTCGTAGATATCCTGCGCCTCTACAACGCGGATCCCGACACCGATCTGGTGGTGTTCATCGGCGAAATCGGCGGGAATATGGAGCAGGAAGCGGCCGAATACATCGGTTCGTCGGAATTCACGAAACCGGTTTGCTCGTTGATAGTGGGAGCTACCGCCCCGTCCGGCAAGCGCATGGGCCACGCCGGCGCCATCATCACCGGAGAGTCAGCCACCGCCGAGTCAAAGATTCGCGCGCTGGAACGGGCCGGCGCCCGCATCATCCCCACTCCGGCGGATATCGGCGACACGGTCGCCACGGCCCTCTCCGAAATCGGCCTTCGTACATAGCGCCGGCGAACGTACAGATCGACCCTTCCCCCAGATTGCCTGACGACGACACCGGACAGTTCTCTGGCGCGGATGGCGCGCAAACGGGCCATCGATGCCCCAAACCAGCGAATTCGGGCCGCCATCCTCGCTTGACGCTCACCAACTCGCCGTGTAGGATACGGGGGCCAAAGGTATCATTTCCTATCCATTACTGATGTCCCGATGCGGACTGGCCTTGGCGAGCCGGCAGCCGATTTGCGATAAACGCCGGCGTTGTTCCCGATCAAGCAAAACGATTGAAGCCCCCCGGAAGGGACTGCGATTGTTCCACAGGACCCGCACCGTGACCCTGAGTAACGTGTGGCATCGGCACGGCTGTAATCCGTATGCCGACTAAGTACATCTTCGTGACCGGCGGAGTGGTCAGCTCCATCGGCAAAGGGATCTGCGTCGCATCAATTGGGCGCATCTTGAAGAGTCAGGGTCTCTCGGTAACCGTCATCAAGCTGGATCCGTACCTGAACGTCGACCCGGGGACCATGTCTCCCTACCAACACGGTGAGGTATTCGTCACCAAGGACGGTGGCGAAACAGATCTTGACCTCGGACACTACGAAAGGTTCATCGACGTCGAATTGACCCGGGACAGCAACGTGACTGCCGGGCAGACCTACCTCGAACTTATCACCAGGGAACGGCGCGGCGATTTCCTGGGCGGCACAATCCAGACGGTGCCGCACCTGACCAACGAAATCAAGGACCGGCTAATCGGCCTGGCCGAAAAATCGAACGCCGACGTGGTCGTCGTAGAGGTGGGCGGCACCGTCGGAGACATCGAGGGACTTCCATTCCTCGAGGCGATCCGCCAGATGCGGAACACCGTGGGGCGTAACCACGTTTTTTACATGCACCTGACCCTGCTCCCCTACATCTCGGCTTCCGAAGAGTTGAAAACCAAACCGACCCAGCACAGCGTAAAGGAATTGCGGAGCATCGGAATACAGCCTGACGCCCTGGTTTGCCGAAGCGATGCCGATGTTACGCCCGGCATCCGGGAGAAACTGTCCCTGTTCTGCGACGTGGCCACCGAGGCCGTCTTCCCCATGCCCACCGTGAACAACGTCTACGAAGTGCCTCTGGTGATGGACCATTTTGGCGTAGGCCGCTGCCTGTCGGAATCCCTTGGGCTCAACGGCGAATCCCAGCTGGACGATTGGAGCACTCTGGTCGACCAGATGAACGGGGCCACCGGCGCCGTGCCGATCGCGGTGGTGGGGAAATACGTGGAATATCCCGACTCCTACATGTCGGTGCGCGAAGCTCTGCGGCACGCCGCAGCCTCCTGCGGGTTGCGGGCGGACGTGCGTTGGGTCCATTCGGAAGCCATCGAGCGCGACGGCCCGGATGCCCACCTGGGCGACGTCTCCGGGATCGTGGTGCCGGGCGGGTTTGGCCCCCGGGGAGTCGAGGGGATGATCGACACCAGCCGCTACGCCAGGAACAAGCACGTGCCCTACCTGGGACTGTGCCTGGGAATGCAGGTGATGGTTATTGACTGGGCTCGCGACGTTACCGGTCTCAAGCACGCCAATTCGTCTGAGCTGGACCCGGATTGCGAACATCCGGTGATCGACATAATGCATGGGCAGCGCGGCATCACCGATTTTGGCGGAACCATGCGCCTGGGTCACTACCCCTGCCGGCCCCAGAGCAACACGCGCACCGCTGACGCCTACGACCGGGCCGAAATCAAGGAACGTCACCGGCACCGCTACGAGGTAAACAACACCTACCGCGAACATCTTGAGGCATCGGGGATGGTCATGAGCGGATTATCGCCCGACGGCGAACTGGTCGAAGCAACCGAAGTGCCGGATCATCCCTTCATGGTCGGCGTGCAGTTTCACCCCGAATTCCAGTCGCGACCCAATCGCCCCCATCCCTTGTTCAGCGCGCTGATCGCGCAGGCTCAACAGACGGTACGAGAAGGAAGACAGTTGCCTTTCCGGCGAGCCGGTGGGTGGTCATTTTCTGCGGACTGATCGTCGTCGCAACCCGGTCGTCCGCCAATTTAAATCCCTAACCAATTCCCGGCGCAAGCCGGAGTGACGGTCCCACATCCGCGAACCCGGCGATGCAGCGGGCCTGTCGACGGGCACTCATCACGAGCGGGGTTCGCCCGCCGTCGCAACATCGCAAACAGGACTTTCTCCCGGTCGAGGAGGATGCAGCAATGAAGCTGTTTTTGGATACTGCCAACATCGACGAGATCCGCATGGGCGCCGAATTGGGCGTCATTTCCGGGGTCACCACCAATCCGTCCCTGGCGGCTAAAGAAGGCATCGGCGGCGCAGCCGGTTATCGGGCTGCCGTGCAGGAGATTGCGGATATCGTCGATGGGCCGATCTCCGTTGAGGTAGTGAGCACTGACGCCCCGGGCATGATCGCCGAGGGGCGGGACATAGCGGAGTGGATACCCAATCCCTGGGTCAAGATCCCCAGCACCGAAGAAGGGTTCAAAGCCATCAGCGTGCTGGCTCGGGATGGCATCCAGATCAATCAGACCCTGGTGTTCACCGTGAACCAGGCGCTCCTGGGAGCCAACGCCGGTAGCACGGTGGTCAGCCCCTTTGTGGGACGGCTCGACGATATCGGACAGGACGGCATGGCGCTGATCCAGGACATCGTGGCCGTTTACCGCCAGCAATCCGTGGAAACCAAGGTGATGGCCGCCAGCATCCGGGGCGCGCGACATTGCGTGACCGCAGCAGCGGCCGGAGCGGACATCGCCACCATACCCTACAACGTACTGACGCAGATGATAAAACACCCCCTCACCGACGCCGGCCTGTCGCGATTCCTGCAGGACTGGCAGCAAGCTTCCGGAGGCTGACAAGATGGTCCGCGCCCGCACTGGCACCCCGACCGCTCCCCGACGACGCCGGCGTCCCCCGGCCACCGATGATGCCGGCGTTGCCCTGGCCGACTCCGCACCGGCAGACGACGCACCGGAGGGAGGGCCCTCTTACCCCAACGGATCTCAGCCGGGACGCTATGTCGACGTCGCCGAACTCACTGCGATGTCCCGCGAAGACCTCCTTGAGCTGGCCCCCGACGTGGGCCTCAGGGACGACGCGGCATTGGCTGATCTGAGCCGGGATGCTTTGCTGAACCGCGTGAGACACTCGGCGGCGAACCGCAACCTGTTGACCGCCTCCGGCATCCTCGAGGTGATGGACGCCGGCCACGGACTGCTGCGTTCGCTGCAATACCCCCCGGTATCAGGCGATGTGTTCGTAGGGCAGTCGCAGATCCGCAGGTTCAACCTCAAAACCGGCGACACGGTCACCGGACTGGTCCGGCCGCCAAAGGAAGGCGAACGCCGTTACGGGCTGACCCGGGCCACCAGCATCAACCTGCTGGACCCCGAGGATCAGAAACCCGCCTCGCGTCGCATCTTCGAATCGTTGACGCCCATCTTTCCCGACGATCACATCGTCCTGGAGCACACGCAGGGCGGGTTGTCCTCGCGGATGATCGACCTGTTCGCTCCGATCGGGTTGGGTCAGCGCGGCCTGGTGGTATCTCCCCCCAAGGCCGGCAAGACCACGGTTTTGCGGCAGATAGCTGCGGCAATCACCGAAAACCGCCCCGAAGTCATCCTGATGGTGGTCCTGATCGGCGAACGCCCGGAAGAAGTCACCGAGATGCGCCGGGCGGTCAAGGGCGACGTGTTCGCATCGACCTTCGACGAGTCGGTGGAAGAGCAGTGCCGGGTCGCCGAACTGGCCGTCGAACGCGCCAAGCGCATGACCGAATCGGGGCGCGACGTGGTCATCCTGCTCGACAGCATCACCCGGCTCACCCGCGCCTACAACCTGGCTCTGCCCACCTCCGGGCGGACCCTGTCCGGCGGTATTGATCCGGCCGCCCTGTACCCGGCCAAACGGTTCATCGGCGCGGCCCGAAACCTGGAGGAAGGCGGTTCGCTCACCATAATCGCCACGTGCCTCCTGGACACTGGCAGCCGTATGGACGAGGTGATCTACGAGGAATTCAAGGGCACCGGCAACATGGAATTGCACCTGGACCGCCGCCTTGCGGACCAACGGTACTTCCCGGCGATCGACGTGGTACGCAGTGGAACCCGACGGGAGGAATTGCTGTACGACCAGGATGTCATGCCGCAGATCTGGCTCCTGCGCCGCATGGTGACGCTTGCGTCCGGCGGCGATCAGGCCAACATGGGCGACGCGACCAAGCGCGTTCTCGAACGCCTGGCCCGCACTCGCTCCAACGCCGAATTCCTCACCAACCTGACCAAAGACTCGTAGCGACGACCGCACGAGCGCTAAAATTCAGGAGGCGGGTATGAAACCCGCCTCCATTTTTGTTGCTAGGCGCCAGGATCGGGGTCGCCACCGCCGTTCCCGCCGCCTCCGGTTCCGCGCCGCCGCATCACCAGGGCAACCACGGCTCCGGCCACGGCCAGGACGACCACAACCGCTACCGCGATGAGTGCAATCGCCAGCCCGCTGAGGCCCCCGCCTCCCGAAGGCTCCTCGGCCACCGGACGGTCCCGCGTTTCGGTTTCTCCGGTCGCCACCGCCGCGACAATCGTGGAGGTGAGCGCCGCCTGGTCGATGGTCGGCGGAGGCGGTACCGGAGTAGCAGTGGGCTCCGGCGTTGCTGTCGGCTCCGGCGTAGGCGTCGGGGGCACCGGGGTGTCCGTGGGAACCGGCGTCGGCGTGGGTTCTGGTGTCGGCGTCGGTTCCGGCGTCGGCGTGGGGAGCGGCGTGTTCGTCGGCAGCGGTGTGTTGGTGGGGATCGGTGTCGGAGTTGCGTACCGCTGGGGCAGCAGGGTCACCGTGGCCACGACGCCGGGCAGCCGATCGCCCGACTTGTACACGTGGAACGTAGCCGGATAGGTTCGCTCTTCGGCCCAGTCACGATGGTAGTCTTCTGGCACCACTGTGGTTCCCACAAACGTACCTGATCCGTCAGAAGCAAACCGGGTCTCACCGTCAAACCGCAAGGTGGGACCGTTGCTGATCCGCACCGCATACCCCTGCACGAACCGGTCGAGGCCGCTTACCGTCACCCGGATGGGCTGGCCGATCCGGACGTCCTCGGGATTGACCTCCAGCTTGCCGGCCGCGACCTCGATGTCGAGGTCCAGAGTAAGTTCATGGATCGGGTAACCGTCTATTTTGATCACCGGGCGGATGCGCTCTCCTCCCTCGGTGCGGGACGTGACGCGGTATTCGTGGGTCCACTGACCGTCAGGGGTGTAAATGCTGGCCTCGATCCGGTCATTGATCTCGAGGGTAATGTGCGGTGGATTGTAATACTGGCGGTCCGGCGGGAAATTTTCACCGCGGAAGAGAAGGTAATCGCCGGGCGCCACCTCGCCTTCGTCCGGGGTCACCCGCAATGTCGGGGCCGCCACCTCGATCTCTGCCGACGCCTTGACACCGGCGTCACTGGTGATCTCAAGTTCTTCATCGCCGTCGGAATCCAGTAGCTTGTTGATCAGATCGCTGCGGATCTTGCCGTCGTCGTTCAGGACAGCTACGGTACCCAGGAACCGCCCGCCCCTCTGGATTTCGGGACAATCACCGGACGACCGGACGCGATCATTGCCTTCGTCCAGGAAAGCCAGCGGGATCCCGCCCAGAGTCACGTGGCAAACTTCATCGCCCGGCAGGTTGTTGGAGCGAACCAAAAACTGGTAACCAAGTCCGACCCCCCGGGAGGAGACGCCGCTAACGGTCAGGTCCGCATCCCCGATGGTCACCTTGGCGGACACCGGGTTGGTTCCGATGTATACCGTGATTACCACCGTACCACTGACGTTGGTCGGGAGGGTGACAATGATGTTGTCACCAGCGAGACGATGACTCGCTTGTCGCCCAGCAACCTGAACGGCGCCCACATTGCCCCGGCTGCCGCCCACGAATTTGAGCGTCACTTCACCGCCTGGGGAGACTTCAGTGCTGCCCACCACCTCCAATCCCGGCATGATCAGGATGGAGATCGACGTGCCGTTGGTGTTGCCTCCGCCGTCCACCGCACAAATCTGGTGCCTGACGGCGGATCGGAAAGCACCCTGAGAAATTTCGAATTCAGATGTGAATCGATAATCGGAGCCCACTTGGGCAGAGCCTACGCGCGTCCAACCGTTCCAGCCAGAGGCGTTGGCGTCGTTGCAGTTTCGCGACCCGCCGTCCGCGGTCGCGTGGATTTCGACGGTAGTTCCTTCCTCGAAACCGGCACCTTCCAGCTTTATCGTTTCCCCATAACCCGCCTCGTTGTCGCCATCGATTTCGATCGTGGCATCAACCCGCAAGCGCTTTGTCAGGGATGACTCTCCATCCCACTGGATCGTTGCTTCGTATGGATCGTTATCGTTATCCGGCTGGTCAGGCAGTTGCAAGTTGTTCAACTCTACGACCACAGGATAAGAGGCATCGTCGCAAACTCCAGGATCTCCGCTCCCCCGACGCCACGACTGGCATCCGGGCAACTCGATTTCGTGGGGCTCTCCACTGCCCTCATCAACGGTCATCCAGTCCGGGGAATAACGCCCGCCAGCGATGATAATAACGTCCTCTTTATCGAATCCAGACGGTATCGTGATTTCTTCATGTAGCAATATGGTGAACTCGCTGGTGAGCTCCCCGGGACTGCATCCATCCGGAGTGAACCTGAACGTCAGATCAAACGTCGACCCCGGAGTGTAATCGTCATCCTGATCCAGAAACAAATCGGTGCATGCGCTGGTCTGCGCCTGAACCGAGCCAGGGCTCTGCGCCACCACCGCCAGCGTCAACGCAGCCGCCGCCAGAAGCAAGCCGGCCGCCGTCCAGACAAGTGCGCGGCGGGGTCCGCCATACATGAAAAAACGCTTGTATCTGCGCACGGGTATCCTCCCAGGGTCAGCGACCCAAGTTTCACGCCGCCCTACCAGTCCCGTAGCGGCAGTCTGTTCCAGTATATGATACGTCGGTCGACGGCTGGCCGTGGCGCCCCTGCCGGTTCATACCATTTTCGGTTCGCGGGGGGCACTATATGCCACGCGATGGTCCTCCTCTACCTACGACATAGAAGCGGGAACGGCTTTATAATCGACAATGGAAATGGTTCAGAGGCCCGTGAAGGTTGGCGACAAATCGCCTTCCGCGTGCGGCCCGTATAATGTTCAGGTATGGCCGGCCGATTTTCGCGCCGGAGAGTCATCGGTCGGAGTTCGAGCTTGTCCCCGCGCTCAGGCAACATACTCATCGTCGACGACGAAGCAGCGTCCGCCATCGTTCGGGCGGTTTGTCGCCGCCTCGAAGACGAGGGTTGGCGCACGACGGTGGTCGGCAAGGACGAGCACGGCTCGGCCGACGAGATGATGTGGGCGGCGCTGGACGCGATCGACCAGCATCTGCCCGACGGCGTGATCCTCGACGTCCGCCTGGGCGAATACCGCGACGACCAGTTCAAGGGACTGGACATCCTCAAGCGCATCGTAGGCCAGCACCCACGCCTGCCCGTGCTGATGTTCACCCAGTACAGCCAGGGGGTGGAACGCGACACCGTGGCGCGTAGCGCGCTCCAGGTCGAGGCTCCAGTCGAGTTCATCGACAAGCTGGCCTCGCCCGAAGAGGTCGCGCTACGCATTCGACGCCTGGTCGGGGCCGAGCCGCGTTCAATCGCCATCGGAGACCGCATCGTCGTTGACACCGACGCGCGCACCGTTCTGGTCCGTGATGAGAATGGACAGGCGTCGGCAGTCGCAGACGTTTCCGGCCGGCGGTTCGACATCCTGCGCGAATTGGCGGAAGCGTGGTATCGCAGTCCCGGGAACATGGTCCCTTTCGACCGGTTGGAGCGCTACCTGGAGGGTGACGACACCCGTGCATCGTTGCGGGTTCGCGTCCGCGAGATCAAGGTGTCGCTGGGCCGGGCCCTGGGCATGTCATTGGGAGCCAACGATTTCATCGTCAGCGTGCGGGACCGTGGGTACCGGCTGCTGCCCCCGCGTGAGTAGACCGGGATCATGGCGGTCTTGACCCGGCGACGATTCACGTCCCATCCGTGGCCCGCCATGGTTGGCATCGCCACGGCCGTCCTCGGCCTGGCGTTGATGGTTTCATCCGTGTTCCTGCCGCCGGCCCAGATGTTTCCGGAACCGTGGGCAATAGAGCCGCTGTCCTACATCGGCATCGCCGGCGTGGTGCTGGGCCTGGCCATCGCCGTGAGCGTCTACGTGGTCTCCGGTATGCGGAACCGCCACGCCAACGGTCTCAACGGCGCGGACGACTGGAGCAAGCTGACCGAGCAGCACTTCGAGACTTTCCAACATGACCTGGGGCGGCCCATGCGCCGCATCCTGGGCAAGTGCCGTGAGGTCCGGGGGGTGCTGGCCGCCACCGGAGAGGACGTGTCGGCGGTTATCCACGAACTGCTGGACGAGATTGAGGAACAGGCGCCGTCGTTCCGGCTCATGATGGGTAACATCCAGGTCATGATCAACCTTGAAACCCCGGACGCTCCCATCGAGCGGTATCCCGTGGAACCCTCCGCAGTGGTGAGCCGAATTGTCGAGCGTTACACCGGGCAGGCGGCGGAGCAGGGCAAGGACATCGCGTGGTGGTCCGAACCCGAGGATTTCGGGCTGGTCTATTCCGACGCCGCCGCACTGGAGCACATCATCGCCAACCTGGTGGATAATGCGCTGCGCTATGGCGGGGAGTACATCGAGATTACGGTTACCCGCGACTCCTACAACTTCCAGGTGCGGGTGGCAGACGACGGTCCCGGTATACCGGTTCACTACCGGACTCACCTCTTCGACCGCGGATGGACGCCACAGCTGGGCCGCAGCGAAGAAAAGACCTCGTCCGGTCTCGGGCTCTACATCAGCCGTACCCTCGCCCGTCGGTATGGAGGCGACCTCTCAGTTGAGTCGACGCTTGCCACTGCGGAGGGTACCCACACGGTGTTCACGCTGACCCTGCCCGTCGGCGCTGCCGTCTCCTAGCCCCCGCTCGCCTGCTTCGGACCGTCGTACGTTGCGGCAGCAGATCCTGGCCGTCACCGCCGCTATCCTGTTGATGGCATTGTTCCTGGCCCTTTGGCTATCCAATTTGCCCGGTCTGCCCAACGTTCCGTACCAGGCGGCGCGACCGCAGCCCACGGCCACTGCCACACCGCTCGCCCCCACCGCCGTTGTGGTTACCGCCACACCTACGCCCACTCCCACTCCCACTCCCACCGCGCTACCCACGCCCACCGTGCCGCCCACCCCGGTGCCGACGCCGACGCTCCGCCCGACGCCAACGACCCCAAGGCCGACGCCCACCTCGCGACCACACTTCCTGGAGGTGCACGACCCGCCGGACATGGCGACAATCTATGGGCCTCCGGTGATTGCAGTTTCGGGTGCCACCCTGCCCTGGTCCATAGTCGAGTTCATCTATTCCAGCAGCGATTTCCCGGAGCGAGACGTGAGGGTACAGGCCGATGCTTCGGGGAACTATGAGGGCGCGGTACCGCTATCGGCCGGGATCAACGTGATCGAAGTGATTGGATACCACGGCTCATCGTCACAACAGCAGCGCCAATTCCTCCAGGTAAACTACGCCGGGTCCCAGGAAGAGCTGACCTTGACGGTTACTGAACCTCAAGATGCGACTACGGTGGGCAACCGCGTGCTGACCATCGCCGGATTTACCGCGCCCGATGCTGAGGTGGTTGTAAGCGGCCTGATCCCCGCACTGCCTGATCCCTCAGGCCAATGGTCCGCCGATGTGCTGCTCCAACCCGGGCGGAACGCGATCGAAATAGTGGCGTCCCGGGGAGAGGAATCGATCGAAACGGTTGTGACGGTTACGTACCAGCCCTGAGCATGGCTTCGCGCCTGGGTCAAACGGGTCGACCTGCTCGGCTACACGAGCGTTCTGCTGACCGCGACGGGCCGGTTGGCGCAACCCAACCGGCGCACTCTATTGAACGCTCGACATCGCCCGTCTGAGCGCCGCCACGGCATACATCAATCGTTGGTTTTGTGGTAAAATAGGTTTGGCGAATTGTCTCTGTGGTAATTTGCTTT
Organism: Dehalococcoidia bacterium; assembly: GCA_022823505.1. Taxonomy (GTDB): domain Bacteria; phylum Chloroflexota; class Dehalococcoidia; order Lucifugimonadales; family UBA3495; genus Bin87. The sequence goes on from JAJEIA010000091.1 coordinate 26,692, forward strand.
CCTATGACGCAACTTGATGACGTAAAAAGCCGGCTGGACATCGTCGAAGTGGTCGGCGGGTACGTTCAGTTGCAGAGGTCTGGCAGTTCCTTCAAGGCGAACTGTCCTTTTCACCAGGAAAGGACACCGTCGTTCTTCGTGTTCCCGGATCGCCAGTCCTGGCGTTGCTTCGGCGCCTGTGCCGAGGGCGGCGACGCTTTTTCCTTCGTCATGAAGCACGACCGGCTGGATTTCCGGGAAGCCCTGGTCCAATTGGGCGCCCGGGTCGGCGTCACCATCACCGACCAAGCGGAGACCGGCGGCCGTTCTCGGGTGCTGTTCGAGATCAACGACGCCGCGCGTCAGTTTTTCCAGCGCGTGCTGGGCGAACCGGAAGCCACCTTCGTGCGGGAATATCTCAGTGGCCGAGGTATCAACGATAGATCCTTGCAAACCTTTGAGTTCGGCTACAGCCCGGCGCGGGACAATCGCCTGCTGGCGTTCCTGACCACCGCCGGCTACTCGGCGGAAGACATCGCCGAGGCCGGATTGGCCCGGCAAACCGACGACGGACGCTTTTACGACCTGTTCCGCGGTCGGTTGATGATTCCCATCCGGGATTGGTCGGCGCGCGTTGCCGGGTTCGGCAGCCGGGCCCTTGACGACAACGCCACGCCGAAATACTTGAACACACCCCGGACACCGGTGTTCGACAAATCGCGCATCCTGTACGCGATGCACCTGGCCAAGGAACCGGTCCGCCAGCACGGCGCAGTAATCGTTGAAGGCTACATGGACGCCGTCATGGCCCACCAGCACGGGTTCGACAACGTGGTCGCGTCCATGGGAACCGCACTGACGGAACATCAGGTTGCCCTGGTGCGGAGGCTGACCCATCGCGTCACCATGGCGCTCGATGGCGATCCGGCTGGCCGCAACGCCACCCTGCGCAGCCTGGAATCCTCGTGGGGAGTGTTCCAGCAGCGAGATCAAAGGTCTGCAAATCAGGGCGCTACCTCGGTACTGCAGCAGCCGGAGGCGCTGGATCTGCGAGTCGCGGAGTTGCCGTCCGGCAAGGACCCGGACGACTATATCCGGCAGTCACCTGGCGCATGGATCGAGTTTGTCGAAGCCGCGGCTCCGCTTTTCGACTATCTCCTGGCCGCGCTGTCTGAGCGTGTCGATGTCACAAACGCCGACGGACGGTCCTGGGCCGCGCAAACCATGTTGCGGTTCGTTGCTCACGTGCCGGACCCGATCAAACGAGATTTCTACCTGGACGCGCTCTCGGCGCATTTCGGCGTGGACGTGGCCACTCTGCGCGCGGCAATGCCGACGGCTGCCCGGGCGGAGGCTCCGGCCAGGCGCAGCAATCGCGCGGCCGCCACCGCCGATGAAGCAACGCCGCTGCCCGGTCGCGAAGGAAACGCTACCGAGGAATTGGTGCTGAAAATTCTGCTGCAGCACTCCGAGCAGATCGGTCAAGACGCCATAGAGTCAGTGCGTCCGGAATGGTTTAGCCGAACCGAGAACCAAGAAATTCTGCGGCACGTATTTTCTCTTATGGAACCGGACGCCAATGACGAGCGCTCGGTCGCGGCGGGATTGGAGCAACATTTGGACCAACTGCTAAACAGCGACCCAGTGCTCGCTACGCAGGCCAAGGTCGAAAGCGCTTGGAAACAAGCATGTCTTCGTCTCCAACGAGAGCACTCGATCAATCAGATTTCACAATTAGCCAGTGCGATGGCAGATGAGGATCTAATGGATCCTGACTCGGCAGTCGCAAACCTTTGGCTGGACAGCAAGAACAGCCTGCGCGAGATTGACCTGCTACGGCAGACTACCTCGCCACACCACAAATGAAGGAGAGGTTTATGACCATTATCAACAACCGCCGTAACGTAATCGTTCCCGACGAAGACGGGGACTACGACGCAGGCGAAGCGGTCGCCATCTCCGACGACTCAGAGAACTACGGTCGGGCCCGCACCAATGCGGCCGTCGCTGACGAGACGGACTACGAAGATGATCGCGCCGAAGAGGACGACGTGAGCGTCGCCGTCGTGATTGTCGACGACCCGGACTCGACCGAAGACGAGTGGCAGATACGGCGCGCCGCCGCCGTCCGCACCGTCCTTCCCGAGCTGGACGGTCCGTCCGCCCGGGACATGGAACGCGAGGAACGCGATTGGGCCGACGTCGATACATCCGAAGGCACCGATGCGCTGGACGATCCGGTACGGATGTACCTGCGCGAAATCGGTCGGGTCGACCTGTTGACCTCCGCCGACGAACGCCGTCTGGCCCGTGAGCTTGAAGGCCTGAACCACCTGCGCAAGTTCGATGGCATGACCTATCTGTCCAAGCTGGACAATCCGGAAGAGCTTGAAAAAGCCCTCGACGGCCAGCCGCTGCTTGAGTCCAAGGACACCTGCCGGAAGGTGGCCGCGCGGCTCGCCAACGGCTTCAGCGTCGACTACCTGCCGGTCATCGGCGATGTGGAGCTGGACAACGCGGTCTGGGAAACCACCATGCTGCTGCTGGCCCGTATCGCCAACGCGGCGCCGCTGGTACGCTCGCTGGCCCGTTACCTAGAACTCGACGAGTCCATTCCGCTGGACGAGGTCAAGGATTCTCCGGTGCTGCGTAAAGCCATCGACGCCGAGGTATCCCAGGAGTTGATTGACCAGGTGGCCAGCGACCTGGGGATCAGCCCCGAGGTCGCCTACCAGCGCATTGTGCAACTGTCGTTGGACACCTGGGTTCTGCCCCAGAACATCGTCGACGTGGTCACCGGCTATGTGCCGATTTGGGCCGAGCTGCATCCCGACGGCGTGGAAGGCTGCTACAGCCCGGAACAGGGACTGGACGTACCGTCAGTGTACGCTCACGATGACCGATGTTCCCTCCTGTTGCTGTCCCAGTTGCTGCGCGAGCCCGGCTTGATCGACCGCGTGGAGGCGCAGAAGTTCGAGGCCGCCGGCTACTACTTCATCACCATGAAGAATGGCGAACGGGCCCAGACCCATCTGACCGAAGCCAACCTGCGACTCGTGGTGAGCGTGGCCAAGAAATATATCGGCCGCGGCATGGCGCTGCTTGACATGATCCAGGAAGGTAACATCGGTCTGATCCGCGCGGTCGAAAAGTTCGATTACCGCAAGGGTTACAAGTTCAGCACGTACGCGACCTGGTGGATCCGCCAGGCCATCACCCGCGCCATCGCGGACCAGGCTCGCACGATCCGCATCCCTGTGCACATGGTCGAGACCATCAACAAGCTGATGCGACACCATCGCCGGCTGCTGCAGGAAAAAGGTCGCGAGCCCTCCACCGAAGAGCTGGCCGAAGCCATGGAAATGACTCCGGAGAAGGTCGAAGAGATCCAGAAGATCTCCCAGGAGCCGGTTTCGCTGGAAACACCTATCGGGGAGGAGGAGGACTCTTTCCTTGGGGACTTCATCGAGGATCGCACCACACTTGCTCCGGCGGACGCCGCGTCGGCGCAGTTGCTGCGTGAACAGGTGCAGGAGGTGCTTGACACCCTGACTGATCGGGAGAGTCGCGTGCTCAAGTTGCGGTTCGGACTGGAAGACGGGCGCACGCGCACGCTGGAAGAGGTCGGCCGCGAATTCGGCGTTACCCGCGAACGAATCCGGCAAATCGAGGCCAAGGCCATCCGGAAACTGCGCCATCCGACGCGGTCCAAGAAGCTGCGCGACTATCTGGAATGATGCCGTTTCCAAAAGCCGGCGCGAATTACGGGGCAGTGTTGGACACTGCCCCGCACAATTTTCGGTTGTGCTGTGATGGATCCCTCGTAGACTTTTGTAAAACCGCCAAACAATGTTGCTGGACGTGCAGGCAATCCACCGGCGACATGCCTATACTCCGGGGCGCATACCCAGTCTGGAATGGGTAAGGGAGGTAATGTTGGTGGAAGCGATGGAGTTGCCAATTTGTCAGCAGTGCAACATTGGGTCGTTGGTGCCACTTTCGGACTACGGCGCCCAGGGTGCTCCGGTTCACTATAAAGCCTGGACCTGCACCAATCCGGGTTGCGGATACAACATCAAAATCCGCAACGGAGACATCTTTGTCAATGAACCCATCCGGGCCGGAAGGCACTGACCACGTCGCCCCGGCTTAACGGGATAGGACAGGCCGGCCGCCAATTTTCGGGCGGCGCCGGGTTGCGCGCGTGAGCGGAACATGGCGCGACGAATACTCAGGGAACGAATATGCAAATTGGACTTGATTACATGCAGATGCGCACCCGCGCGCAATATTACGGGTTGCGCTGGGCAGGCATTTCTCTACTGGCAGCGGGCGGGATACTGGCCGCTGCCGGCATCGCATATTATGGGTATCTCTACTTCCTGAGAGCCAGCCTTGACGGTTATGAAACCTTGCGCCAGGACACCACGCTGATCGAAGCCGCGGCAGCCCCAGGCACAGAGGGTGGAACCGGGGCGTCAATCGTGGCGCTGCCCGAAGACGTCCACGCCCAACGGGTCGCGGAACTGGGCTACACCGAGATGCCCAGTTCGGCGGCGTGGCCGGTTGGCACCCAACCGCCGGCGTCCCGCCTGATCGTCCCGGCACTGGGGATCGACGCCAGACTGGATGAAGTCAGCGTCTCAGGCAGTTCGATCGCCAACTACGCGGCCGCAGACAATCCGGCCGCCGGCTACGCCTCGGTGACGGCCAACCCCGGCGAACGTGGAGCCATGTGGCTGTTCGGCCCTGCCGGCTCGGGTGTACGCGGCTTCGGCAACCTCACGCGCGCGCCGCATCTGATCACGGAAGGCGATGAGCTGCTGATGTTCGTCAACACGTCGGATCGGGATTACCTGTACGCAGCGACCCATAGCGAAGTGGTGCGGGCAGCGGACCTGCGTCTGAACAGCAGCGACCGCGCCACCATCCACCTGGTCGTGCCCGTTCCAAATGGCTGGTACGACCATTTCCTGATCCTGAGCGGCGAACTCGTCGGCTTCCGCTAGGATTCAGCGCCGGCGGCCGGCACTCTATCCGGTCTTGCTACTTTTCGCTGCGGCTGGGGGCGCCAGCCGCAGTTCGTATATGCGGCGGCCCCGCACCTGCGTGACCTCTATGGTGGTCTCGTTGGAAACCACCACGTCCCCCACGGAAGGCATGCGCCCCAGCAGCGTGTAAACGTAACCCCCGATGGTATTTACGTCGCCGGGGTCCAGCTCCAAGCCCAATGCGCGCGACACGTCTTCCAGCGGAGCCGTCGCCTTGACCAGCCAGGACCCGTCGGCCGCCGGTTCCAGCTCGTCGGCCCCGGCGTCGTCAAACTCATCGTCGATCTCCCCGACGATTTCTTCGAGCACGTCTTCCAGGGTGACGATCCCTTCCACCCCACCGTATTCGTCGACCACGATGGCCATCTGCAGGGACTTGGAACGCATCAGGTGCAGGAGATCATCGACTGCCATATTTTCCGCTACAAATTCGGGCTCTCGCATGATGCCATCCACGCCGAAGTCGCTCGAACCATCCGCCACCGCCTGCAGGACGTCGCTGATGTGAACGATCCCGACCACGTTGTCCATGGTGTCACGATAAACCGGCACCCGGGTGTGCCTTGTGCTGACCAGCATCCGGACCAATTCGCCCATAGGGGTGGCTATGTCAACTGCCTGTACGTCCAGGCGCGGGACCATGATGTCCTTGACGTCGAGATCGTCCATGTGGCTGATGGACCGCACCATGTCAATATCGTTGCGGTCCAGGTTCATCAGCTCAGCGGGCGTTAGCGTCGGTCCATCCCCGTGACCGTTCTCAGGATCCCCGGCTGGATTTCCATCCATGGTTATCGGGAGGCTGGGACCGTCTCCCGAGGTGGACCAGTCGCCATCCCTGGCCCAGCGCCTGGGATCAGCAACGCGGCGCACCACGCGAGGGAACCGACGGGCCCACAAGCGAGCGCCGAGGTAAACCAACGCCAGGCCCGCAGAAGTCACGAGCACCGCGATGGCCAGGGCGATGATGGCCGGCGATCCGTTGGCCAGTTGATAGGCGATCGCCAATGCAGAGCCGCCGGCGGTGGCAGCGGCGGCGGCTAACACGATTCCGATTGCCGGGGATGCCGGTCGCGTCAAAAAGACGGCTGTAGCCTGGCTTTGTCGTCTGGACGCTGCCGCGACACTGGCCCAAGCAAAGATCAGCAGCGAGGCTGCCAGGAACAATAACGGAGGTAAGCTACTATCAGTATCCAAGCCAGTGGCCCTCAACCGGCGCTCGTGGCGCCGAGAGCGGGTCAATCGCTCCCGCTTTGTTGTTGCGGGAGGAGTCTAGCAGGAACGCCGACGGCCCGTCTACCCTCCGGTACGTCGCGCGTGACCACCGCACCCGCTCCGGTCGCCGCCCCGTCTCCCACGCTCACCGGGGCGACGAGCATCGTGTCGCTGCCGATGAACGCCCTTCGCCCGATAACAGTCTGGTGCTTGTCCACTCCGTCGTAGTTGCAGGTGATGGTGCCGGCGCCGATATTTACGCCGTCCCCTATGTCTGAGTCACCCAGGTAGCAAAAATGCCCGGCCGCGGTACCCGGACCCACCCGGCTGTTTTTGACCTCGACATAGTTCCCCAGATGCGCGCTTGCCTGGATCCAGGCCCCCGGGCGCAGGTGGCTGTAAGGGCCAATTTCCACGTCATCCTCGACCCGGGACTCCTCCAGTGTCGACGCCACGATGCGGCAACGATCGCCAATCGCGGAATCACTGACGCAGGCGTTGGGGCCGATTTCGCACTCCTCGCCGACGGTGGTCGCCCCAGTCAGCATCGTATTCGGCTGGATCACGGTGTCCTGGCCGATCTGCACATCGAGGTCGATGTACGTGGCACCGGGATCCACCAGCGTCACGCCGGCCGCCATCCAGAATCGGTTGACCCGGTCACGTAGGACCGCGCCGGCCGCAGCCAGTTGCTCCCGGTCATTCACTCCCATCGCTTCATCGGCCATTGCGATCGACGCGGCTTCAACCGCGTCTCCGGCGTCCACCGCCATGGCCGCCAACGCGGTCAGGTAGAGCTCCCCGCCCGCGGATTTCGGCACCGTCCGGATCCGGTCCGCCAGCCAGGAACCGTCAAAGCAATAGACCCCCGTGTTGACCTCCGCCAGGCCGTAGTCCGGTTCAGCACGATCCGCCGCTTCTTCGATTCCCGCGAGATCACCGGGCCCATCTTTCCCGTCGCGGGCCGCCCGTTTGATGTGCCCCAGGTCCGGGCCGTACGCATCCGGCGCGGTGAGGATCGTCATCCGACGCGCGGGATCGGTTTGATGGTTCGCCATTAAACCGAGGATAGACTCTGGTCTCACCAAGGGCGTGTCCCCGGCCAAAATCACGACGAGGTGTGGAATCTCAGGCAGGACTCGCAAACCACAAGCCACGGCGTCAGCCGTGCCTTCCGGGGTCGCCTGAACGGCGTAGACAGCCTGGTTCCCGAGAACCCCGGAAATCGCGTCCTTGTTTTCCGGTGAGACGACCACCACCAGTCGCGAGATGCCGCACGCTTGCAGCACGGCAATCGGGTACCGAATCAGTTCGCGCCCTGCCAGGGTGTGCAGCGGTTTCGGGATCCGTGAACGCATCCTGGACCCGCGCCCCGCGGCTATCACAATTCCCACGGCGTCCACACCGGAGTTGATCGCATTCATGCGCCCGCCTCGCGTTGGTCAATCGTCTTCGCTGACCGTTGGCAGGATTATAGCAGCGCTCCAACGCTTTCCCGGATCGAGCGTTTCAAGCGGACTCCGGAAGTCCCACCAGGCCGCAGGCGCCGGATTCACAACACGAAAAGCCAAACCGCCGCGCCGATCAGCAAACCCAGCAACAAACCTCCGGCATGATTGACGCGGACAACCGTCGACCCGTAGCCCAATCGTTGCTCCAAGCCTCGCCCGAATATCCCCACGCTGATGACACAGATGACGCCAACGAACGCCAGAGGCCCATAAACCAGTGCCGGCGATTCCGCGTCTTTGAACAGCCACGCCAGGCCGGTCAGGAGCCCCAGCGCAGCAAGCGAGAGCGCCATGCGCAGCAGGCCGATCCGAAATCCCCAACCCATCAGGAAACACCAACCGGCGAGTCCCAGCAAATGCCATGGCGAGTCGAACAGTCCGAAAATCACGCGCCGATTGTGCGCCTTCGTACTTGACGATGCAACTGATCCTCGGCTCCAAAACCCCTTCGAACCTTTGGCTCTTGTGGCAAAATGACCGACATGCCAATCAGGACACTTGCACCATGAACACCAAACTCATCCGCGCCGACGGTCGGCGATGGGACGAAGCGCGCAGCGTGCACATCACTCCGGGATTTCAACCCTACGCCGAAGGCTCCGCCATGATCCAGATGGGCGACACGGCGGTTCTATGTGCGGCGTCGGTGGAGGAACAGGTGCCCCGGTGGATGCAGGGTCGAGGCACCGGGTGGGTGACGGCCGAATACGACATGCTGCCCCGCGCCACGTCCACCAGGCGGTCCCGCGACCGCGACTCCGGCCGTACCGCCAGTCGATCCCAGGAAATCCAGCGCCTGATCGGCCGTTCGCTGCGGGCGGCGACCGATTTGGAAGCCCTGGGGGAACGCGCCGTCTATCTCGACTGCGATGTGCTGCAGGCCGATGGCGGCACACGCACCGCCGCAATTACCGGTGCATTCGTCGCGCTGAGCCTGGCCTTGGAGTCACTGGTAGCAGCGCAGAGGTTGGACCGGGTACCGTTGGTCTGTTCCGTCGCCGCAATCAGCGTCGGACTGGCCGGGGACAGCCTGCTGCTCGACCTGGACTACTCGGAAGACTCAACCGCCGACGCGGATTTCAACATCGTAATGACCGACACGGGTTCAGTGGTCGAAATCCAGGGCACTGCGGAAGGAGCAGCCTACCCCCGCGAAAGGGTCGGGGAAGCTCTGGCACTGGCCGCGCGAGGCATGGAGCCGCTGTTCACGGCGCAGCGCGCGGCGTTGCAGTGACACGCGGATGAACCGCAGTTGGTCGGCGCCTATCGCCCGCGCCAACACCGGTTCGAAGCAATACAGCAGGAATTCTCTCCCGCGCGCTATGAATCGACTACGCTGATTCAGCCCACCACCGCTCCCTCGGCGTCCAGCACCGTGACCTCATAGCCCAGATCCCGCAGCGGCGCTTCGACGCGCTCCCGGTCGCCCACCACCAACACCCGCAAGCGATCTGCCGCCAGATACTTTGCGCCCACCCGATGCGTGTCCTCCAGGCTGACCCCTTCCAGCCGTTGCTCAAACGACCGGAAGTAGTCCATGGGCAGGCCGAATTGAACCAATGGTATCAGCTGTCCCAGCAACTGGGACGGTCGCTCGAATCCCGACGGATAGCCGAGGCGCAGCCCATTCCGAGCGTTTTCCAATTCTTCGGCAGTGAGCGGCCTCCTGCCGCTGATGTCCTCAAATTCCCGCAACGTTTCGAGCACGGCCTCCCGAGTCACCTCCGTCTGGACGCTGCCGCCGGCCGACAGGAGCGACGGGGCGTTGTACCACGATATGCCCGAGTTGTAGCCGTAGGAGTACCCTTTGTCCTGCCGCAGATTCTGGTTGAGGCGAGCGGAAAACTGTCCGCCGAACGCGTAGTTCAGCACGGACAGCGCCATGTGGTCCGGGTCGCTGCGCTCCACCAGCGGCATACCCGCCCGGATCACCGATTGGGCGGCACCGGGCTTGTCGATGAGGAACACCCGCGGGCCGGTCGTCGTGTCGTCGGCAGCAATCGCGACACCGGTGGCGTCGCTGATCCCCGCAGACCATTCCCCGAAACACTCCTCGGCCGCTGTGATCGCCTCGTCCAGGCGGACGTCACCGGCCACCAGCAGGCACAGCCGATCCGGACTCAGTGCCTCGCTGAACCGCGCAACCAGGTCCTCCCGCCGCGACGCCGACACGGTTGCTTCGTTGCCCAGGTTCGAGTGTGCGTAGGGCGATTCCGGTCCGAATACCAGCGCGCCGAAGTTAGACTCGGCCACAAAGCCAGCGTCGTCCCGGGCCCGGCGAAGGTCGGTCAACCGCTCGCGCCGTACCCGTTCCAGCTCGTGCTCCGGGAAACTGGCGTTGCGCGCCACGTCGGCTGCCAACCCCAGGGCGTGAGCCCAATGCCGGTCTAGGGTCTCTGCGGTGAGCAGTGTTATCTCCTTGCGCGCCTCGACCGCAAGCCTCGACCCGATGTGCTCGAACGCCGCCGAAATTTGCTGGCTGCTCCGGTTGGTGGTGCCCTCGTCCATCAGGGCCGCCATGAACGAGGTCAATCCGGGCAAACCCGCCGGATCTCCGACCGCACCGGTCTTGGCCAGCAGGGCGAAGGTCACCAGAGGCGTGCCAGGCCTGGTGACGACGGTCACTTCCATACCATTGGTGAGCCGGGCCTGTTCGGGGACCGGCGGCACAAACGCCGGCGTTGGACCACCGGCAGGTTGCTGCGACCGGTCGAGAGCCACCGTCGCGGTACTCAACGAGCGCTCCGGGTAAACGCGCATTCGGACCTGCCCCGCCTCCATGATCTGGTGATGCGCGTTCATCACGTCGTCCAGGGTCACGCGGCGATATTGGTCCATCACCCGGTTCAACCCGTCCGGGTCCCCGGTAAACACGTTGAAGTAGTTCAGGGCGTCAGCCCGGCCGCCGAACCCCCCGATCCGGGAGAGCATCCGCTGGTGCTGCATCTCGATGCGGTTGATGGCCCGCTCGAATTCCTCTTCAGTCGGTGGGTCGTCGGCGATGCCGGCCAGCACCGCTTCCGCCGCCGCCTCCACTTCGTCCAGCGTATGTCCCTCGGCTGGCGTCAGTTCCATGCGAAACTGTCCCGCGATTTCCGCGGCGTGGTAACCCACCGACGCGGACTGGGCAATCTGCTTTTCATAAACCAACGTGCGGTACATCCTACTGCTCTGCCCGTCGGACAGGATGGCCCGCAGTATGTCGCCCGCATCGTCCTCGCCGGAGAAATTCGCCGGAGCCAACCACGCCGCGTAGATCCGGGGCAGAGTGACCCGGTCGGTCATCTCCAGGTCCACCCGGCCCGACAAAAGCGAATCGGCTCTTTCGATCCGGCGCACGCTGGGTCCCGGGTCCAGATCCGAGAAGTAACGATGCGCCAGGTCCAGCGCCTCCTTGGTGTCGATGTCGCCGGCAATGGCGAGGCTGGCGTTGGACGGCGAGTAGTACCGACGGAAGAAATCCATCACGTCGTCCAGGCTGGCGGCATCCAGGTCCTCCTGGGATCCGATGGTCATCCAGTGGTAGGGATGCGGCAGCGGGAACAGCGATTGCTGAATGTGCCACTGGACCATGCCGTAGGGACGGTTTTCATAACTCTGACGCCGCTCGTTCTTGACCACGTCGCGTTCGGTATCGAACCCCTCCTGGTCCAGCGCGTCCAGCAGGAACCCCATCCGGTCCGCTTCCAGCCACAGCGCCAGCTCCAGATAGTTGGAGGGCACGTCCTCCCAGTAGTTCGTCCGGTCACCGGTGGTCGAGCCGTTCAGCGTCGCCCCGATCTTCTGCAGGGGCTCGAAATGGCTGGCCTTGTGGTGTCGGGTCCCTCGGAACATGATATGCTCGAAGAGATGCGCGAAACCGGTGCGTCCGATCTCCTCATCCTTGGAACCCACGTGGTACCACACGTTGACCGCCGCCACGGGGATCGACCGGTCCTGGTGGAGGATCACATCCAAACCGTTGGGCAGGGTGTGTTTTTCAAAAGCGATGCCAGCCATAGTCACTTCCTTCCGCCACGTTTAGTCGAGATGCAACGGGCGCGGACATTGTAGCACCGGGCATAACTCCGAGACGCGGGACCCAGGTTGCCGCACACCACCGCAACTAACCCCAACTATTCAAATGCTGTACGAAGTAGAAGTAGTCGCCGACGGCAACAGTCCGATGGACCTCAACCGGGTCTTCGACCTGCTCACTGACCCGCAGCCCATCGCCCGTGTGCTGGCGCCCGACCCCCTAGGCAATGATGTCTGGTGCGACGTGGTCGGGTGGGAAAACGGAGAGCCTTGCCCCGCCATGGCCGCGCTGTCGGAGGACTCGGGCGAGGGCGTGATCATGCTGATCTACGGCGGTGAGGATGGCATTCGCCTCCGACCGGCCGACACAGACGACCCGTGGGACATCGGGGCTGCGGGCCAGTGGGGTGAGGCCTGCCTGATGCTCGGCAACGACGTCCGGATCGAGTACGTGCGGTCCGAGTGGGACTACTCCCAGCACCCCCACTAACGCCGATTGGCACTTATCCGATCGCTTCCGCCTCGGCGTCGCCGGTTTGCGGTTCGTCGTCCCATTGGTCCGGCTGCGCCTTGAATTCGGCGGTCAGCGTCGCCAACACGCCCGGCAGGTCGCGTCTGTATCCGCCCGAGCGATCCTTACGCGGCCTCAGACGCGCCGTCGGCCCGCCATTCAGCTGCCGATACAGGTCGTCGCTGCCATTCTCTAGGCAGTCGTCCATGGCCAGCGCCGCCACGTAGGAGCGCCGGGCTGCCGAGGTCTCCTGTCGTTGCATGATTTCCTGGTACAGTCGCCAGCAGGCGGGGCTTTCCAACGCGCCCCGCGAACAGAGCAGCGCGACGCGATCGAAGTCCCGGAACCGGCTCATGGGTGGGATCACCGAGGTGTTGTACGCCGCTTCCTCATCGTCCGCCAGCAGGTTCCAGCACTGCAATCCCAGGCCTCGCAACTCGGTCTCCAGCCACTTGACGATGGTGTCGTCCGCCACCGAGCCGATCAGCAGCACCCGCCGGTGAGGCGTCGCCTGGTTGCCCAACCTGGCCTGGTCCTCGATGAACTCCGGGGGAACGCCGGCCGGGCGCAGGAAGGACTCCGGGATGCCACCATTGGAACGCGCCAACGTGTCCGCGCCGACAATGCTCGGTCCGTCGTGGCGTAACGTATCCAGTCCCAGCGCGCCGCTCAGGTCGCAATCGGCGAACAGGGTCATATCCAGGACGACGTCCTGTAGCAACGTCCGATCCAGCCGCGTACGCACCAGGGTGGCCCGGCGCAAGTCGCAACGGGTGAGATTGGCCACGTCCAAGCACGCTGCGCTCAGCTTGGCGCCGCTCAGGTTGGCGTCGGTCAGATCCGCCATCGTCAGATCCGCTTCGGTCAGATCTGCACCGGCGAGGTTCGCGCCCACCAGCGTCGCGAAGGCGATGTCACAGTTGGATAGGTCGGCGCCTCTCAGGTCGGCGTTCTCGAGATTGCTGCCCCGAAGGTCCGAGCGCAGAAACGAAGCTTCGGCCGCCTGGCAGTCTGCGAAGTTCGCCCGATTGAGGTTGCATCGAGTCAGGAAGGCGCCGCGCAGACGGGCACCGCCGAAGTTGGCATGCCGCAGGTCGGCCGACGTGAGGTCGATTTGCGTCAGATCATCGAACCCCAAGTCCACGCCGGGCATCTTGATCCCGCTGAGGTAGGCGCCGGACAGATCGAGACGCGGACGGCTTTGAAACTCGCGCGCCCGCCAGCGCGCTATGGCAAAGGTTCGCCTTTTGGCAACAGCAACGTGCTCAGGGTTCGCCAAGCAATCGCTCCGGCGGCTGGGTGTTTACGCGGTCAGTTGTCGCCGACGGTAAGGGCGGCCCCCCTCCCCGTGAAGGCCGGCATCACTTCGTCAGCGAAAATGGACAGTTGGTTCTGGAATTCGCTCCACGGCATTCCTTCCGGCCACTGGAGCACGATGTCCTCCAAACCGGGGTATTTGTCTTCGATTTCGCGCAGGAACCCGATGAAGTCGTCCGGATTGCCGCAGAACCAGGCTTTCTGGTCGACGCCGTCCTCGATGCGCGGCGTCCGCGCCGGCGCCCCGGGGGTTCCCCAGGGACGGCCCTGCTCGTCCGTGTACCGGACGAACCCGAAAGGCGCGAACCACTTGTACCGTTCGTCGTGGAAGGGCCGTACCTTTTCGATGGCCTCTTCCCGGCTGCCGGCGATGTAGAAGCCGAACCCCAGCGCCATGTCTCCGCCCAGAGGAATATCGCGCCCCGCTTCGGTTGCGGCGTCGTGGTACTGGGTGATCATCTGCTCCGCGTACCGCTCGCCGGTCAGCGCCACCATCGCCTTGATGCCGCGCTCGGCGATGTAGTTCAGCGTCCGCCCGCTGGCGATGGGTTGCCAGATTTCCATGGGCCGGCTCACCGGCCGGGGCACCATGGTGATCTCTTTCAGGTCGTATCCGCGGTAGGGGACTTCCGGCGGTATGGTGTAGTACTTCCCGTTGTGGCTCCACGAGTCTTCGTTGAAGGCCTTCAGAATGACCTCCATTTGCTCCAGGAACAACTCGCGGTTAGCGTCGTTGTCGATCACCGGCGCGCCGAAGGTCTCGACCTCCCGCGCATGGTAGCCGCGCCCGACCCCGAATATCATCCGGCCTCCGGTCAGGATGTCGGCCATGGCGAAATCCTCCGCCACGCGCAACGGATGCCACATGGGGATGATGTTGAATGCCTGGCCAAACTTGAGGTTTTTGGTCTGTCCTGCCAGGTGGACGCCCATCAGGATGAGATTCGGAATGCACTCGTATCCCTCGTGTTGGAAATGGTGCTCCGCCATCCACATGCAGTAGAACCCGCGCTCGTCCATGTGTTTGGCCAGCGCTTCGGCGTGATCGTAGGCCTGGATCAATTGGTCGTTGCTGTATCGGCGCTGGTCGGCCGGCGTACCGTCCGCGCCCACGTTGTCCAGGTCGATCTGCCCCACGTACAGAACCGAAAACCGCTTAATCATCCAGCCAGTGCTCCGCTCGAATAAGAATCGCGCCGCATTATAGCATGATGGGTCGTTTGATCCCTTGCCACTGGCGATGGCGCCCAGGGCAATCGCGTCTTAATGGGATTTTTAGAAATGTGCTAACGTGCCATGAACCGCTGAACGACGTGGGGGCAGATGGGCATGGCACAACGACCCAAGGCAACTATTCTCGATCATTTCGCTGAGTTGGACGATCCC
>JAJEIA010000115.1 GCA_022823505.1 Dehalococcoidia bacterium
GGTTGGCGCCGACCCAAAGACCTACCACAATGGTGGAGACGCAACCGTAGATTGCGTCTCCACTTTTCTTTCCTACCGGCAGGTTGGCGGAATAATGGGCGACGGTGGTTTCACGTAGCGGGAGACCGGGCAATCCGTCGCGGCGGGGCGAGCGTGCCGTTCCCCGGCGGGACTGGGCCATGACGTGAAAGCGCGCAAGCTGACGCAGGCCGGGCTGACTCAGGCGGCAAGCCGGCTCACGGCCATATGCAGTTCCGGTCCTGCGCGAACCAAAATCCCCGCTCTCATGCGGGGCCCAGGGGCATTGTTGCGCTGCGCTCATTGGCGGCGGCAAATCAGACGCCGCTCACACCGCCAACTCGAACCTCAACGTGAAGGTTCTTGATTTTATCCAGTTTGGTGGGCCGTGTGGGGATCGAACCCACGACACCCGGATTAAAAGTCCGGTGCTCTGCCAGCTGAGCTAACGGCCCCGGTGAACCGATTTAATGGCACCAAAATGAGTATAGCATAGGCCCCGGGAGGGGCATCGGCAGGGGATGCGGGGAAATTCCCCTGCCGGCACCCTTGCAAAATCGCCGACAATGCGCAATAATTCACACAGTTACTTTCTGGTGGTTCAAGCGGGGTGGCCCCACCCGTACCCATCCCGAACACGGAAGTGAAACGCCCCAGCGCCGACGATACTGCTCTGGTGACGGAGTGGGAAAATAGGTCACCGCCGGAAAGTACCAAAACCCACAGGTTAGTCGGGGCGGGAGTGATGGCGCACCAAGATATCGCTGGCGATTGTAGGCCACGTAACGCGATAGGTTGAAACGACAACCGAGCGGCTTCACCGTAACGATTCGGTGGCAGGGCCGCTTTTATTTTTGCCCGAATGCGGTAAAATGGCGCCACCAGCACGCAAAAGTTGGTCTGACCTCAACCCAGGAGAGACTCATGGGCAGCAGATTCGAGAAGTTCTCTGAACGGGCACGGCGGGTTCTGTCCCTGGCCCAGGAAGAAGCGCAGCGGTTCAACCACAACTACATCGGGACCGAGCACATCCTGCTTGGCCTGGTACGGGAGACCGAGGGCGTAGCCGCTCGAGTGCTGTCGGGGTTGAGTGTTGACCTGACCAAGGTACGCTCGGCGGTGGAGTTCATCATCGGACGCGGCGAGCGGCCGGCGCAGGGCGAGATCGGCCTGACCCCCAGGGCGAAGAAGGTCGTGGAGCTGGCGGTCGACGAAGCCCGAAGGATGAACCACACCTATATTGGGACCGAGCACCTGCTGATCGGCCTTTTGCGGGAGGGCGAAGGCGTGGCCGCCGGCGTCCTGGAGAGCCTGGGCGTGAACCTGGAGAAGGTCCGCGCGGAGACCCACCGGATCCTGAGCAACTCGGGGACCGGAAGCTCCAGCAGCCGGAGTTCCTCCACGCGCACGCCGACTCTGGATCAGTTGGGCGTTGACCTGACCAATGCGGCTCTGGGTGGCAACCTGGATCCGGTAATCGGCCGGGACACTGAAATTGAGCGCGTGACCCAGATCCTGAGCCGACGCACCAAGAACAACCCGGTCCTGGTGGGCGAGCCCGGCGTGGGGAAGACCGCCATCGTGGAAGCGATGGCCCAGCAGATTTCCTCCGGCGACGTTCCCGACACCCTGCAGGGCAAGCGCCTGGTCACCCTGGATATGGGCGCCTTGGTGGCGGGGACCAAGTATCGGGGCGAGTTCGAGGAGCGGTTGAAGAAGGTTATTGAGGAGATCAAGACCTCCGGCAACTGCGTCCTGTTCATCGACGAAATCCATACGCTGGTGGGTGCGGGAGCCGCCGAAGGCGCCGTGGACGCTTCTAACATCCTAAAGCCGTCCCTGGCCCGCGGCGAGATCCAATGCATCGGCGCCACCACGCTGGACGACTATCGCAAGTATGTGGAGCGTGACCCGGCCCTCGAACGACGGCTGCAGCCGGTGCGGGTTGAAGAGCCCGACGCCGAGATGACGGTGGACATCCTGCGCGGCGTCAAGGGACAGTACGAGGATCACCACAACGTCGAGATTACCGAGGACGCGGTGCGGGCGGCGGCCACGCTGTCGACCCGGTACATCCCCGACCGCTTCCTGCCGGACAAGGCCATCGACCTGCTGGATGAGGCTGGGTCCAGGGTGCGCCTGCGCGGCAGCCACGCTCCGCAGGAAGTCAAGGACGCGATGGAAGTCCTGGAGCGGGTGCGCAAGGAAAAGGACGAGGCCATCGCCTCGCAGCAGTACGAGGTTGCCGCCGAGTTGCGGGACCGCGAACTGCACCTGTCGCAGAACGTGGGCGATCTGGAGCGGGAGTGGAAAGCCGACCAGAACAAGGAACGCACGCAGGTCACCGAGGACGACATCGCCGAGGTGGTCAGCATGTGGACCGGGATTCCGGTGACCCGGCTGGCGCAGGAGGAAACGGAGCGGCTGCTCCGGATGGAGGAAGAACTGCACAAGCGGATCATCGGCCAGGACGAAGCCATCGTGGGCATCTCCAAGGCGGTGCGGCGGGCGCGAGCCGGCCTCAAGGATCCGCGCCATCCCATCGGCGTGTTCCTGTTCCTTGGCCCCACGGGCGTGGGCAAGACCGAATTGGTCCGGGCGATGGCGGAATTCCTGTTCGGCCATGAGGACAACATGATCCGGCTGGACATGTCGGAATTCCAGGAGCGGCACACCACCGCCCGCCTCATCGGCGCGCCTCCGGGCTACGTCGGCTATGACGAGGGCGGGCAACTCACCGAGGGCGTGCGGAAGAAGAACTACTGCGCGATCCTGCTGGACGAGATCGAAAAGGCACACCCGGAGATCTTCAACATCCTGCTGCAGATCTTTGACGCCGGCCAGTTGACCGACGCCCGGGGCCGCCGGGTGGACTTCCGCAACTCGATCATCGTGATGACCAGCAACCTCGGATCCGACCTGATCAAGCGCGACACCTCGCTGGGGTTCGCCGTCAAGTCCGACCAGGCGCAGACGGATAACCAGGCGTACGAGCGGATGCGCGACAAGGTGATGGACGAGGTCAAGCGCTTCTTCCGGCCCGAATTCCTGAACCGCCTGGATGCCACCATCGTGTTCCATGCGCTGAGCAGGGAAGAGATCAACCAGATCGTTGACCTGATGATGAACATGGTCCGCGAAGAGTTGAAGGAGCGGGAGATCAGTATCGAGTTGACCGAGCCGGCCCGGGAGTACCTGGGACAGAACGGTTTCGACCCCGTGCTGGGAGCGCGTCCGTTGCGCCGCCTGATTCAGAACGAGGTCGAGGACCGGCTGTCCGACGAACTGCTCGGAGGCAAGTTCGAGGAAGGGGACACCGCGATCGTGGACATGGACGAGGACGGCAAGATCTGCATCAAGGTGCGGAAGGGAGAGATGGCCGCCTTGCCCGTGGCCTGATCCGCAACGCGTGGTCCAAGAAGACAACCGGGGGCGCCCTGAACAAGGCGCCCCCGAATGCTATGATTTATAGGCGAGTTGGAGTACGTCCAAGACCCAACTCCCGCGTTCAGCCTGCGTTTGGGTTGACGTTGATTGCAGTCTCTTACTATAGTTCGACATCTTCACGGCAAGCTTTGAGGTGAAACGATGGCCAGGCGATTGCTCAAAGAACTGGAACGATCCTACGGGTTTGACGAAGTCGCAATCGTCCCGGGCGAAGTCACAATCAACCCGGAGATGACGTCCACGCAGATGAGCATCGGCCAATACTCCTTCGAGGCTCCCGTGATGGCCTCGGCGATGGACGGCTCGGTGTCGCCGCGGTTTGCAACGCTGATGCACGAGATGGGCGGACTGGGCGTGCTGAACGGCGAGGGGCTCTACACCCGGTACGAGGACCCGTACTCGGTGCTGGAAGAGATCATCTCCATGGACCAGGCAGAGGTAACGGAGTACCTGCAGGAAGTGTACAGCGAGCCGGTGCAGGACCACCTGATCGGCCAGCGCGTGCAGGAGATCAAGCAATCGGGTTCCATCGCGGCCATCGCGTTCACCCCGCAGACCACCAAGCGGCTGAGCCCCCTGGCGGTGGAGGCCGGCGCCGACATTATCGTGGTGCAATCCACGGTGACGACGGCGCGGCACATGTCCCGCAGTTACCGGGGTCTGATCTTTTCCGAGCTGATCGAATCGCTGAACGTACCCGTGGTGGTGGGCAACTGCGTCAGCTACGCCGTGGCCAGCGAACTCATGGAAACCGGCATCGACGCTGTGCTGGTCGGGGTGGGCCCCGGCGCAGCCTGCACCACGCGCGAGGTGACCGGGGTCGGCGTGCCGCAGGTGACCGCGACCCTGGAGTGTGCGGCGGCTCGCGAGGACTATTTCCAGCGCACCGGCCGGTACGTCAGCGTGATCACCGACGGCGGGCTGCGGACGGGCGGCGACGTGTGCAAGGCCATGGCCAGCGGAGCCGACGGCGTCATGCTGGGCACGCCATTCGCCCAGGCGGCCGAGGCGCCGGGGCGGGGATACAACTGGGGCATGGCCAATGCCCACCCCGAACTTCCCCGGGGCACGCGCATCAACGTCGGAACGAAGGGATCTCTTAAACAGCTGATGCACGGGCCATCGAGCGTCACCAACGGAACGCAGAACCTCGTGGGCGCGTTGCGCGTGGCCATGGGCATGTGCGGCGCGTACACGGTGCGCGATTTCCACAAGACTGAAATGGTCATCGCCCCGGCGATCAAAACCGAGGGCAAGCATTACCAGATGCTGGGATAGACGCTTGATTCGCGTTTTCACGGGAAATACGGTTGAAGCACAAACGGAGGAACCATGACGACCGCAACCATCCAGATCCTGGACCCACGTCCAGAGAATAAGACCGAGGAGCGGGCGGCGACCGACCGGTTGCCCAGCCTCTCCGGCAAGACCATCGGTCTACTGGAAAACCGCAAGTACCACTCCGACAATTTCCTGCAGGAGCTCCAGGTCATCCTGGAGGAGGAATACGCGGTCGAGAAGGTGGTCTACCTGCGCAAGTTCAGCTTCAGTGCGCCATGCTCCGACGAGACCATCGAGGAACTGATCGAGCAATGCGACGCAGTGGTGCACGGAATCGCGGATTGAGGGAGCTGCACGGCGTGGGGTCTCCACGACACAGTAGTTACCGAAACCCGCGGGGTTCCGTCCGTCAGCGTCATCACCGAGAGCTTCACGCGGGCAGCGCACGCTCGCGCCTCCTCACTGGGCATGCCCGGCGTGCAGATCCTGGCGCTGCCCAGCCCCCTGGCGTCCCGGTCGATACCGGAGGTGCAGCAACTGGCGCACGAGTACGCCGGCCAAATCGCAGAGATGCTGACCAACGGCAAGTAGTCGACCGGTTCAGCCGGCCGCTTTCGACATGAAAGTGGTCAATTGGAATGTTCAATGGGCTACGCCCGGTTCGGCGCGTAGCCCAGAAATTTTGCGCCGTCTGGCCGAACACTCGCCGGACATCGTTTGCCTGACCGAGACTGACGCGGATTTCGGGTTGGGACACGGGCACACAATTTGCGCGCTTCCGGATTATGGCATGGGCGTCAGGGGGAAGCGACGCAAGGTGATCGTGTGGTCAAGCAACCCGTGGCGTCCTGCCAGTGGGCTGGGGCGCGCCACGCTGGTCCCCGGCAGGTTCGTGGCTGGGATCACCGACACGGACATCGGCGAACTGACCGTCCTGGGCGTCTGCATCCCATGGGCCGGTTCACGTACCGCCAGGTTCGGCGGCAATCGGAGGCAATGGCAGGACCACGAAGAGTACCTGGATGGCCTCAAGAGATTGCTGGAACCGATGTCCTCATTCCGGGCAGTGCTCCTGGGAGACTTCAACCAGCGCCTGAGCGGGAACAGCAACGTTCCGCTCCGGTTGCGCGAGAAACTCCGGCAGGCGGTGCCGGCAACGATGACCGTCGCGACCGCAGAAACCGAATTCGCCGGACGCCCAACCATCGACCACATCGCCGTGAGCGACGATCTGATCGCCCGGTCCATCGGCACGATCGACAATACGGACGGCGAGCGACGGCTGTCCGACCATTTCGGCGTGGTCGCCGAGCTATCCACGCGCGACGCGCCACAAAATCCATCGCAGAAGAGTGATCGTTATGACAACCAACAGTCGAGCCCTGAACTCGCGCCGCATCACCGTGCCTGACACCTACGACGCGATCCAGGACTACTACGAAGAACAGGGATGGACCGACGGCATGCCCGTGGTTCCGGCCACGGAGGACGCGGTGCAGCGGATGCTCGGCCCGTGGGGCGAGGACCCGTCGCTTTCCCTGGGTATTGCGCAGCCTTCCAACTCGGAGGTCACCATCGAGAAGGTCGCGATCAACGCGGTGATGGCCGGCTGTCGCCCGGAGTACTTTCCGGTGGTAGTGGCCTGCGTGAAAGCGGCCCTGCAAACGCCTTTCAACCTGGCCGGGTGCCAGGCCACCACGGGTGGCGCCGCTCCGGTGGTGATCGTCAACGGCCCCATCGCGGAACGGCTGGGGATCAACGGCGACTCGGGGGCGTTCGGGCCGGGCTACCGCGCCAACGCAACCATCGGCCGGGCGCTGCGCCTGTTCGTGCGCAACGTGGCCGGGCTCATCATCGGCGACATGGACAAGGCCACCCTGGCCATGCCGGGGCGGTACTCCTTCTGCTTCGCCGAAAACGAAGCGCGCAGCCCGTGGGAGCCCCGCCACGTGGAGATGGGGTTGGACCCGGATGACAGCATGGTGACGCTGCACGCCATCCGGGCCTTCTACCCGGTTATGGAAACCACGGTGTCGCGGGGCACGGACGTGCTCAACACGCTGGTGCAGGCGACCCGGGCCACCGGTTTCTCCAACTTCTACCAGATCGGGACCGGCGCGCAGGTGACGCTGGTGATCAGTCCCGAGCACGCGGCAGAAATCGCGGCAGACGGGTTCACCAAGCAGGACGTGAGGGAGTACGTGTTCGCCAACGCGCGCATGTCCATCGCCGACCTGTCCGGATTGGGACACTGGGGGAACCGGAACTACCCCGACTGGGTGAACGATGAGGACCCGAACACGATGGTGCCCATCGCGCTGCAGGCGGACGACATCGTGGTCGTGGTGGCCGGGGGAGACGGTCGCCACTCCGCCTGGCTCGCCGGGTGGGGCGTGACTCGAGTGGTGACGGAGAAAATCGAAGTTCCGGGGTGATCTCACCAGATGATCGAAGGGGGCAGTTATGGCATCGAAGATACTGGTTATTGGAACTCGGCACTGCGATGAGGGTTTTCTCCAAGAGGGCACTGAGGGAGTTTTGGGAGCGCCATGCTGACGCGGAACGGCCTCTGCGGAGTTGGTATCAGGATGCGGATGATGCAAACTGGGATACGCCAGCAGCAGTGAGGGCCCAATTTGCTAGCGCCAGCATCCTCGCCGGCAACCGGGTGGTCTTCAACATCAAGGGCAATGATTATCGGTTGGTGGTCAATATCAACTACAGGCGGCGAGCAGTTTACATCCGCTTTGTCGGCACCCACGCCGAGTACGACCGTATTAATGCCGCGGAGGTTTAAGGAATGTGTAATGTCAAGCCAGTCCGGACCGAAGAGGAATATGAAGCGGCTTTGGCTCGCATTGAAATTCTGATGGACGCCGAACCTGATACCCCTGAGGATGAAGAGCTTGACCTTCTGGTCGATTTGGTTCTGCTCTACGAATACCGCAATATACCGATGCCTGTCCCCGAAGGCCGGGCACTAATCAGGTTCTGGGTTGAGGAAAAGGGCTGGACGGTGCAGACCATTAACAAGCTGCTTGGCGACCAGGGCGATATTGAAGAACTGCTGGCCGGCGAACAGGAAATGACGATGGCGATGGCGGAGGTCCTGCACCGGCACCTTCGCATCCCGGTGGCGGAGCTGCTCCGCGTTGCCAACACGCCAACGCCGCCCGGCGTCATTCCACCTCTCTCCACCGTGGCCCGCGTTGCCGACCTCGCCAGACAAACTCCGGGGTAGGCACTGCCACGGCTGCGGTTCTGCAGTGGCCCGCCGCGCAATGCGTAGGCGGGCCGATGTTTGAGCCAGCGCATGGCGACCACAAGATTCCCGAAAACCGATCCGGGCAATGGCGCGGCGGGCGCTCCGCTGCTATGATTTCCCGGTTCTGATATTCTCAATTCCCTGCCAATAACGGGTTCACTGATCGTGTTCACTCACCTGCATACGCACACCGAATACAGCATGCTCGATGGCATCAGCCGCATCCCGGACCTGGTGAACCGGACCCGCGAACTGGGCATGAACGCCATGAGCATCACTGACCACGGATCGCTTTATGGCGTGGTCGATTTCTACTCCGAGTGCAAGGACGCCGGCATCAAGCCCATCATTGGCTGCGAGTTCTACGTGGCCCACGCCAGCCGTCACGACCGCACTCCCAACGAGCGAACCGCCAATCACCTGGTGCTGATCGCCAAGGACAACGCGGGGTATCGCAACCTGCTGCAACTGGTAACCCTGTCCCACCTGGAAGGGTTCCATTACCGGCCGCGCATCGACAAGGAGTTGATCGATCGTCACCGCAGCGGGTTGATTTGCCTGTCGGGGTGTCCCTCCGCCGAGGTGCCGACCCTCCTGGCCGACGGCAACTACCAGGACGCCAAGCAAATGGTCGGCTGGTACCGCGAGTTGTTTGGCGAGAACTACTTCCTGGAGTTGCAGCGTCACGAGCACATCGAGCAGTTGCCGCGGATCAACGACGGTTTGGTGCGGTTGAACCGGGAGACCGGCGTGCCGCTGGTGGTAACCAACGACGCCCACTACGTCCGCCAGTCCGACTATCAGTACCAGGACGTGTACATCTGCATCCAGACCGGTACCAACGTCATGGACGACAAGCGGCTGCGGATGGAGGACTCGTCCTACTACATCAGGTCGGCCGATGAGATGGCCGCGCTGTTTCATGACTTCCCGCAGGCCGTGGACATCACCCGCGAAATCGCCCAGCAGTGCGATGTTTCGCTGGGATTCGGGCAGATGCACCTGCCCCGATACCCGACGCCCAACGACGAGGACGCGGACTCCTACCTGGAACGCATCTGCTGGGAAGGGTTCAACCAGCGATACGGGATCAACAATGACGCGGCCCGCGCGCGGATGGAGTACGAGCTGGAGGTCGTCCGGCAGACCAGCTTCGCCAACTACTTCCTGGTGGTGTGGGACATCATCTCCTTCGTGCGCAAGCGGCAGATCCTGTTCGGCGTCCGGGGGAGCGCGGCGGCCAGCGTGGTGCTGTACTGCCTGGGGATCACCGACATCGACCCGATGCGTTACAACCTGGTGTTCGAGCGTTTCCTGAACTTTGAACGGAAGGAAATGCCCGACATCGACATGGACTTCCAGGACGACCGGCGGGACGAGGTGCTGCGCTACGTCATTGACCGTTACGGCAGCGACCGGGTGGCGCAGATCATCACCTTTGGAACCCTCGGACCCAAGGCCGCGCTGCGTGACGTGGGACGCGGCTTAGGCATGAGCTACGGCGACGTGGACCGCATCGCGCGGATGGTGCCGTTCAAGTCCCGAACCATTTCGGACGCCATGTCCGCCAACCAGGAGATGGCGGACACCTACGTGCAGGATGCTGCGATCCGCGAGTTGGTGGACAACGCCCAGGCGCTGGAAGGCATCGTTCACCACGTCAGCACCCACGCGGCGGGCGTGCTGATCGCGGACGAACCGCTGACGGAAACCGTGCCGCTGCAGCGCCCGTCCCGGGGCGACGAGAACAGCCCGGTGATGATGACCCAGTATTCCATGGACCCGGTGGCCAAGCTGGGGCTGCTCAAGATGGATTTCCTGGGGTTGACCAACCTCACCATCCTGGACCGGACCATCAAGCTGCTGGACGAGGAGCGGGGAATCCGTATCGATCTGAGCCGCCTGACGCTGGACGACGAGGCAACGTATGATCTGCTGGGCACGGGCAACACCACGGACCTGTTCCAGCTGGAAAGCGCCGGAATGCAGCGGTACATCAAGGAATTGAAGCCCTCCGACCTGGGCGACATTGCAGCCATGATCGCGCTGTATCGCCCGGGCCCAATGGAGCATATCGACCGGTTCATCAAGTCCAAGCACGGTAAGGAGCAGGTGACGTATCCCCATCCCAGCATGAAGGAACTGCTGGACGAGACCTACGGCGTCATCATGTACCAGGACCAGGTCCTGCACGTGCTGCAGAACTTCGCCGGCTATTCGCTGGGCGAAGCGGACACCGTGCGCAAAGCCATGGGCAAGAAGATACCCGAGCTGATGGCCGAGGAGCGCGAGCGGTTCGTGTCCGGCGCAATTCAGCAGGGCTACAGCGCGCAGATGGGGACGGAGATATTCAACCTGATCGAGCCCTTCGCCGGGTACGCCTTCAACAAGGCGCACAGCGTGAGCTACGGCCTGATCTCCTACTGGACCGCCTACTTCAAAACCCACTACCCGCTGGAGTACATGGCCTCGGTGCTCAACTGCCGGCTGGACCACGGCGACCGCTACGTCGCGTCGATCAACGAGTGCACGCGCATGGGCATCGGGATCGAGTTGCCCGACGTGAACCGGTCCGGCATCCACTACACCATCGACACTCCAACCGACCGCACGCAGAGCGGCAAGCTGCGGATCGGGCTGGCGGCGATCAAGACGGTGGGCGAGGCGGCCATCACGCCCATCGTGACCGAGCGGGTGGCCAAGGGCCCCTACGCGTCGATCACCGATTTCTGCCGGCGCGTGGACGTGTCGGGTCTGAACCGGCGCACGCTGGAAGGACTGGCCAAGGCCGGCGCGTTCGATTCGTTGGCCCCACGAGCGACGGTGATCGGCAATCTGGACCGCATCTGGGCGCTGGCGCAACAGGAGACACGCAACCGGAACTCCGGGCAGTTTGGCATGTTCGGGGAGGAGATGGACAGCGGCGCCGGCGGCACGTTGCTGGAACTGGACACGTCGCACGCTGACTATACGCCGCAGGAAAAGGCGAACCTGGAAAAGGAGTACCTGGGGGTCGCGCTGTCCTACAACCCCCTGCTGGCGCTGGCCGCGATCAACCCCGGGGATGCCTACACCCTGGTGGACCAACTGGACGAGGAGATGATCAGCAGCACGGTGACGCTGCTGGGGCACGTCGCGGGAGTCACCGAGCGGTACACGCGGGACAACCGGAAGTTCCTGAGGGTCGACCTAGCGATGGTGGGCGGGCAGGTTGAGGCGATGGTCTGGCCTGACTCACTGGAAAAGACGGCGCACGTCTGGCAGACGGGCCGGGTAGCGCGGGTCACCGGGCGGCTGCAGATCCGGGGGGATGACTTTTCCATCGCCTGCTACGACGCGCAGGAGTACGAGCTTCCGGAAAACGCCGCGGTGGCTCCCGAGTCTGAGGCTGCGTCGAAATCTGCCAGCACACCGGCGCCGGGGAGCACCGCTCCTCCACCCAGGCCAGCACGGTCCAATGGGAGTCGGCCGGCAGTTCCTGCGAATACGACCGCCTCCAACGGCCACCGCGAGGCGGGAGTCCTGATCCGGATGGTCGAGACCGACCAGCCGGACGAAGACCGCTACCGGCTGCGGCAGGCCATCCGGGTGATGCTCGAATACACGGGCGAGGACAAGGTTTATCTGGAGCTCCACCTGAAGGAAGGGCGCACGGTGCTGATGGAGATTCCCACCGTGTCAACCGCGGTGTGCGACGAACTGCAACAGCGGGTGCAGGACGTGTTGCTGCAGGGCGAAACCTGCATGGAGTACCCGGCGAAAGCCGCGTAAGGCAGGGCTCGCGCCGGGCTGGCTCCTGGGGCGAAGGGTCAGTCTGCGGCGGGTATCTGCAGACCCAGTCCGGCGGCGATGAACCGGCGGCCGTTTTCCTGGTAGCGCGCGGTCGGGTTCTCCAGACGCTTGCGGTGAACCTCCGGCAGGTCACGGATGCGGCCGGGTACGCCGACGACCAGCGATTCGTTGGGGATAGGCGTGCCGGTCACAATGGCGCCGGCGCCGATGAGAACGTAGTCGCCGACCTTGCAGTCCTCCAGACAAACCGCGTTGACCCCGATCATTACGTTGTTGCCGACGATGCCGCCGTGGACAACCGCGCCGTGGGTCATGAGCACGTTATCGCCCAGTTCGAGGTAGTCGTCGGTGTGCAGGACGCAGTTGTCCTGGATAGAGCAGTTTTTGCCGATGACGATCTGGCCGTAGTCGGCGCGGATCACCGCTCCCGGCCAGATGCTGGTGCCCTCGCCGATGATCACGTCGCCGACAATGTAGGCGGCTTCGCTCACGAACACGCTGGGATGGATTTGCGGCGACTTGCCGTCGATGCTGCGAATCAAGTGATTCCTCCTGGTGGTATCGGTTCCGGCAATTATAGCCCGCCATTTGCGGGGCGGATTGGCTGTGGCATATCCACAAGTATCGAACTCCGTTTGACAATACCAAGGCCTGCTGACTACAATGATTCTACGCGCGAGGATCTCGCGTGTTTTGTGGCCCGGTGGTGTAGCGGTTAACATACTGCCCTGTCAAGGCAGAGATCGGCGGTTCGAATCCGCTCCGGGTCGCCACTGACATCCTTGGAACGGCTCACGTTGGTGGGCCGTTTTTCGTTGTCTGCGAGCCGGATTCGGGACCTGCGAACCGCGGCCGTGCGGTACACGCGCACGCTTTGCCATCCGTAATCCGCGTGATGGCCTGTAGCGTATAGATTCTTGATAACACCACACTGGGGGACGCCTGGCCCGCTCAGAGGGACCCATGATTTGAAGACGCCGGCGAGCCCGCAACAACGAGGGCTCAAGGCACACGCGGATGTCCGCCGACAAGGTTCGTTCGGAGTCACCGTCGATTGTGCTAAAATCGAAAGTGCCCCCGTAGCTCAGTGGATAGAGTGCTGGCCTCCGGAGCCAGAGACCGGAGTTCGAGTCTCCGCGGGGGTACCACCATATCCAATACTGCGAACTCCGCCGTTGAGGGCGATTTCAGCGGCGTCTGCTCCCCCTATGGGACTGTCCTCTGGTGTGGGGATGGTATAGACAATTGTCGCCCCGCCTGGCCGCACCAGCACCTCCTTGACGAAAGACCGCACGAAGGCTTTGGTCTCGGTGAGTTCGCTGGTCTTGAGAAACTCGCTCATTTCGCTGGCGAAGGCGGCGATGGTGTCGGCGCTGTCCAGCAACTCCCGCCGTTCCGCCAGCACGGCCCGCGCTTCCTCGGCGGCGGCTTCAAGTTGTTCCCGCCGGTGGCGGTGTTCCAGGATGCGCTCGGAAGCGTCGGCCATGTCCAGGTCGGTGCTCTCGACGAAGTGCCAGATGCGGTCCAACTTCCGCTGCACCTCTTGAAGCTCGGCCTCGATGGTCTCCAGGTTCTGCCGCTGCTCCCGGGCCACCCCGTCCATCTCCTCGTCCACCAGCCTAACCAGATCGCGTATGTTGGACTCGGTGAGAATGTTCTCTCGGATGTTGGAGATGATGATGTCCTCGAAGGACCTGGCGTTGAGCCTGGGTGTGTCGCAGGTTCCGCTTCCCCGCTTGAGGATGGACTGGCAGACGTAGTAGGTGTACTTCCCGCTCTTGGCTTCGGAGGCGGTGAGGGCCTTGCCGCAGTGTTCGCACTTGGCCAGGCCGCTGAGCAGGTAGGGACTGGCGGCGCGGCGGGGGTGGGTAACCGCCGGGGCGCGGGACTGCAACATCCGGGCGATGCGGTCGAACTCCTGCCTGGTTACGATGGCGGGAAAGGCGTTCTCCACCCGCACCGGCTCCTGGCCGTCCTTGGCATTGGTTCCCCAAACCAGGGTTCCGGTATAGGCTTCGTTGGTGAGGAGCTTGTAGAGGGTGGTCTTACCCCACTGCTTGCCGTTGGATGATGGGATGCCCTCGGCGTTCAGGATCTTGGGGATTTCCAGGGAGGTTTTCCCCTGGAGGGCCATATCGAAGATGCGGCGGACCACGGCGTCGTGGGGCGGGTTGAGTTCCAGACGGGGGCGCTTCTTGGCCCCATCGTGGACGTAAACCCTGTGTGAATTTCCGCGGTCATTGACCCGGCTTTGCCACGGTCATTGACCCACCATGGAAGCGTGGTGGTGTTGCTAATATCAGGTTGTCGTTTGCCGGTCAATCACCTCCCTGGTTGCTGAGTAGAGCGCGGTGTGGGGA
>JAJEIA010000025.1 GCA_022823505.1 Dehalococcoidia bacterium
TCCCCACACCGCGCTCTACTCAGCAACCAGGGAGGTGATTGACCGGCAAACGACAACCTGATATTAGCAACACCACCACGCTTCCATGGTGGGTCAATGACCGTGGCAAAGCCGGGTCAATGACCGCGGAAATTCACACAGCCCGCCGGCGGCCGCAACCACCTGCGTCGCGACCTGCTGCTGCTGGACTGCGGTGCCGCCGAGCCGGCCCGGATCGCGTGGCAAGCGATGCCCACGCAATAGGGGCGAATGATCATTCGCCCCTACCGGTTCGGTCTGGTGCAATCGAATCGAGCTACGCCGTCGTCGCCGTCGCCCCCTTGGCCACGTCGACCAGCCGCGCGAAGGCGTCCGGATCCCGAACTGCCATGTCGGCCAGCATCTTCCGGTCGATCTCAATGCCGGCCACGTTCAGGCCGTGCATGAATTGGCTGTAGGTCATCCCGTGCTGGCGTGCCGCCGCTCCGATCCGGATGATCCACAGGCGACGGAAATCGCCCTTGCGCTGCCGGCGATGCCGATACGCGTGGCTCCACGCGTGCATCACCGCCTCTTTCGCCCACTTGTAGTTGCGCCCCGATGACGCCTGGTATCCCTTGGCGGCTTTGATGATTTTCTTGTGTCGGGCGCGCTTCGTCACGCCCCTCTTCACTCTTGGCACGGTTCAGGAATCTCCAGTTTAGACGTCGTAGGGCACCAGCCGGCTCAGGCGTTTCACATCTGCGTCGGCGAAGCCGATCTTCTGCGCGAATTTCCGCGTGACTTTCTTCGGCTTCTTGCGTCGCAGGTGACTGCTCATCCGCTTGCGGCGGAGTAACTTGCCGGAGCCCGTCACGTGAATGCGAGCCTTGGCCCCTTTGTGGGTTTTCAGTTTGGGCATGTGCGATTATTCCGTAGCTACTGCTTCCTTTCGTTCGTTCCGGGCCGCGACCGTCGGGTTGGGTATCAGCACCATGGACATGGCCCGACCTTCCATCGAAGGCTGCTGCTCCAGCCGAATGTCGTCTTTTAGTTCCTCGGCGACCCGCTTCAACAGCGATAGACCGTTTTGCTGGTGCACCGCCTCGCGCCCGCGGAACCTCACCGTCAGCTTGACCTTGTCGCCGTTTCCAATGAACTGGCGGACCTTCCGGAGCTTGGCGTCGAAGTCGTGGGTGCCGATGTTCGGGCGGAACCGTACTTCCTTCAACTCGTTGCTTTTCTGGGATTTGCGGGTCTCGCGTTCCTTCTTGGACGACAGGTAACGGAGTTTGCCGTAGTCAAGCAGCCGCGCAACCGGCGGGTCGGCGTTTGGCGCCACTTCCACCAGGTCAAGGTCATTC
Organism: Dehalococcoidia bacterium; assembly: GCA_022823505.1. GTDB lineage: Bacteria > Chloroflexota > Dehalococcoidia > Lucifugimonadales > UBA3495 > Bin87. Next base: position 1,323 of record JAJEIA010000025.1, read on the forward strand.
ATCCGCGCCCTGGAGAGAGCGTCGGACACCGTCATCACGCCAAGCTGCTCGCCATCTTCTCCAATTACTCGTACCCGTGGGACGCGTATCTGTTCGTTGACCCTGTACTGTCTGGCTATGGCGACACCTCCTTGCTGGTGCGTAACGTACAAGGCTGGGACCGGACACAGTCCCAACCACTCATCATTGCACTATTCTAGCGGCGGCCTACCGGGCAGTCAACGATTTGAGCAGCGGTTTCGCTCGTTGCCGGCGCTCACCCCACTTCCCGTTGCGGTCTCTCACCGTACGTGTCTCCACGATGCCACGCGACGTACTCACTCCAGCTCATCGTCCTCGTCATCTTCAAACAGGTCGTCGTCATCGTCGTCGAGGTCGTCTTCACCAAATAGGTCTTCATCCTCGTCATCGTCCGCTGCCAGCGCCTCGATGATTCGAGCCAACTGCTCGTCTTCGTCGCTTCCCGCAGCCGACAGCATCAGCACCCCGTCCGACGCCTCTTCCGGTTCTGTCTCCTCCATCGGTATCGCCGCGAACCCATAGAACACGTCGCTATCCAGCACCCGCGCCAACCCGCTCACGCTCAGGGTGATCGGACGTATCGGCGTCGACCATTTTTCGGTCAGTTCGGCGTGCAACTCGACCAGCGGCATCGGCTCGCCGCCCTGCAGCAGCAGCGTGCGGAACACGATCTCCTGCAACGGCATTGCGGATAGGATGAACTCGGTGTCCTCGGCGCAATGCGCCTTGATTTCATTTACCAGGTCGGACGGATCCGCGATTTCGGCCGGCGTCTTGCCGAACGACGGACACGCGGTATTCAACCGGGCCAGGAGCAAGGGAATCGGAGACCGGTTCAGTTCCTCTAGCCTTTCCAGACTGAAGCGGTATTCGGACCCTGCTGATCTGCTGCTTCCCGTCACGGTGGTCGTCATGCGTTAACCTCTTCATTCCAATCAAGCATAATGATCTTTACGGCTTGTCCTGCGTTCTTGCGCGGCAGGTCAGCCGGACAGATTGCCAGGCCGTTGGCCTTGGACAGCGACGTCAGGATGTTGGACCCTTGCGGGCCCGTCGGCGTGGCAAACCACGTCCCGTCCCGCCGCTCGACCTCGACCCGCGCGTACACCCGCCGGCCGTCGCTGTTGAAAATCGGCCCGGTCAGCACTCCTTCCACCGTCGGCCGCGCCAGCAGGTCCCTCCCCAGCATCCGGCGCACCGCCGCCCGCCCGAACATTTCGAACGCCAGTAGCGCGCTGACCGGATTTCCAGGCAGGCCCAGCAGAGGCAACGGTTCGCTCTCTTCGCGCTGAATCAACCCGAACGCCAGCGGTTTGGCCGGACGCATCCGCACCGACCAGAAGTTCATGTCCCCCCGCTGCTCCAGCACGTCCTTTACCATGTCGTAGTCGCCCTTGGACACGCCCGCTGACGTGACCAGCAGGTCCGCGTCCGATGCCGCGTCGATGCAGCGGTGCAGGTCGTCCAGGTTGTCCCGGGCGATGCCGATGATCTTCGCCTCGCCGCCCGCCGCTCGGACCGCCGCGGCCACGCTGCTGCTGTTGCTGTCGTAGATGTGACCAGGCGCCAGCTCTTCGCCCACCGTGGTCAACTCATCCCCGGTGGACAGCACCGCCACCACCGGTCGCCGGATCACCCGCGCCGTGGCAAGACCCAGCGACGCCAGCACTCCGGCCTCCGCCGGTCGAATCACCGTGCCCGCCGACAACACCAGTTCCCCCGCCCGCACGTCCTCTCCGGCCGGCCTGACGTTGCTCCCCAGCGGTAGGGCCTTGCGGATCACGATCTCGTCCAGCGGTGTGCCGGCCCTCCGTCGGTCCAGCTCGTCCGTTTCCTCAAACGGAACCACGGTGTCCGCCCCATCGGGTACCGGTGCCCCGGTCATGATCCGGATCGCCTTGCCCCTGGTGACCGTTTGGTCCGAGACCTGCCCGGCCACCACCGCGGAAATCACCGAAAGCTTCGGCGCTGCATCATCTGCGGAGGCAATGTCATCGTGTAGCACCGCGTACCCGTCCATGGCCGAATTGGCCAGCGGCGGCAGGTTTAGCGGCGACGTGACGTCCTCTGCCAGCGCCAGTCCCAGGCATTCCAGGACCGGCAGTTCCACGGTGTCCAGCGGGCTGAAGTGGGCGATGATGCGCTCGAACGCCTGCTCCACTTCCAGCATGTCCTCGTGTCCATGCCCAACGTGGTGGCCGCGATGGCCTCTGTCGTGGCGATCTCCGTGATCCCGGTGACCATGTTGGCCGTGGTCATGGACGCTCTCGTGGTCACCGTCACCATGGGCGTCGTGGGAGTGCAGTTCGCGCGGGTGGGCGTGAGTAGTCATGGCAGTCGCATCCATAGCAGGCGTGAAGGGCGGCAGGCAACAAACAATCGTACCACACTCACCCGCTATTCCGAGCCCTGCGACGCGTGGTTTTAGCCGCTCAGTCTCGCGGGCGAAGCGTAATTGCGAGCGGCTCCCCGTAATCTCGTTGGCGTATTGCAGTCCTCAACAGCAGGCGCTGTGGCCACGGTATCGATATTGCCATGGCGCAGGCGCCCCGCAACGACAACTCGTTGGACGCTGGAAACTTGCGTGTGATTATGCCCGAACCGTCGCCCCGGCTTCCCGTTCCAGCGCCCGCGTCAGCCCGTTTACCGCACGGTTCACGTCGTCGGCGGTCAGCGTCCGATCCGCGGCTCGGAACCGGATGCGGAACGCCAGCGACCGCGTGCCCTCGGGCAGATTCTCCCCCTCGTATACGTCGAACAACTCGGCCCGCTCCACCAGCCGCACCCTCTCAATCAGGCCCTGCACCCTGGCCGCCGGCACTTCCGCCGGAACCACCAGCGCCAGGTCGCGATTCGCCGCCGGGAAACGCGACAGGGACTCGAACCGTCCGCCGTCCGGTCCCGCTTCCAGCAGATCGTCCAGCCGCACCTCGAAGTACACCACCGGATCCGTTCCCAGGTCGAACGCCTCCCTGATGTCCGGATGCAACTCCCCGATCATGCCCACCTCGCCTGCGGTTCCGGCCATCACCCGCGCGCACCGCCCGGGATGGAAAATCGGCTCATCGTGCGACTCCAGCGTCGCCGCGATGCCAACACGGTCCAGCGCCGCCGCCAGCGTCCCTGACAGATCGAAAAAGTCCAGTGGCTCCCCGGAAGCCAGCCAGTTCGCGTCGTGGCGCGGCCCGGACATCACCCCTGCCACCATTTCCCGTTCCACCGGCAAACCCGTGGGCTGCGGGATGAAAGCCCGCCCGATCTCGAACAGGCGGAACCCGCCGTCGTTGTGCCCCCGGTTGTAGGCCAGTGTGTTCAGGATGCTGGCCGCCAGCGTAGGCCGCATGATGTCCTGCTCGGCCGACATCGGATTCGCCACCCGCAACAATGCTCCTGCGTCCTCCGCCTCGCCATTCACCGCCAGCCGCTCCAGGTCCTCCGCGCTGACCAGCGGGTAGCTGATCGTCTCCTGCATCCCCGCCGCCGACAGCGCGTCCCGTAGCCCGTCCTTCAGCGCCGTCATGGGGTTGGTCCGGTGGTACGGAATCGGCGACGACAGCATCGTGGTCGGCACTTCGTCGTAGCCGATCGTGCGGATTACCTCTTCGATCAGGTCCTCTTCAATCGCGATGTCGCTGCGCCAGTACGGCGGGTCCGCTTCCAGGCTGTCCGGTCCTGTCCTCCGCGTCGTTATGCCCAAACTCCCCAGCACTTCTTCCGCCCGTGCGATGTCCAAATCCATCCCCAGCACCTGCCGCAGCCGCGCCACCGTCAGCGGGACCGCCGGCGTCGCCGCATCCCCGCCCGGGAACGCGTCAATTATCCCGCCTGCCGCTGCTCCGCCAACCGTCTCGAGGATCAACTGCGTCGCCCGCCGCAGCGCGATGGGAGCCAGTTCCGGCCGCAATCCCTTTTCGAAACGCAGGCTCGCCTCCGTTCGCAGGTTCAGGTCCGTGGACGTGCGCCGGTTGTTCAACGGGTGGAACGTCGCCGATTCCAGCAGCATGTTGGTCGTGTCCGCCGTTATCTCGCTGTTCGCCCCGCCCATCACGCCGCCGATGCCGATGGCCTGCGCCGGGTCCGCGATCAGCAGGTTGTCGGCCGAAAGCTTGCGCTGCACCCCGTCCAGGGTCGTGAACTCCTCCCCCTCGGCTGCCCGTCGTACCACCACGTGGCGGTCCGTAACCGTGTCCAGGTCAAAGGCGTGCAGCGGCTGGTTGAACTCCAGCATCACGTAGTTGGTCACGTCCACCACGTTGTTGATGGGACGCAGTCCGGCCCGGTTCAGCCTCTCCTGCAGCCACTGCGGCGAAGGCCCGACGCTGATCCCGGTGATTACTGATGCCGTGTACCTCGGGCACAGGTCCGGGTCTTCAATCGTCACCCGCGCCAGCGTCTCCACCGCAACATCCGACTCTGCGTATTCGGTCTCCGGAACCCGCACCGGCTGCCCGGTGATCGCGCCGATCTCCCGCGCCACCCCCAGTATCGACAGGCAGTCGCCCCGATTCGGCGTCAGTTCCAGCTCCAGGAACGTGTCGCCCAACGCCTCATCCAGCGGCGTCCCAACCTCAAGATGGTCGGGCAACACGATGATCCCCTCGTGCTCGTCGCTGATCTCCAGCTCCGCTTCAGAGCAGATCATCCCCTCCGATACCACCCCCCGTATCGTCGCCGGCTTCAGCTCTTCCCGCCGTCCGTTGTGCATGTTCATCAGCGTGACGCCGGGCCGTGCGAAACAGATCTTCTGCCCCGCCGCCACGTTCGGCGCGCCGCACACCACCTCCACCGGCGGCCCCTCCCCCGGATCCACCTCGCACAGCGTCAGCGTGTCCGCGTTGGGATGCGGCCTCGTCGCTCTCACGTACCCAACAACACAACCCTCCCATCCCCCGCGCGTGAACACGTCGCCCACCTCAATGCCGCCCATGGTCAGCCGGTGCGCTAACTCGTCGGGCTCCAGCGTGATGTCAACGTACTGTGAAAGCCAGGAAAAGGGAATGAGCATGACGTTATCAGACTGTCCTTGCGATTGAGAGTCGCTAGTGGGATTCGATCAGGCGCTGCTGGCCGGTACCGATTTGGTCGGCGCATCGGCGCCTGGATAGTGCTCTTCAAGGACGTCTTCGAAGATACGTTTGGCCGCAGCGTATTCGCCGTTGCCCATCATGGACCTGGCTTCTTCCCGCAGCTCATCACGCACGACTTGGCTGCGTTTCACCGCTTGGCGAGCGGTTTCAATCCAACTCTCCATCCCTGTCACCTCGTCCGTGTTACCCATTCTCTGAGGTACTCCCGTGCCAGAGAAATATCTGCCCGTTGCTCTCTGACGGAACTTTTGTCGCCGGCCACCAACAGAATCGTCACATCGTCCGCGATTATGGAGTAGTACAACCTGGGGCCCGCACCTCGACCAAGAAACCTTCTTTCTAACAAGCCGCCGCCTAGATTTCGCGTATTGCCCAAGTTCCCCTGTTCAATTCGGGCGATGCCCGCGATGACCCTGGCCTGACTACGTTCATCCAGTTGTTCAAAGCTGCGTCGAAACAGATTTCGACCATCGGTGTCAGCGTATTCCCGTACGGCCATGATGAACGGCCACTCTGGCGGATCCTTAGGACGTTTCAGAACTGCCGCAAAAACCTCACATCGTTCCGGTAGAAATGCCGGATGTCGTCAATCCCGTATTTCAGCATCCCGATCCGCTCCGGCCCCATGCCGAACGCAAACCCGGTGTACCGCTGCGGATCGTATCCGACCCCCTCCAGCACCCGCGGGTGCACCATCCCCGCCCCCATGATCTCGATCCAGTCCTCGTCCCGGTTGATGGGTCGCCGGCCGGTCTCCGGATCAACGAAGTTGGAAATGGACATGTCCACCCCCGGCTCGACAAACGGGAAGTAGTCGCACCGGAACCGGATCTGCCGGTCCTCGCCGAACACGCGCCGCGCAAACTCGTACAACGTCCCCTTCAGGTCGGCAAAGGTGATCCCCTCCGCTACCGCCAGCCCTTCGATCTGGTAGAAGTGCCATTCGTGGGTCGCGTCCGTGGCCTCGTACCGGTAGCACTTGCCCGGCACTATCACCCGGACCGGTGGCTCCTGCGCCTCCATCACCCGCGCCTGCATCGGCGAGGTATGCGTCCGCAGCAGCATCGGCTGTTGGCCCTCTTCGTTTACATAATCAATCCACAGCGAGTTCCACATGTCCCGCGCGGGATGCCCCGCCGGAATGTTGAGCATCTCGAAGTTGTAGTGGTCCAGCTCAACCTCGGGACCTTCAACCACGCTGAACCCCATCGCCATGAACGCCGCGCAAATCTCCCGCACGATCTGCGTCGTGGGATGCAGGCGCCCGGTGACCACCGGCCGTCCCGGCAACGTGACGTCCAGCGCGTCCTGCGACGCCAGCGCGGCCTGGGCGATCTCCCGCGCCCGCCGCGCCAGCGCTTCTTCCAGCGCGTTCTTGGCCTGGTTGGCCCGCGAACCGACTTCCCGTCTCTGGTCCGGCTCCAACTCCGGGAGCGACCGCAGCAGCCCAGTCAGTGTCCCCCGCCGTCCCAGGTACGCCACCCGCCACTGCTCGACGCCGTCCGCCTCCCCAATGCGGCGCAGCTCGTCGAGCGCGTCGCGGGTCAGTTGATCGATGGATTCTACGGAAAGCGCGTCTGGCATTGGAGCGGAAACCGGCGTTGTTCGAATACAGGGGGGCCACAAAAATTATAGGCAGCGCCCTCCTCGGGGGTCAAGAAACTTCCAGCCCCAAACGCGCCGCCAGCCATGGCCCCCGGACCTGCCCGTGGATGTGCCCTCCGCCTTCCGCCGCCCCGTCGTACACCCTGAAATCGCACTCCGGCAACGCCACCGCCAACTCCTCGGCGAACGCCAGCGGGCACACGCTCCGGTCGAACCGTCCCGCGCTCATCAACACCGGACACCCCACGGCCGGCGCGTCATTCAACGGGTTCACCACCGAGAGTACCGCAGCGACGGCGTTTTCACTGCCCGGATTGGCCCGCAGATGGTCGCCCAATTCCGCCAACGGATAACCCAGACCGGGTTCCAGTGCGCTCGGATGCCCAAGTGCCAGCGGCGTATCCGCGGCCACCGCCGAAACTGCCGGCCGGCGCGCCGCCGTCGCCAGGGCCAGGCTTGCCCCAAGTCCCGCTCCGGTCAGCGCGATCACCCCTGACAATTCAGCGATGTTCTGCCTGCCCAACACGTCCACCGCCCGCAGCGCGTCGGCGTACGCCCCAAAGAGCGTGTACGTTTCGGCGCCGTCGATGCCGTCCGTCAGCAGGCCCGGATAACTTGCCCGAACCAACCCATCGCTGTTCCGCTGTCCCCGGTGGGTCGCGTTCATCACCACCGCCCGCTCCCGCAACGGCGTGTAGATGATGTCGTGCACGCTGGCGTAGTCCGGCATCCTGACCAGCGCCGGAAACGGGCCGTCCCCGTGCGGAACCGACAACCAGGCGAACAATCGATGTCCGCCCGTGCTCGTGTACCGCATCCGGAACACGTCCCACTCCGGCTGCGAGTAGAACGCATCCCGCTCGATCTCGATGTCTGGGTCGGTTTCGGCCAGTTGGGCCTCGATCCTCTCCCAGAATGACCCGGACCGCTGTTGCGCTGATGTCATGAGGTGGCCGCCAGAGTGGAGCCGACGCCGATGCGCTCTTCCAGCCACGCCCGCTCCCGCGCCGGATATTCATGGGCGTTGCCGTGGCCCGACTCCGGAAACAGCCAGAGTTCCCGGTCCCCGCCCAGCAGTCGGTACGCCGCGTAGCTCGTTTCCGGCGGGCACACCTCGTCCTCCAGGGCAATCCCTACCACCATCGGACACTTGATGCGCGGAGCAAAGTTCACCGCATCGAAGTATCTCAGCGTGTCCAGCATCCGGTCTGCCCGGTCCGGGTACGCCCGCTGATAGCACGAAAGCTCGTCATACGGATAGCTCCGCAGCATCCGCATCGACTCCGGGAAGCAGCACAGGAACGGGTACCCCGCGACGCCCGCCTTGATCTCCGGTCGCAGCGCCGAAGTGATTAGCGTCAGCCCGCCGCCTTGGCTGCTGCCGCAACAATAGATCCGTTCCGCATCTACCTCCGGCCGCGACAGCAGAAAATCGACCCCTCGTATGCAGTCTGCGATCACGCCCTTGTAGCTGTACGAATCCCTGTTTTCCACGCCGCTGGTCAGCAGGCCCGGGTACCCCGGGTTGAATTCCCCACTGCTGGGCAGTTTGCCCCTCACAGCCACCGACAGCACCGCCACGCCCTGGGCTCCCCAATCCCGCCGCAACGCCGGCTCCGACTTGTATCCCGGCAGGTGCAAAATCGCCGGAAACGGCCCATCGCCATCCACCGGTACCGCGTACCACGCGAATATTTCCAGCCCGCCCAGGCTGCGATAAGTCGCTTGGAACACTTTCGCCGCGTCCGTGCTGCGCAATCCGTCCGGTTCCATTCGCGCTTCCAACGGAATCACGGCCAGTTCAGCTTGCACCTCATCCCAAAAGGCATCGAAATCGTCGGGACAGGTCACTTCCGTAACGAATTTATCCAGATCCTGTTGAGTTGCCATAGGTTCGCTCCCGGGTCCTGCTGGACGGCCCCATTATAGCCGTCAGGGAAACCGGGAAAACAAGGCCGTCCCCAGTCCCACGCGCCTCCACTTTCGGAATTCGCCGGAGTCTGGATAAGAGCTCGCACCTGGAATCACAAATCCGTCATTCTGAAATTGCAAACCCGTCATTCCTGTGAAAGCAGGAATCCATTGACTTTGTGGTGAACAAATCTGGAACCCTGCTAAAGGATTCGGCCTCTGGATTCCCGCTTTCGCCGGAATGGCGAGCGTAAAGGCTTCCAACCGCGTGACTCCTGTCTGGACTTACGGGATTCCATGATTTGGCAGGATTGGGAGCGCTCTATCACCGCACGGTCCCAATCCCGATAATCCCGAAATCTTGAGAATCTTGCTTCTGACATTCCCCCGCCGCAAACGGGGCACGCGTGAGACCGTGCCCGGCACCTACGAACCAGAAACCCTATCCCATCCATCCTGTGTATCCATGCCAAACGCTCTCTCGCCGTCCGGCACCAAGAGTGCCCGGTGTTATAATTCGGCCACTTGCCGCCGGTGGCACATCGGCGCGTTTCAGGAGCGAACACGTATGAAAGCTGGGTTTATCGGGGTTGGCAACATGGGCAACCCCATGGCCGCCAACATGATCAAGGCCGGGCACCAACTCACCGTCCACGACCTGCGCCGCGAGTCCGCCATCAACCTGCTCGAAATGGGCGCCGAGTGGTCCGACACCCCGGCCGGTTGCGTCTCCGGCAACGACGCCGTGTTCACCTCCCTCCCGGTCCCGCGCGACGTCGAAGCCGTCGTCATGGGCGAGAACGGCATCATGACAGCCGCCAACTCCGGCGATGTGTATGTGGACCTCTCCACCAACTCGCCCACCGTCATCCGCCGAATCCACGACGAGTGCGCCGCCCGTGGCGTCACCGTGCTCGACGCCCCCGTCAGCGGCGGCGTTTACGGCGCGGCCGCCGGCACCCTCGCCGTCATGGTCGGCGGAGACGAGGACACCTTCAACACCGTCAAGCCCATGCTCGACGCCATCGGGGCCCACGTCGTCTATTGCGGCGAGATCGGTAATGGCATGGTCACCAAGATCTGCAACAACCTCCTCTCCATGGGCATCGGCGTCCTGATGTCCGAGGCCCTGACCCTCGGTGTCAAGGCCGGCGTCTCCCTCGAGACCCTCGCCGACGTCATCGCCAACAGCAGCGGCGGCAACCGTCGCCTCGTTGAAAAGTTCCCGCGATACCTCTTTGCCGACAACTTCGAGCCCGGCTTCGCCACCGCCCTGGCCGCCAAGGACGTCCGCCTCGCCACCGACCTCGGCCGCGAGTACGGCATCCCCATGGAACTCTCCAACCTCGTCGACCAGCGCCACGTCGAAGCCCTCTTCCGCGGCTGGGGCCCCGAGGATTCCGACGCCGTCGCCAAGCTCCAGGAGGAAAAGTCCGGCGTCCAACTCCGCTTCGGCAACGCTGTTTAATCGAACACCTGGGGTCAGCGTCTCTGGGCGTCATTCTGGCGAAAGCCGGAAACCATAAACCCTGGTCAACCGGCAAGCTGACCGGGGTTTTCGAGTCTGCGCGCCGGTAAAGCGCGATTGAACTGCCGCGCGCCTTTTATTACAATCGGCTGTAGTCATCGCGTACGCAGAGCACCAATCGCCATGCGCTAGCGGCGTTAGCGTGGATTTCGATTGTTGCACCCCCTGCCTTCGCCCGGATGGCAAGTGAATCTACTAGGAGGATCGCCACTCTCATGACGACCAAGGGTCGCAAAAAGCCTGCCGGCAAAAGCAGCAACAATAAACCGCAGGCGCAAAACCAACCCCTGAAACCAAAGAAACCAGCTTTTGTATCTCGATACATCGGGATCGACAGCCATTTGACTGAACGCAACGGTGCTGGTGGCCTCGTGATCGGTATGGCGGCGGAGCGGCCAGCAGGACGCAAGTTGGCGGAAGACATAGCCCGCCAATGCGTCCAGTTGCACGCGGAGGGTTGCGAGATCGTCTCTATCTTTCCGCTAACGAGTGGGCGCAGCGCGAAAGCAGCCGTGGAGACGGAGAAGTCCCTGCACGGGAGCGGGCCGACTTATAGCCGTGAATGGGAAGTGCAAGAAACTGACTACTGGGGCAATCCGCGGACCAATCGTGTCCAAACCCGACACATTGACACTGGCGTCGGCTATAGCGTTACCGACGGGGTGATCATCACCGCGAAGCTTCGCAAATGACTAACCCGGCTCCACAACAAACAATGCGCAATTCGTGCCGTACTGACGCCGCCGGTGCGGGAGGATCCCCAGTGTTCCAGGAGGAACCAAGTGGCAAAGAAAGATTTCACCATCCAGCGCGGCCACCGGCTTGAACGGACGGTCGTAGGCAAGGACGGTCAAAAACATGTCATGGATGGCCAACAACATGGTCGGCACGGTCACTTTACCGACGAAGGTCAGTACCGCCGCGCCATCGAGCGGGCCGTAGCAGAGAACTCAAGGTAGAAACGGGATGTTACCGACAATTGACAGATAGCTTTCTCGCCGGCGTAAGCTGCCCGGGATTGCCACACCGCCCCCGCGACGCAATAATGGGGGCGGTGTTTTCGTACATCACTAAAGCGATACCCCAAGAGACCAAAGTGTTCCGTTCGGTCCATCCCACCACCGGCAAGCCAGCGTACATCACCCGCTATGTGTACGCCGACACCACCCTGTCCACCCACGGCGGGAATGTGGGCAAGGTCAGCGTAACTAGCGAGGAACAAACCCGCCTGCAACAGATGGCCGAGTACCTCGAACGCTGCTGCAACGACCTGGACGCCGCCGGTTACGACGTCATCTCCATCACCCCCGTCACCAGCGGCCGCACCGCCTATACTCACACCGAAACCACCGACATCTATCCCGGCCATGGCTACAGCGTCACCGACGGCCTCATCGTCACCGGCCGCCTCAAACCTCCCGAGAACAACCCATGACTCAATCCTCCCCCATAGAACCCTTCAACGAGCCGGAAGTCGCCATCGCCGACTACCGTCAGCAGGCTCGCGAGTTTCTGCACAAGAGCCATCAATACCTCGCCGACGGCGACCTCCACCAGGCCTCCGAAAAAGGTTGGGGCGCCGCCGCGTGGATGGCCAAAGCCGTCGCCGAAGCCAACGGCTGGGAGTACGAAAGGCACCCTCAGTTCAATGTTGTCCTCAATAACGCTCGGCGGGCAACCGCAGACGCACGCTTGCTGGGCTTGGCCGGAATAGCCAACGACCTGCACGGAAATTTCTACACGCGCCGGCGTTTTTTGGATCCGGAAAGCATCGCCCTTAGCCTTGGCCAAATGGAACTTCTCCTCAACATCCTCGAACCCCTTACCGAAGTCAGCACAACCTAGGAGTACCCCATGACCAGCAGCGCAGAACGTCACGTCGAAACCGCCGACACCATCGAGGCCATCGAGGAGTGCTTCCGTCTCGGTTGGACCGACGGCCTCCCCGTCGTACCTCCCGCCGATTACAAGGTCCGCGAAATGCTCTCCGTATCCGGCCTTACCGGCGAGGAGGAACTGCTCAACCTCGACATGCGCAGCCGCGTCATCACCTCCGAGAACGCCGCCGCCAACGCCGTCATGGCCGGCTGCGAGGCCGAGTACTTCCCCGTCCTCGTCACCGCCCTGCGCACCCTCGAGGAGGAGCGCAACTTCGTCAACATGGCCGCCTCCTCCACCAGTTCCCCCAGCATCCTCATGGTCCTCAACGGCCCCATCCGCGAGGCACTCGGCATCAACAGCCGTGACGGCCTTTTTGGACCCGGCTTCCGCGCCAACGCCAGCATCGGCCGCGCCGTCCGCCTCTGCTTCATGAACGGCTTTGACGCCTGGCCCGGCCAGCTCGATCGCGGCACCCTGGGCACCCCGGCCAAGTACACCTTCTGCATCGCCGAAAACGAGGAGACCTCCCCCTGGGAACCTCTCCACGTCAGCCGCGGCTTCGAAGCCTCCGACAGCGTCGTCACCGTCGCCGTCGCCTACAACCCGGTCAGCGTGCCCAACAGCTACGCCCACACCGGCGAGGCCATCCTCCTCTCCATCTGCGACGCACTGCGCTCCGCCGCACTGGCCCACCGCTATCCCGCCCAGTGGGTCATCGTCATCGGACCCGAGCACGCGCTGACCCTCCAGGGCGACGGCTGGACCCGCCGCGGCATCCAGGATTTCCTCATCGAAAACAGCGGCCGCTCCCGCGCCGAACTCGTCCGCCTCGGCTCCAAGCAGGGACCCGAACAGCCCGGCGATGAGGAACTCATCATGCGCTGCGCCAACGACCCCGACGACATCCTCATCATGCACGGCGGCGGCACCGGCGGCCGATACAGCGCCATCATCGACACCACCGGCTACCGCATCCGCACCCGCAAAATCTCCGCCAGCTAGCATGACCACCCAGCCACCCGAAAACCCCTTCCCCGGCATGAACCCGTACCTGGAGCGCCCCGAGCTTTGGCCGGGGATCCATCAATGGGTGATTAGTGAGCTGGCTCGTACCTTGGGCTCGCAGTTACGGCCCGAGTACATCGTGCGAGTTGAACAAAGGGTGTGGGTATCTGAGGAGCCCGACACCAGTGGTCGGCGTCCCTACCGCAGACCGGACATCACGGTTTTGGACCCCGGTTGGGCTGCCGAGCGAGCCGTTGCCCTGGAAACAGAACCCCGGCAAACTGAGGATGCGATTACTGTGGAACTGCCGGCGTTGGAGTTAGAGCGGGAAAATTACCTCAAGATCACTCGGGTCAGCAACCGCGAGGTCGTGGCGGTGATTGAACTCCTGTCGCCCTCCAACAAGTCCAACAAAGGACGACAGGAATATCTGTCCAAACGCGCCGAAGTGCAATATAGCCTCGCCCATTTGGTGGAAATCGACCTGCTGCGCTCCGGGCCGCCCATGCCGGTCGTTGGAGACGTCCCCGGTGGCGACTACCGCATCCTGATTAGCAATGCGCGGCTTGCGCCTGATGCGTCGCTGTACGTCTTCAGCCTGCGCCAGCCGATACCCATCTTCGTCATGCCCCTGGCCGAAGGCTCCGAGGGCATCTCGGTAGACCTCAGACCCATCATCGATGAGGTGTACGTCCTCGGTTCCTACGACCGCGACATCGACTACGAGCAGGACCCCGACCAGCCCCTTTCCGACGCCGACCGCGCGTGGATCGACCAACTCCTCCGCAATCAGGGGTTACGCAAACCCGCCCTTTGACTGTACAATCCGCACAAATCGTTCGTACCGCCCACACGCCCAAACCAACGGAGGTTCCCGATGACCACCGCCGGATCGAGCCGTCTCAGGCTCGTCAATCCCAGGGGCACCGAACTGCCCCAGTCTGAGTTCCGGATGAACGACCGCTCCTCCGGCCTCGCCGGCAAGCGCCTCGGCCTGATGGAGAACTCCAAGGCCAACGCCGACAAGCTCCTGATCGAGCTCGGCAACATCCTCAACGAACGCCACGGCTTCTCCGAGATCAAGTTCTACGATAAGGGCCACGCCAGCCTGCCCGCCAAGCCGGACATGATCGACGAGATCCTGAGTGAGGTTGACTACCTCATCACCGGGGTCGGGGATTGAGGGTCCTGCAGCTCGTGCAGTGTGCACGACGGAATCGACATGGAAAAGCGCGGCGTCCCCACCGCGGCCATCATCACTCACGTCTTCCTCAACACCGCCCAGGCCATGACCCGCATGATGGGTGTGCCCGACTACCGCTACGTCGTCGCCCAGCATCCCCTGTCCAGCCTCACCGATGACGAGGTCAAGGCCCGCGCCGCGGAAATCGCCGACGAGGTGGAGTCCATCCTGACCGGCCAACCCGTCGCTGCCTAGCAACCTCCGCGTCGGAGCCGCCCGTGGCGTCTCCAGGCACGTCGCAACCGTCTCGCCTGCCAATAGACCCGGCCATCCGGCCCGGTCTGGCAGGCGAAACTCATTTGACCGTCGCCGCCGAACACCTGGCCCCCCACACGCCCAAGTTCAGCACTCCCGCCATGGTCATGCTCATGGAGCAGGCTTCGTACCACGCCGTCCTGCCTCTGCTCCACCCGAGCCAGACCGTCGTCGGCTACGAGGTCAACGTCAAGCACCTTGCGCCAGCGGATCGGGGCGCATTGGTCACCGCCCGCTCCGTTCTTACCGCCGTGTCCGGCAACAAGCTCCGCTTCGAGGTCGAGGTCCACCACGCCGATCTGCTTCTTGGCACTGCTGAACATAAAATGGCAATAGTGCCGACCAAGTGACCATCTTAAAGCCCAACCATCCCGTCCATCCATGCAAAACCCCTGCATCTCGGGCGGTTAGTATCAGGAGGTCCCCATGTCCTGGATTCGCGAAACCGACGTCGCCGTCCCCTCGGTGATCAGTTGTATGTCCATCAACCCCGAACTCATGGCGGCGGT
>JAJEIA010000012.1 GCA_022823505.1 Dehalococcoidia bacterium
CTCGGCCAGGTCAAAGGGTTGGTCTATCGCCAGTCGCACAGCGGGTTCCGACAGTTGCAATCCCGACCCCAAAAGCACCCGCGCTGTTTCGTCGATCTAGGAGCGATCAAGTTGCAGCCAGCGCGCCGCCTGGTCGCCAACGGTGTTGACGCTGGACCGCTCGACCGTGCACGGCGGCAACGCGTTCAGGAAGCGGTCTCCGTAGTTGGCGGTCTGGATCCGGCGATCCAGGATGACCACCGCCCCCCGGTCCACCTTGTTGCGGATCAACCGGCCGAACCCCTGGCGAAACCGCAATACAGCGGAAGGCACCTGGTAGTCGTTGAAGGGATTGTTGAACAGGTTGCCCCGGGCCTTGACGATGGGATCGGTGGGAACGGGGAAAGGCAGGCGGCACAACAGCAGGCCGCGCAGGATGCCCGACTCCATGTCCACGCCCTCCCAGAAACTGGCCGTGCCGAGGAGGACGGCCCGTGGATCGGCGTGCAGCCGGTCGACCAGTTGCCGCGGGGTACCATCAATTCCCTGCGCCAGGACGTTGATGCCCGATGCCCGCAGGGGTCCCCGGACTTGGAACGAGGCCTCTCGCAAGGCGCTATGCGAGGTGAACAACGCCATGATGTGCCCGTCCAGAGCCTGCGCCATGTTGAGGATCACCTGGGCGGTGCCGCGGGCATGGTCGGCGCCGCGACGGGGATCCGGGAGGTCATCGGGCACCAATAACAGGGTGTTGCGCCGATAGTTGAAGGGGCTGTCGACCAGCAATTCGTCGCAGTCATCTGGGAAGCCAAGTCGCTGGCGCAGGAACCCGAAGTTACTGTCGGTCGCCAGCGTTGCGCTGGTCAACACCACGGTCTCTTTCTGCTGGAACAGCATCTCGGACAGGATGGGGCCCACCGACAACGGAGTGGAATGCAGCGTTATGTTGCGCCGCACCATGTCGATCCACTGGATCTGTTCCTCATCGTAACGGCCGAACACCGAAGCCAATCGGTCGTTGACCTCGGAAACCGTGTCGACTGCGCTGATCAGCTCGTTTCCCTGGCTGTCGTCGGGGAGATCGAATATCCCCTGGTCCACCAACCTCCACACATCATTGAGGCGGTTGACGCTATCGGCCATGAACGTCGCGAAGGATTCCCATTCGCGGGCGGCGGCGCCCCACTCCCCGCTTTGTCGCACCGAGAGCTCCAGCGATACCGGCTGACGGTCGTTGTCGCCCCGCGTGTGCGATTGATAGAGGCCGGTGATCGCGGCCCAAAGCTGTTGCCACGCCTGCAAGGCCTGGTTGCAGCTGGCCGTGGCGTTGGTGAGGGCATCCCGCGCCCGGCCGAGATTTTCGTCCTCGGGAGACTGGTTGGCGATGGAGGTCAGGTGTCGGAACAGACGGTAGACCCCGTCGAGTTCCTGGGGCAGGTCGTCCTCTGCGATCTCAAAGCCCAGCTGCCGGCTCGCCTCTTCCTCCAGGTGGTGGGCCTCGTCAACGATCAGGTGCTGGTAATCCTGCAACACCGTGCCGCCCACGGCCAGGTCCGCCAGCAGGAGGGCATGGTTCACCACCAGGATGTTGGCTGCTTCGGCTCGCTGACGGGCCTGGCGGAGAAAACAGGGCGCGCCGCCACGGAATGACTGGCACACGCCCTGGTTGTCCGCGCACACCCGCAGCCAGGCGCGGTGGTCTCCGAAGTTCAGGTTGAGGTCGGTTCGATCGCCGTTTTCCGTGTCGTCCAACCAGACCGCCGTCTTCCCCAGGACCCGGGCCTCGTCCTCGGACAAGGTGTCGGAAGCGCCCAGGCTGGACCACCGGCGCAGGCACACGTAGTTGGAACGGCCCTTGAGTTGCGCGGCGCGAACCGCCCCCGGCTCCAGGATGCCGGCCTCTTCAAGGATGGAGATTACCGCCGGAATATCCTTGTCCATCAGCTGTTCCTGCAGGCTGATGGTGTTGGTGGAAACCACCACCCGGTGACCATGGGTGGCAGAGTAAAGCACCGCCGGAAGCAGATACGCGATGCTCTTGCCGATGCCGGTGCCGCCTTCGACAATGAGCTTCCGGCCCTGGTAGATGGCCCGGGTCACTGCCTTGAGCATCTCGGCCTGTTGGGGCCTGTTCTCAAACCCCGGGAAGGAGTTGGCGAACACGCCGTGCGGAGCCAACAGATCTTCAACCTGCTGCTCGGTGAGCTCACGCCGCACCGCGTTGTCTTTCTGGTCACTCGGGTCGTTCGATAGCCGCCGCGCAAGGCTGTCCAGGTTCAATCCATTGAGACCGACCGCTCCCGCACTGCCGGGCGCCGCGTTGGCGCCGGGGGCATGGGGCACGAGCGCTTCGAGCAGGTCTGCCACGGAGGCATTCGCGGCGCGGGCAGCGCGGGCGATGAACGCGACCTTCGCTGCCGGGTAGGACGCACCCAATTGCAACAGGTGATGGAACACCAGCGCGGTGGTTTCGGCGTCGGCCACGGCGCGGTGGGCCTGATTGTGGTCGACGTCCAAATGCCTGGCGAGGGCGCTCAGGTTGTACTCAGGTAGAGTGGGGAGGAAGATCGACGCCAGGTCCCAGGTGTTGTAGCTGCGATTGGTCAGGTGAAGTCCGTGGGAGGACAGGAACGAGATGTCGAAAGCGATGTTGTGCCCGACGATGGGTAGATCGCCGACGAACGCGGCGAACTGCGCTGCCACCTGCTGGAAGCGCGGCGCCCTTTCGATTTGGGAAGGGCTGATGGACGTCAGTTGCTGTACAAAAGTGGGGATCTGACGACCCGGGTTGACGAAGGTCTGATACCGGTCGGAAACCTCACCGCCGCGAAACTTGACTGCGCCCACCTCGATGATGGCATCGGAGTGCGCATTCAGACCGGTGGTCTCCAGGTCGACACATACGAATTCGCGCTCGAATATGTCACTTTGAGGCAACAGCGTCGGCGTCATCGCGATGGGCTACCCTCAGAATTCGGAAAGGCGTCTACGCGGAGCGCAGGCGATACGGCCGCAATGAACCCTGCCGGAGCCCTTCCAGCGGGCGGAAATCTCCGCGATGCAGCGCGGTGAGAAACTGGCCCTCGTCAAAGATCTCGTCGGGAAACTCGGTGACGAATTTACCCAACCCGTGGGTGCTGTGGGCATCACTGCCGCCGGTGACGGGGAGGTCCAGCAGATGGGCGACCTCGGCGGCGAAGCGGTTTTCCTCGTCCGACGTCCCACCGTTGGCAACCTCGATGGCGTCCGCCAACCGGAACACCGGATGCGTCATGGCGGTCTCGGCGTCCTGCGGGATCGGCTCGTTGGGGTCGGGATACAGGTAGGGCCGAGTTCTATGGTGTTGCCCCAGGACTCCCCGGAAAGGGTGAGCCGACACCACGAATCCACCGGCCGCGTGGGCGGCTTTGCTGAGTTCCTCGGCGCGGTGAAAGCCACTCTGGTACCGGTCCACGCCGAAGGCCAGGATGTGCCCCATGTCGGTGTCCGCTTCCATGGCGCGGATGAGCACGACGTTGTGGCGGGCGGCAAAGGCGGAAAATTCATGCCGGTCCCAGGGACCGGCGTGCTCGGTGATGCACAGGCCGCGCAAACCCAGACGTTCTGCCTCAAGGATTAGGTCTTCGGGCGTCAGGCTGGAATCGGCGCTGCCTTTGGTTGTGTGAATGTGTAAATCGAAAATGCGTGACATAAGCCCTACCAGTCTATGCGTAGCCCGGAACCGCGTCAACGCCGGTGCGTCGTTTCGCGCGGTGCGCCTCTGATAGAATGCGGTCGAACCCTTCTCGGAGGGCGATTTTCCCAGGAGATGAGAGAGATGGCGAAAGTTGGATTTATCGGTCTCGGAACCATGGGCGCCAGCATGGCGTACAACTGCCTGCGCGGCGGAAACGAGATGGTCGTCCACGACATCCGGCGCGAGGCCGCAACCCAACACCTGGAAGCTGGCGCCGAATGGGCCGACAACCCCCGCGAAGTGGCCGAAGCGACCGACGTGGTTTTCACATCCCTGCCGGGACCGGTGGAGGTGGAAGCAGTGTCGCTGGGTGAAGACGGGATCATGTCCGGCATGTCGGCTGGCAAGACCTACTTCGACCTCAGCACCAGTTCACCCACGCTGATCCGGCAGATCCACGACCGCGTGGCGGAGCGGGGCATTAACGTGCTGGACGCCCCGGTGAGCGGCGGCCCGGCCGGCGCGGCCAGCGGTCGGCTGGCCATCTGGGTCGGCGGAGACAAGGCGGTGTTCGACCAGCACAAGGCGGTCCTCGACTCCATTGGCGACGCCGCCTACTACGTCGGACCCATCGGCAGCGGGTCCGTTGCCAAGCTGGTGCACAACTGCGCCGGCTATATCGTCCAGACCGCATTGGCCGAGGTGTTCACCATGGGCATCAAAGCAGGGGTCGACCCGCTGGCGCTGTGGCTGGCCGTGCGCAAAGGCGCCGGCGGACGACGGGGGATGTTCGAGGGTCTGGCCCAACACTTCCTGATCAACGACTACGATCCGCCGGACTTCGCCCTGAGGCTCGCACGCAAGGACGTGGACCTGGCCGTGGCGGTGGGCCGCGAGTTCGACGTGCCAATGAAGTTGGCCAACACCACGCTGGCCGAGATGACCGAAGCGATGAACCGGGGCTGGGCCGGTCGCGACTCCCGGGTGGCGATGCTGTTGCAGGAAGAACGGGCAGGCATCGAAGTCCACGTCGATCCCGAGGATTTGCGGCGGGCTTTGGAGGAACAGGGCGGTTAGGTCCTCGGCGACGACCAGTAATGAACGAGGCCGTCCCCCACGCGGAGGACGGCCTGTCTCGTTGATCCGGCTGGGGAGGTGCGACGACGATCCCAACCAATGGCTGATCGATCTAATCTGCCGCCTCGGCAGCCTCCCAGCGGAGCACCGGCCGGCGTGCGGCCGTCGCCTCGTCGAGTCGGGATACCGGCGTGGTGTGCGGGGCGTGCTGGACGAGCTCGGGCTCGGCGGTCGCCTCTGAATCGATGAGGCGCAGGGCATCGATGAAAGCGTCCAGCGTCTCCTTCGTTTCGGACTCGGTGGGTTCGATCATCAGGGCTTCATGCACGATCAGCGGGAAGTACATCGTGGGGGCGTGGAAACCGTAGTCCAGCAGGCGCTTGGCCACTTCCAGCCCGCTCACACCCCGCTCACGCTGGCGGTCGGCGGAGAAAACGACCTCGTGCATGCAGGTACGGTCGTAGGGCAGTTCGTAGATGTCCTTTAGCGATTCCATGATGTAGTTGGCGTTCAGGACGGCGTTGCCGCTGATTGACAGCAATCCAGCCGCGCCCAGGGTTCGGATGTAGGTGTAGGCGCGGACCAGGACGCCGAAGTTGCCATGGAACCCACTGATCTTCCCGATGCTGTGATCGGGTTCCGATAGTGCGTATTCCCCGTCGGCGTCAATCGTCACGACCGGGGCGGCCAGATAGGGAGCGAGATTATCGCCGCAGCAAACGGGACCGGCGCCCGGGCCGCCGCCGCCGTGCGGGGTGCTGAAGGTCTTGTGCAGGTTCAGGTGGCAGACGTCGAAACCCAGTTCGCCAAGCTTGGCGCGACCCAGCAGCGCGTTCATGTTCGCTCCGTCCCCGTAGACCAGGCCGCCGCATTCGTGGACGATCTGGCACACTTCCAGGATGTTGGTGTCGAACAGGCCGAGGGTGCTGGGCAGGGTGATCATCACACCGGCCAGGTCGTCGCGGGCGATCTCCCGCAAGGCGGCAAGATCCGTGTTGCCCTCGGCGTCGGACGGGATAGTCACCACGTCGAAGCCGGCCATCGCGGCCGAGGCGGGGTTGGTGCCGTGGGCGCTGTCCGGGATGCCCATCTTGGTGCGACCGGAATCGCCGCGGGCCAGGTGGTACGCCCGCATCATGAGCACGCCGCCCAGTTCGCCGTGCGCGCCGGCGAGGGTCGCCAGGCTGGTCGCCGCCATGCCCGTGACTTCGGTCAGGAAGTCCTGCAAACGATAGAGCAACTCCAAAGCGCCCTGGACCTGCTCCGTCGGCTGTTGCGGATGGATACCGGCGAACCCGGGAAGGAAGGCGACCTCATCGTTGATTTTGGGGTTGTACTTCATCGTGCACGAACCCAACGGATAAAAGTGGGTGTCGATGCTGAAGTTCAACTGGCTCAGGGAGGTGAAATACTGGACCACCTCGGGCTCCGAAACTTCCGGGAGCGGCAGATCGTTCCGCAGGTAGGCTGCATCCGGCAAGGGCGCCATGGGCACGTCCAGGCCGGGAGTGATGACTCCGACCCGACCCGCGACGCTGCGGTCCATCAGCAGGCTCGTGGTGTCTCGGTTGCCGCCTTTGTTCAACATCGTCCGAAGTCTCCTGGTGTTCTCAAAGTTTCTGCCACCGCCGGCCCGGGTGGTGGGGTTGCGGTTTGGAAACGTCAGTCCATTGATTGTTCAGTGTTTTTTCGCCGCCGGGCTTGCGGTCACGACGATCGCTTCATCCGGCGATTTACAAAGGGCACAATCCGGTAGGCTCGCGAACTCCACGCCAGGATGACCGCCACGACGGCCAACGTGCTCGCTATGAAGACCGCCGGCCCTCCCCATGGGAAAAGCCAGGTGGTTCCGAAAATCGCGAACAGCGCGGCCATGGCGACCATCCAGCAAACGGTGCGCCAAAAGATGCGCCGGTTAATTCTCCGGTCTGCTGCGCGTACGATCTCCTCCACCTCTTCCGGCGTGGCGTCGTCCCAACGGGCCATCTGGGCGTTCATGTGGCGGATCTGCCGCCGGACTGCAATGGACCCGGACACGAACATGCTGCAGGCAACGAAGGTCAGGGTCACGATGGATGCCAGGAAGGCAATGTTGAACCACAACGCGCCGGTGGGCAGCCAGGTTGTGAAACTGGCGAGTATTGTCCGAGCAATTACCAGGGCCAGCATGAGGCCGGCGAGCCCGAACCCCACGGCGAATAGAGTGGGTTCTTTGACCCACAGGCCAAACCATTTGATGTATCCCTCGCGGTCCGGCGAAGGCTCGTCGTCTTCGAAGGGATCCGTGTAACGGCGCATCCGTATTAGATCGCGCAGGTTTCGGTCAATCATGGCGGGCAGAGGGAGTTGGGGCGGTGACGCGATTGCAACCGACACTTGCTCCGGGAGCGCAGTCCGGGCGGGTCGGTCACTTCGCGTTGGACAAAGCGTCAACCAGGAGGTCGATATCCTCCCGGGAGTTCATTTCGGTGACGCACAAAAGCATGCCGTTTTCGAATCGGTCGCTGACATCGAGGCCGCCAAGGATGTTGCGTTCCATGAGCCGGCGATTGATCTTGGCCGGAGGTTCGGGACAGCAGACGACGAACTCCTGGAAGAACGCCCCGGATTGGGGCAGGGAATATCCGTCCAGACCACCGATGGCAGAGGCGGCATAGTGCGCCTTGTGATAGCAGAGCTCGGCAACCTGGCGCAGCCCTTGCCGGCCCATGGCCGCCAGGTAAATGGTCGACGCCAGGGCGTACAGGGCCTCGTTGGTGCAAATATTCGAGGTGGCCCTTTCCCGCCGGATATGTTGCTCGCGCGTCTGCAGAGTCAGGACATAGCCGGTGCGCCCCTGGGTGTCGGTGGTTCGACCCACCAGGCGGCTGGGCATCTGGCGGATATACTGCTGCTTGCAGCTGAACAGACCCAGGTACGGGCCGCCGAAAGAGGGCGGGATCCCGATGGGCTGACCTTCGCCCGTGACGATGTCCGCGCCGAAATCACCCGGAGGCGTAAGCATCCCCATGGCCAGCGGATCAGCCGACACGACCAGCAGCGCTCCGTCGTCGTGCGCGGTGGCGGCCAGTCCGGCCAGGTCGTCCAGTCCGCCATAGAAGTTGGGGTACTGGGCGACGACGCCGGCGGTGGCTTCGGTGACGCTGGCGCCGATGTCGGCGGTCGGCACGATGTCAAGAGCAATTCCCTGGGCCTGGCAGTAGGTGGCGATCACCTGGCGATAGGCCGGCGCCACGGCGTCGCTGACGACCACCTGCTGCCGACGGGTGACGCGGCAGGCCATGAGCACCGCCTCGGCAAGACTGGTGGCGCCGTCGTACATGCCGGCGTTGGCCACCTCCATCCCGTAGAGAGCGCTGATCATGGTCTGGAACTCGAAGATGACCTGCAACGTGCCCTGGGACACCTCGGGTTGGTAGGGGGTATAGGCCGTCAGAAATTCGCCTCGCGTCATGACCGCTTTCACGATGGAGGGAATGAAGTGGTAGTAACTGCCGGCGCCAAGAAACGACGGACCACTGGACAACGGCCGGTTTCGCCCTGCCATCGCGCCAAGCTCCCGCTGGATCTCCAGTTCCGACATCGGGTCGGGGAGGCGCAACGGCGGGTTCCGGTAGTCGTCGGGTATGTCGGAGAACAGTTCATCGATGCTGTTCAGGCCAACTGCGGCCAGCAACTCGTCCTGCTCGGCGACGGTGTTGGGGATGTAGTGCGATTGGAAATTCGTGACCATTCGGGATTGCTCCGTTTGGCTGATGGTTGTCCGTCGCGGCGAATACCCGGTCCCCGGGGGAGTTCGAGACTATTCGTCGCGGTCTTGATGGGCGCTGACCGGCAAATAATCGAGTGTCAGGCCAGCACCCGGTAGCGATAGCTCGATTCCATAAGATCACCCTCGGCGAAGCGGCTGAACCGCAGCGGCGAAAGATCCACGTCGCGGGCCTTGCCTTCGGCGACCAGCTCAGCCACCGCTTTCCCGATGGCGGGAGAAAGCTTGAAACCGTGCCCACTGAAACCGACGGCACAGAACAGGCCGTCGACGCCGGGCACGCTATCCAGGATGGGATGCCAGTCAGGCGTGGTGGTGAACAGGCCCGACCATCCGCCGCGGTAGTATGAGTCGGACATGCCGGGGATGCGACGGGCCAGTTTCGCCCGCGCCGAAGCGGCGGACTGCAAGTCGATGCCCTGGGGAAATGTGTCAGGGTCCGGCTGTTCCTCGTCGTCACCAAACCCCATGGTGGTGAAGTTGGCGCCGTCGGGACGGAAGGAGAAGGACTGGCTGATGTCGCCAACAGTGGGGTGCTGCGGAACGAATTCCACGGGTCGGGCCACCGTCGCGACCTGATGACGTACCGGAAGCAACGGCACGTCCACCCCGACGCCGGCCAGAACCTGCCTGGACCACGGACCGGCCGCAACGATCACGGTATCGGTGGCGATGCGTTCGCCGGCTGCCGTGACCACGGCCTGGACACGTCCGGCGTCGGCGTCAATTCCGGACGCGGGGTTGCGCGAGGCGATAACGGCGCCGGCCTCGCGGGAACGAGTGGCGTATGAAACGGTAACCTGATAGGGATCGGCGTAGCCGGATTCCGGTTCCCAAGCCGCTCGCTCGTCGTCGTACAGCGTGACCATGGGAGCGAGTTGCGTTAGGTCATCCGGAGAAACTACGGAGGTCGGCACGCCCAACTCCTGGTGCATGGCCACGTTCCTTTCCAGTCCGCCCTGGTCCGTCTCGTTGACCACGACCAGATACCCGGTCTTGACGAAGCCGGACCGTCCGCCCACGTGAGCATCGAAGTCGGCGAAGACCTGGAGGCTCTGCCAGGCCAGTTGCGTGGTGACCCGGTTGGAGTAGTGCATGCGGCAGATGGCCTGGGATCGGCCGGTGCTTCCGGAACCGAGCACGTCCCGCTCCAGAAGAACGGTATTCGGGATTCCCAGCTGCGCCAGGTGATACTGGGTGGCGCAACCGATGACGCCGCCGCCGATGATTACGGCGTCGGCCACGTTGGGGAGGCTGTTACTGGTCAATGCCCTTCCACGACATGACGCGGTTCACGTCGATCTCGATGGCAACCAATTTCTGGTCGCCCTCGGCCAGGTCGGCAGCGTCCTGCTCGCCTCGTTCCTCGCCTTCGTACCGGGAAAAGATCCGGCGGACCGCGTCCTTGAGGTTATCGTTGCGAACCGTGGCGTCGCCCTCGAGTATGACGTATTGATACGGCCATTCGTCAGTGGCGACCGAGAGGGCGACCCTGGGGTTACGCCGCACGTTCCTGGTCTTCACCGCCGCATCGCCGGAGACCACGGTGACTTTGCCGTCTTCCCATTGGTACCAAACCGGCGAGACGTGCGGAGAGCCGTCCTCGCGAATGGAGGCGAAGTGGGCAACGTGCGGGCCCGCAAGATAGGCGTCGATCTCTTGTGGCGTGAGTCGCGGCATCGGTACCTCAGATTACGGCCGGCGACCTCGCACGTATCAGTGCGTGCGCGGTCTGGGATGCGAGTATCATACCATAACCGACGTCCGGGCCATGGCCCGGAACGTTGAGCCCAGCGCCCCGCCCGCGCGCAAATCCCGTTGCAGAAGGCCGGACTCTTTGGCATCAGGAGCCAGCGCAAACCCCGTCCGGCTAACTCGCGCCGCCGCCCTGTGTTACAATCCGGCCGCATGGCGGGGCGCGGGTATTCCACCGCGCCCCGGCATTACGTTCGTTGAGCGCGCGACCCGGACAATGGTATCCCATATCCCACCCGACCCATCCGAGACCGATGCGTCTCGATCCAGTCAGAGGCCAAGGCTAATGCGCCGGCCCAGGATCTTCTACGGGTGGTGGATCGTCATCGTCAGCCTCGTTGCCGACGGCATGAAGCACGGGAGTTTCAACCGCGGCTTCACCGTCCTCTACGTGCCGATCGAGACCGATGTCATTTTCCCCAAGAACGTTCTGGGTTTCAGTCCGCAATCCAGGACCATGCTGGGGCTGGCGGAAGGCCTGGGCCGGTTCATGGGCGGCGTGCAGGGCCCGTTGATGGGATATTGCACCGACCGGTTCGGCCCGCGCGTGATGCTGGCGTTCGGCGGGTTGATGTCCGGCCTGGGCTTCATTCTGCTGGCGCGCACTACCAACTTCTGGTGGTTCCTGTTGGTGTTCGTGGTGTTCCTGTCCGTGGGTTTCAGGTCAGGCTACAACAACGCCTCGATCGCGGCCGTGAACAACTGGTTCCGTCGCCGGCGGGGCCTGGCCATGTCGGTGGTCAGCATGGGCAACGGTCTGGGCGGCGCGTCCGCCTATCTGGTGGGCCTGCTGGTTTTCCTGGTCGGATGGCGGGACGCGTGCACCATCCTTGGGGTCGCCATTCTGGCGGTGGTCATACCGTTGTCTTACTTCCTGCGCCGATCTCCGGAGGACATGGGTCAATTGCCGGACGGGGACCCGCCCGAACTCACCGAGACTAACGCATCGGACCGGAACACGGTGGCGCGCCGGCGTCCGACGAACGGCGACGATACCGACTTCACGGCCCGCGAAGCCATGCGTACACCGTCGTACTGGCTGCTGGTAATGTCGACCGGTTTCCGCAACATTGTTCACGCCGGCGCCTCGTTCCTGATGGCCCCAATGATCATCTGGTTCATGGAGGCCGGCGTGCCGGTCGACCCAGCCTCGGAACAGGGCCAGAGGCACATCATCGTTGCGGCCGCCTTCGTGAGCGCGTTCTCGTTCGCAAACATGGTTTTCAACCCCTGCATGGGCTGGATTGGCGACAAGGTGGACCGGCGCAAACTCAGCGCGCTGTGCATGCTCTCCGGCGCGGCGGCGCTGGGATCGCTGCTCACCCAAAGCGGGCAAATGTGGCAGGTAGTGCTGTTCGTGCTGTTGCTGGCCTTTGCGGAGAGCGCCAACCCGCTCAACTGGGCCATCATGGGAGACTTCTTCGGGCGGAGAGCCTACGCCACCCTGCGGGGATGGCAGCACCTGCCCGACCAACTGGCGTCGATGTGGACCGCGATGTGGATGGGCGCGATATACGACTACACCAACAGTTTCTACTGGGCGCTGTTCCCACTGGTGTTGTTGTACATTGCTGCGGCCATCGGCTACTGGTTCCTGCCGCGTCCCCCACTGCCGAGGCGATTGGAATTGCAGCGGGAACGCAACGACCGCCGCAACCGGGCGGTCCGCGCGGCTCCGGAGCCGGCGGACTAGGGTGCGGTAAGGAGAAACTGGGTACGGAACGGATCGCCGGGCGGGCGGCGAAACGTAATGACATTCGCGAGAGAGACAGCTCGCCAGTTTCGTGATTTGCCCCGGATCCAATTGCGACGTCGCGATGGCAACAATTCAAACACTGGCGCAACGGT
This sequence comes from Dehalococcoidia bacterium, assembly GCA_022823505.1. Lineage (GTDB taxonomy): Bacteria > Chloroflexota > Dehalococcoidia > Lucifugimonadales > UBA3495 > Bin87. The sequence goes on from JAJEIA010000012.1 coordinate 12,105, forward strand.
TGGACGGCCTGTTGAAAGGCGATCTCGCGTTCCAGGGGAAGGACCTCGTTGCCCACCCGCTTTATGCGTTGCACCCGTTTGCCGCGCGGTTTCCACACGGCCTGCCCGGATATTTCATCCATGGCCTGACGGAGGCCGCGGATACGGTTCTGGACCCGATGTGTGGATCGGGCATAACGCTGTTGGAAGGTTGGGCCGCCGGCCGGTCCGTGGTTGGCGTGGATCTGGACCCGTTGGCGCGACGGCAAGCGCAAGCCCGCACCACGGCATTGTGCGACGAAAACATCAGGCGCGCAGGTGAGGCAGCGCGCAACAGATCCGCGGACCTCATGGCCGGCCCCCCCGCGCATCCGGACCCGCTGGAGGTCGTCAAGTCAGGCATGGACCCGCCACGCGGGAGTTCCTGGACTACTGGTTTTTCCCGGAAACCCAGCGGGAACTGGCCGGCCTGACGCTCGCGATACGAGAGGAGCCCGACCCTGACCTGCGGAACCTGTTGGAGGTGATCTTTTCTTCCACGATCGTTACCAAGTCGGGCGGCGTGTCCCGGGCCAGGGATTTGGCTCACACCCGACCACACCGCGTGTCCGACAAGGTACCGAGGCGCCCGATCCCGCTGTTCGCGAACCTGGTCGAACGCGCCGCTGACGCCTACGCCAGCATCGACCCGGACTCGGTCGGCGACAGTCGGATCGTTGCCGGTGACGCACGTTCTCTGCCCCTGGCGGATTGCAGCGTGGACCTCATCGTGACGTCACCACCGTACGCCAACGCCCTCGATTACATGCGGGCACACAAATTCTCCCTGGCCTGGCTCGGCGACCCCATCCCGTCCCTCACTCGATTGCGCCGGGAGTACATTGGCTCCGAGTCTGCGGGGAGTGGGACGACGGCCATATCCGAGGAGCAGTTGCCGGCGACCGTGCGAGCGGTGGTCGACTCAGTGGGCGCCGCCGACGCCGCGAAGTCACGCGTGCTGCTGCGCTATTTCACGGACATGTCGGCATCGATCAGGGAAATGGAAAGGGTGCTACGCCCCGGGTCGGCGGCGGTGATCGTGGTGGGACCTTCCACCATGCGGGGAATACTGGTGCCCACCCACGAATACCTGGCCGATCTGGCCGCACAGGCGGGTTTCGAAGTGGTTCGAGTGGCTCCGCGCAACCTTGACCGCGACCGGCGCATGATGCCGGCGCGTCACGCCGAACGGCTGGCAATGGACGGCGCCGAGACGACGGGGATCGAGCGCCGAATGCATACCGAGTACGTCATCGGCGCGGTCAAGCGATGACGGCAGAGGCCGGTCAAATGGTCGGGGCGAAGAGACCTCATCGACGCCCGGTAATCTAGTCTCAAACGGCAGCCCGGCTCAGCCCGGAGCGGTTTTCTACCAGATGTTGTTGTCAGCGGTTGGAGGGCGGGAACCTCCCCCGCTGATCCTCGCCCTCCAATCCGTCGGAACGGATACTCCATTTCCCCCGATAACGGCGGGGCCCAAGATTGGATTTCATCATGCGTTTTGTTATGCGACCAAAACCGTAATCTTTTTCATTTGTAGGCAAAACATTACATCTACCGATCCGTCTAGCGAGACCGATGAGGCCCCATTACCATTGTCTGCCATACGGTTATGTACGGCCGAATCAGGAAGCAGACAATGCAAGACCGCCCAGACCCCGCGTCAGCCTGGCACGCAGCGCTTGGACGCTTACAGCTCGAAATCCCTCAGGAGCAGTTCAATACTTTCCTCCGGCCTTGCGCCGGTCTCCGCTGGGACGGTGATTGCCTGGTGGTGGGGGCGGCAACCACCTTCGCGGTGTCGTGGCTCGAATTGCCGCTCCACCTGGATATGGCGCGGGAGGCGGTTGCGAAAACGGCTGGCGCGCAGTCGAGCGTCCGCTACCAGGCGACGGCGGCAAAGTCCCCGGACGCCACATCCGCGGCTTCGGTGCACCCGATAACTGCGGAGCCGGCGGCTCGTCGTACGGATCCGATGGCTCCCCACGAGGATCAGTCCGACCGGGGGGTTGCAACTGCTCGGCACGGCAGCCAACCCGGGCAAGCGGCTGGGCTCAACCCACGGTATACCTTCGACAATTTCGTCGTCGGCGAGAGCAATCAGCTCGCCTACCACGCCGCCCGAGCCATCAACGCGGATAACGGTGGATCGGCGCCGGGTTACAACCCGCTGCTGCTGTACGCCGGCTCCGGGATGGGCAAAACCCATCTGCTGCACGCCATCGGAAATCTGGCCCGTGAGCGGGAAATCTCGGTCCGCTACGTGACATCGGAGCAGTTCACCAACGAGTTTGTTTCGGCGATCAACCGCCGGGCTATGCCGGAATTTCGCGAACGCTACCGGGCCGTGGACCTGCTGCTGCTGGACGACGTGCAATTCCTGGTGGGCAAGGAGCAAACCCAGGAGGCACTGTTTCACACGTTCAACGACCTGCACCAGGCCGGAGCGCAGATCGTGCTGACCAGCGACCGTCCGCCCGAGACCATCACCCCGTTGGAGGAGAGGCTTCGTTCCCGGTTCCAATGGGGGTTGGTGGCTGACATCCGGCCGCCGTCGCTGGAAACGCGGATGGCGATGCTGCATTCCTGGGCATCCGATCACGACTGTGACGTACCTTTTCCCGTGCTGGACGTCATCGCACAGCGGGTGAGCCGAAACGTGCGCCAACTACTGGGAGCCTTCAACCGGGTGGTAGCGGCGTCTCAGTTGTTGAGCTCCCCGATGACGGCCGAAAGCGTCTCCGCACAACTGGACGCCATTGTGGGACCGGACGTCCGCGCTGAGGTGACCGCACAGCAGGTGTTGGCGAAGGTGGCCCAACATTGCGGACTGACTGCGGAACAGATCCTCGGCCGGAACCGCACGGCGGCGGTGGCGCAGGCGCGGCAGGTGACGATGTACCTGTTGGTATCCGAACTCGGCATGGCCCCGACCGGCGCCGGGCGGTTCCTGGCGAACCGAAACCACAGCACGGTCATCCACGGGGTTGGCAAGGTGCGAAAAGCCATGGAAACTGACGGCAGGCTCAGACAAGCGATCCTGGCGATCACCGAATCCCTGTCCAACTGATCCTTCTTTGATCCACAATCCGCCCTGGGAGGCAAGCATGACCACAGGCAGCAGCCAGACGATCCGAACCGTCGTTGGCACCGGCGAAGCGGGATACACCGGAGACGGAGGGCCGGCCGCGTCCGCCACCCTCCGCGAACCGTTCATGTGCTCCTTCGATCCCGATGGAAACATGTTCTTTTGCGAGGCGCGAAACCACATCGTGCGTCGGGTTGACGCGTCCACTGGACACGTCACCACGGTGGCCGGCACGGGTGAAGCCGGCTATTCGGGTGACGGAGGGCCGGCCGCGCAGGCCACCCTCAATGAACCCTATTCCCTGGAGGTCGACGGCGACGGGAACATCTACATCGTCGACCGGCTCAATGCCGCGGTACGCCGGGTCGACGGAGGGACCGGGGTGATCACGACAGTGGCCGGCACGGGTGAGCCGGGGTACTCGGGCGACGGTGGTCCCGGCAACGAGGCCCAACTGCGGGAGCCGAATGACTGCTTCCTGGACGGACGGGGCGGGTTGCTCATCGCAGACATCCAGGACCAACGCATCCGCCGCCTGGATCTGGCGACGGGGACTATCGAGACATTTGCCGGCAACGGCGAGAAGGAGCGCGGCGGCGACGGGATGCCGGCACGACAGGCAAGCATACTGGGCTCACGGGCAGTATGCATGGACCAGCATGGCAACACCTACATTGCCGAGCGCGAGGGCAACGGTGTACGCGTCGTGACCGCCGGCGGGATAATGGGAACCGTTGCGGGTGCATCGGCCGAGCGTGGTTACACCGGAGATGGCGGGTCCGCCCTGGCCGCAACCTGGGGAGCGCCCAAGGCCCTGCGCTGTGACGCTGCCGGCAATGTGATCGTGGTCGACACTGAGAACCACGCCATTCGCAGGATCGACGTCACCACGGGCGTGGTTACCACAATCGCCGGCGGCCAGCTGGGCGGGCACGGGGACGGCGGGCCGGCCACCGACGCCGGACTGGACCGGCCGCACGGCTGCGGCATTGCGGCCGACGGGAAGATCTACATCGCGGACAGCAACAACCACCGGGTCAGGGTTGTGGATTAGACGTCCGAGCCTCGCCGATTTCGCCGGGTTCCTTGACACTACCGGCACCCGTTGGCTACGATTGAATCACCGTCAGCAACGTGGTCGCCACGGTCCGACGGCAGATGTGGGGATATAGCTCAACTGGGAGAGCGCGGCGTTCGCAATGCCGAGGTTGCGGGTTCGAGCCCCGCTATCTCCACCACTTCGTTTCTGCCCCTGTAGCTCAGTTGGACAGAGCGGCGGCGTCCTAAGTCGCGCGTCGGGGGTTCGAGTCCCTCCAGGGGTACTTTTTCTCCGCCATTGTGATCGGGCAGATGGCGCACCTATCCCAGCGCTACTGCCTGGCATCTTGGGTGGCTTGCGGTGACGTCCCCAAGCCGATACAAAATCTCCCGGAATACACCGACAGAGCGGGGCCGGAGCATCTGGCAGCGGGAGAAGCAACCCTTGCCCTCAGGTTCGAAGCAGGTCCGCCAGGCCGGTGACCGGTTTTCCTTCCTCCAAGCTGTCCAGGCGGGTAAGGACTTCCGCCGTCGTCGCTGCGGTCAGCGCCGGCGCGGCGCAGTCGCGGAACTTCTCGCGGACGTCCTCCATTGTCACGCCGCGCAGGGCCCCGCTGCTGGCGCGGTGCGCCTGCTGTCGCAGCGTGCTGCCGTCCTTCATCCGGACCTCGACCTGGTGGTAGCCTTCGGTCCAGCTCGGTTGACCCTCGTTGCCCGGGATGCGGCGCATGTCGATGCGCGGGATCAGCGCCTGGGCTTCGGAACGCATCACCTGATCGTCCGTGAAGGACTGCAACCCGACCCGCTGGTCCAGCAAGGCGGCCGCCAGGCAATACTGCATGCTGAACTTGCCCTCCAATGATGACACCGGGCGGGAGTGGATCAACGAGCGAGGCGGATCGAAGTCCACCATCACGTCGATCCGGTCCACCGAGGCGGGGTCAATGCCGCCCTGGGACAGCAGTTCAAAGGTGGCATCCAGCGCCAGATGGGCACTGCCGCAGCAGGGGTACTTCTTGATCTCGATTCCAGACTCCACCAGGTAGCACTTGTTTCCCAGGTTCTGGACCACCTGCTCGCCATCGAAACCCTGGCCGCCGGAGAAGGCGCGGATGAACCCGAACCTTCCTTCCAGGGCGTCCTCGCTGGCGGTGAAACCTTCCCGCACCAGTTTGGCAGCGACGACCCCGGCGCGCGCGGCGTCCCCGGCGTGGAACGGCTTGGTCATGGTCCCGAAGTTCTGTCGCAGACCAGAAGCCTGGGAGGCCGCCAGGGAGACGGCCATGGCCGTCTGCTCCGGGTCCAGCGCCATGATCCTGCTGGCCGCCGCCGCCGCTCCCACCGCACCCAGGGGTCCGGTGGGATGCCATCCCAGGTCATCGTAGTAGGCTTCGCTCAAAGCCTCACCCACGGCGCAGGCAACCTCGAAGCCGGTCATGTAGCCAACCAACATGTCCTTGCCGGACGCGCCAAACTCCTCGGCCACCGCGAGGGATGCGGGCAACAGAACCGCGGTGGGATGCGTCTTGGTGATCTGGGTAATGTCGTCGTAGTCGAGGGCGTGGGCCATTGCGCCGTTGACGAGGGCGGCGTTGGCCGCAGAGGTCTTGAATCCCCGACCCACCACGCTGGCCGTTGGGGAGGCTCCCTCAGCCGAGACGTAGCGGCAAAGAATGTCCGACAGGGATTCTCGGGATCCGGCGAGCATACACGCCAGACAATCCATGATCGCTCCCTTGGCTGCCTCGATGGCGTCGGGCGGGAAGTCCTCGATGTCGGTGCCGGTGACGTATTCGGAGATCCGCTTGGTGATGTTCATGGATCCGCTCCTGGCGCGCATGGCTTGTCGCGTGGTTGTCGTCCGCCTGCTCGTAACCCGAATGTATGCCATTTTGGTGCGGTGTCAAGTGGTTTGCGGACCCCAAGCGAACCCCGCTTTGAACGACCACCGGGGTGGTCTTACATCGATGCACAGGATATACAGGATTTGATCGATTATCGTCCGCGTCCCGGATGTCGGTACGACGCTGTGATCGGAACGGCGCGACGGTATTGCCGTCATCTTTCTTTTGATCCTGTCGTGGCGGGCTCGTGGGGATCCGGCGGGTTTTCCAGCGAGTTGCCCCGGCCGTTGCGCGGCTCCGTGCTATCATGGGCCCGCTTTTACTCAGACCTGCCGAATACCAAGGAGGGCATGGCAAATGGCGACAGGCACCCAGACATGGACCGAAGAGTTCGCGGAGGTAGCTGGCACCAAGCTCCAGTTGGTCAGGGGCGGCTCGGGCGACCCGCTAGTGATCCTGCATGACGAGATGGGCCACCATGGGCAGGTCCGCTACCAGGACGAACTGGCCCAGGACTTCGCCGTCCACATACCTTCCCACCCTGGATTCGGCGCCACCGAGGGCCAGGAATGGATCATGAACATGCGGGACATGGCCGGCTGGTATCTGGAAGCCCTGGATGACTTGAATCTGGGCCCGGTAAACCTGCTGGGGTTCTCACTTGGGGGCTGGCTGGCCGCGGAGATGGCGTCTATGTCTCCCGACCTGGTCCGTAAACTGGTGCTGGTGGCGCCGGCCGGAATTCGCCCGCCTTCCGGAGAGATTTTCGACATGTTCCTGGTGGTGCCGAGAGACTACATCGTCGCCGGCTTCCTGGACCCTGAGGCCACCCCCGAATTCGGCGAGGTCTGCCCGGAGGAGCCTTCGGCCGAGCTGAACGAGGCCTGGGCCGTGGCGCGTGAGGAAGCCTGCCGGCTCAGCTGGCGTCCATACATGCATAACCTGGCCATGCCGCATCTGGTACGTCGACTCAAGCGAGTGCCCACCCAGATCATCTGGGGACGCGAAGATAACATCGTCCCAGTGTCCGCCGGTCAGGCGTACCACGACTCCATCCCCGGCTCCCGGCTGGACATCCTGGACGGATGCGGCCATCGCCCCGAGTTGGAGAAGACCGACGAATTCCTGGGCCTGGTCAAGGGTTTCCTGGCACCATAACTCCTGGGAGGACGAAACACGTGGCAACCACTTCGATCCAAGACCGCGTGGACGAGCTTTTCGCCGATGCCCGCGACATGCAAGGCCAAGCCATCAGCTGCTTTGACCGAGGTGACATCCGCGATGCGGCGGAGAAAGCCTGGCGCGCCACCAAGCGAGCCACCGACGGCCTCATCCTGGCTCGCACCGGCGAAGAACCGGTGACGACCGCACGCACCACTGACGAGTTGGACGGACTTGCCGACCGGGAGCCGGCAGCGGACAGTCTGTTGGGCCGCTATTACAGCCGCCTGGGGCAACTCCACGGGGCCTGCTTCTACGACAAACGCTGCAACCCCCAGACCGAACGACGTATCAGGGAAACCGCCGAGTACATCAGCGACGCCGAAGTTCTGGCAACCCAATAAGCGCATCCCCGCTGTGGTAAAATCCGGCCGTACCCGGAAGCGCAAGGAGAAGCGAAATGTTTATCGGATACTTTACGGAAAGGCCGTACCAGGACCCCAAATCCGGGTACTTTGGCGCCACCGGCAAGTCCATCATGGACCTCAACGTGAGCAACGACATCTACGATGCCGAGCTGGGCGCCAGTCTCTACAATCGCTATCTGGATGAGAAGCTGTACGCCGAGGAGATGGGCTTCGACGGCCTGATGCTCAACGAGCACCACAGCACGCCCTTCTGCATGGGCGGCGCGATGAACGTTGAGGCATCCATCCTGGCCCGCATCACCAACCGGGCCAAGATTGTCCTCCTGGGCAACATCCTCCCCCTCTGGGACGACCCGCTCTGGCTCGTGGAACAGCTGGCCATGATCGACATGATCTCGCACGGAAGGCTGGTATCCGGCTGGGTGCGCGGCACCGGGCGCGAGAGCGTGGCGCACAACATTGAGCCCCACTACAACTGGGAGCGGTTCAAGGAAGCCCACGAGCTCATCGTCAAGGCGTGGACGACCCCCGGCCCCTTCCGCTGGGAGGGCAAGCACTTCCACTTCCGCCATGTGAATCCGTGGGTGCGCCCCTACCAGAAGCCGCACCCGCCCATCTGGCTGCCGGGCGTGGTCTCTCGCGACTCCCTGGTGTGGGCCGCCGAGCAGCGCATTCCCTACATCATGCTGGCCACTGAGATGGAACCCACCAAGCAGGCGTTCCAGATTTACCACGACACCGCCGCTGAGCTGGGCTACGAGTCCGGCCCGCAGAACATCGGCTACCTGTGGAAGGTCCACGTCGACGAGACCGAGGAGCTGGCGGAGCAGACCGGACGCAAGTACGTGCAGGGTCCCAGCAACCCCTTCCTGGCCGGAAACGAGGGAACCACCAACCAGGCACTGCTGCATCTCCCCGGACTGACCTCCCGCCGGCGCGTCCTGCCCACCACCGACGTTGCCACGGCCGCCCGCGGCGGCAGCGCCGGCCCCGGTGGCGTCCTTTCCCGCCCCTACGAGCAGCAGGTCAACGACTACACCATCATCTCGGGCACGCCGGACAGCGTGATCCCCAAGATCCGCCATGTCCTGGAGACCATCCGGCCCGGCAGCATCTTCTTCTGGGACGGCGACGGGGCGATGACCCACGACGACGCCATGCGCAGCCTGCGCCTCATGGGCCAGGAGGTCCTACCCGCGGTGCGGGAGATGGCCAAGGAACTGGACCTGCCCGGTCCCTTCGAGGTAGATCCGGCCACCGGTCAACCCTACGAGGCACAGACGTACTCAGCGCAGCCCGCCGAGGTCACCGCCGACGATTAGGACCGAACCACACGAATCGCGTCAATCGCCTCTCCCAAGCTTGGGGGAGGCGGTTTGCTATCGACCTCTCCTATCCGATCCCACCCAAACCTTGACGGAGTGCAACCATGCCTTACGGAGACAATGACTGGCTGGCCCTTACCGCCGAACCTTCCCTCGAACCGGACCTGCCCATCTGCGACGCGCACCACCACTTCTGGGACTTTCGCATGGACCGCGTCCCCTACCACCGCTATCTGCTGGATGAGCTGGCTGCGGATGTGAATAGCGGGCACAACGTTCGATCCACCGTGTTCCTGGAAGCCCGGTCCATGTATCGCCCCGACGGACCCGAAGAGTTGCGGCCGGTGGGCGAGGTCGAATTCGTCCAGGGCATCGCCGCCGCCAGCGCCACCGGCCTCTACGGCCCGACCAGGGCGGCCGCCGCCATCATCGGCCACGCGGACCTCGCCCTCGGCGATGACGTGGCTGGCGTTCTGGACGCCCTGCAAGCGGCCAGCCCGAACCGTTTTCGCGGCATCCGGTACAACACCGGGTGGGACCCGCATCCCGAACTGGATAGCCGTTCCACCGAGCACAAACTGGCCGACCCGCAGTTGCGCGCCGAGGCGAAGGTCCTGTCTGATCGCGGCCTGGTATATGAGAACGTAGTGTTCTTCCCGCAGCTTTCTGACCTGGTTGATTTCGCCAACGCCCTCCCCGACCTGACCATTGTCTCCAACCACATCGGCGGGCTGATCCGCATCGGTCCCTATGGCAACCGCGACGATGAGGTATTGCCGGCCTGGAGGGACGGGGTGGCTGCGTTGGCCCAATGCCCCAACGTGGTGATGAAGCTCGGCGGCGTGGGCCAGCCCCGGTACGGTTTCGATTGGCACACGCGGGCCACGCCCATCGGATCGGAGCAGTTGGCGGAGGAAATGGGCCCGCTGATCACCTACTGCATCGACCAGTTCGGACCCGACCGCTGTCTGTTCGAGAGCAACTTCCCGCCCGACAAGGTGTCCTTCTCGTACAACGTCATGTACAACGCGTTCAAGCGCATGACGTCGGGCTACTCGGCCAGCGAGCGCGTCGCCATGTTCCACGATAACGCGGCTCGGATCTACAGCATCGAGTACTGACGGTTATGCGGTAGCAAGCAAGGCGGTCAGTTCGCCCACGTCCGGCATCTGATCCAGGCGGCTGACCGCTCCGATCACCCGCTGGACTCCACCGGCGCCGAGGGTTTCCCGCGATAGCAGGTCGAACTTACCCAGCAGTTCCTCCCGGCCGGCGGGATTGGAGAAGTCGCCGCGCTGGGAGGTGACTTCCGCGCGGCGGAGTCGTCCGTCGGCAAGTTGCACGGCGACCCGCGCCGCCGGGTAGTCGTAGCGGCGCAGGTTCATCTCGGGGTCGGAATCGAGCGAGACGCGCGCGGCCAGTTCCTGGATATCGGCGTTGTCGACCCGCTCTGGCAGGAAAGCCGTGACATCGGTCCGCCCGTAGCAGATGGCCGCGGCGACCGCATAGGGAATCGAGAACTTCGCGGCCAGCATGTTGTCCGGATGCGGATCGGCCATGATTCCGGCAATTGGCGGCGCGGTGACGGCGATGTGTTTTACGTCCGAAGGTGTAAAAGCCTCTTCGCGAAGCAGGTCCTGCACCGCGTCCAGGACGGGGTGGTTGTACAGGCAGCAGGCGTGCAGCTTGAAGTAGTTGCGCTCGATACGAAACTCGCCGGGCACACCCAGGCCGTCGATCACGGCATCCGGGTCGAAGCCGTCCCCCAAAAAGGTCCGGTACAGGTCCGCCGGCCCGTCGGCGATGGCGGTGTACCCGCATTGGCTGAGGTGGGCCGCCATGATGCCCTGAAAACCGGACCGGCCGGGGTACAGGTTGCGGACGGTGGCGCCCTCGATGCACGGGGTCCACGTGTTCGCCGGGCTCATGGACATGGCCAGGTTCATCGCCGTCCTGGTCTCCCCCGCGTCGAAGCCCATGAGCCGCGCCGCCGCCGCTGCGGTGCCGATGGTTCCCCAGGTGCCGTGGGAGTGCACCTCGGCCTTGACCGTGGTCGCCGTGCCGATGCGCGAAATGACCTCGTAGCCGACGATGATGCTCGCCAGCACCTCCTGGCCGCTGCAGCCCAAATCCTCGCCGACGGCGATAGCACCGGGCGTCACGTGGATGGACGGGTGCCCGCCGCCCAGTCGATTGCCCTCGTCCATCTCCAGCGACACGCCGGCCGTGGCGTTCACCATGGTGGCCCAGACCGGCTGAACGCGGTTGGCGTGACCGATCACGGTTGCCTTACCCGGACCGCTCATGGTCGCGGCGAGCCCGGCGAAGTTGGCGTTTTCCGACAGGCGACTACCCGCCAGCATCGCGCCAACGGTGTCCAGCACCACATCCTTGGCGGCAGCAATGGTGGTCGGATGCAGGTCCTCCCAACGCGTTTCGGCGACAAATTCGGCCAAGAGGTCGAGGTAATCCTGGGCCATGATCGCACCTACCTGGTGAAGAATTCATGGAGCAGCCGATACGCGTCGTCCGGCAACTCCTCGGCGATGTAGTGCCCGCAGGGGAGCGACTGCCCCTCCACGTTGTTGGAATAGTTGCGCCACACTCCGAGGACGTCCTGGGTACGGCCCACGAAACCCCGGTCGCTCCACAGCGCCAGGTGGGGGCAGTTCACCTTGTTGTTGAAGTCGGCCTCGTCGTGTTCCAGGTCGATGCTCGCGCCAGCGCGGTAGTCCTCGCAGGCGCCGTGGATGGCGGCGGGGTTGCTGAAGCAGCGCACGTATTCCTCGACCGCCTCGGGCGGGAACACCTCCTCGGCGTTGCGCTCGCGCATGAACCGCGAGCGGATGTAGTAGTCGGGGTCGGCGCCGATGACGCGCTCGGGGAAGTCGTAGGGCTGGATCAGGAAGAACCAGTGGTGCGTGTTGGTGGCCATCTCCTTGTCAACGATGCTGAACATGTGACGCGTGGGCACGATGTCCAGCGTCGCCAGACGCAAGACGCGTTCCGGGTGGTCCTTGGTCAACCGGTGGGCTACGCGGGCGCCCCGGTCATGGCTGCCCAGGAAGAAGGTGTCGAACCCCAGGTGGCTCATGGCGTCCACCAGGTCCTGCGCCTGGGCCCGCTTGGAGTGATTGAAGTGGTCGGGGCTGCCCTGGGGTTTGCCGCTGTCGCCGTAGCCGCGCAGGTCAGCGCATACCACCGTGAAGTCTTCCGCCAGGCGGGGCGCGATCTTGTGCCACATGGTGTGGGTTTGCGGGTACCCATGCAGCAACAGCAGCGGAGGCCCACTTCCGGCCTTCACCAGGTTCACCTGCTCGCCGCTGGTATCGACCAGCATGCCTTCAAATCCCTCGAACAAAGCCATCTTGCGCTCCTTGGCATCTCTTGATTCGGCACGAGCCACTGGGGCGTCGGTCGGTACATAATGCGGCCGGGCGCGGATGATGTAAATACCTTGCCCGGTTACCTTTGACACCATATTCCCGCCCGTGTACCGTAACCCGAAACCGCCTGACGGGCCCCTAGAGAGCGCGAATGACAATCACCTCGATATCGAATGACATCGCCCACTACCTGGACGCGGCACAACCCTTCGTCTCTCGCGTCGACGAATCCGCCGCATGGATCGACGCCGAACGGCGGATGCCGCCCGACCTCGCCGCGGACATGGCGGACGCCGGCTTTTTCCGGCTGCTGCTGCCCCGGGATTTGGGCGGCGCCGAACTGGCCCATCCCGATTTTCTGAAACTCCTGGAGATGTTTGCGGGAGCCGATGCCAGCGTGGCCTGGTGCCTGAACCAGAACAACGTCTTCTCAACCAGGTCTACGCGGATGCCGCTTGCCACGGCGCAAGAAATCTGGGGGGAGCAGCGGGCGGTGGTGACCAACGGGCCACCGGCGGGCGGGTCGAAATCGGTTCCGAGCCCGGGCGGTTTTCGGCTGAGCGGGCACTGGAACTTCAGCAGCGGCAGCGACCACGCCACGTGGATCGCCGCGCTGGCGCCCGTCATACCTGAGAACGGAGCCGGAGCCGATGGGCGGCCCCCACAAACCCGCCTGCACCTGATGCCCATAGACCAGGTGCGGATGGTCGACCTGTGGCAGGTCGCGGGACTCCGCGGAACCGGCAGTTTCAGCTTCCAGGTGGACGACCTGTTTGTGCCGGAGGAACACTCCTTCACGCAGGAGGGCCCGTCGTGGTGTGACCGCCCGCTCTACGGCATTCCCACCACGCTGCTGTTTGCCACCGGTTTTGCCACCGTGGCCCTGGGCGTCGCGCGCAAGAGCCTGGACATCGCCATCGACGTGGGCGGCAGCAGGACACCCTACCGCTCCGGCGTGCTGCTCCGCGACCACCAGACCACGCAGCGCACCATCGGCGAGGCTCACGCGCAACAGAGTTCGGCCCGGGCGTTCCTGAAAGACGCCCACGGTCGGCTCTGGGAGTCGGCCTGCTCCGAGGGTACGCTCACCACCGACGAGCGCATCCAACTGCGGGTTGCCGCCACCCATGCCATCCGCACCTCGGCGCAGATCGTGGACGCGGCGTACACCCTGTGCGGGGCCAGCGGCATCTTCCAGACCAATCCGATACAACGCAGGTTCCAGGACATCCACGTCATCACCCAGCACGTGCAGGGCCACCACGTGCATTACGAAACTGCGGGCCAGTACCTGCTGGGACTTGACCCGCAGGGCGTTTTCTAGCGGAAGGAGGTATCGCCATGGCCGCGAATCATGTGGATACGGTCATCGTGGGCGGGCAAATCGTGACCTCGTCGCAGGTGTACGAGAGTTCAATCGCAATCTCCGGAGAGAAGATTGTTGCCATCGGCCCGGAGAATTACCTGCCGCCGGCCGACCGGTACATTGACGCCAGCGGCAAGTTCGTGCTTCCGGGCCTGATCGACAGTCATGTGCACCTGGACGGTCACGATGACTACGCCCTGGGCTCGCTGGCTGCGGCGCACGCCGGCCTGACCACGCTCGTGCCTTTCGGCACCTACCAGCTGGAGGGCGACGAAACGCTGCCCCAGGCTGTCCACCGCACACGCGAAACCGTCGAACGAGCCGCCCTTACCGATTTTGCCTTCCATTTCATCCTGCAGAACCGGCCCAGCATCCTGTCCGGTCTGCCCGAGGCCGTCGACCTGGGCGTGAAGTCTTTCAAGATGTTCATGACCTACAAGAAACGTCCCGGCAGGATGTGCGACGACGACTACATCTGCGAGGCGATGGATCTGGTGGGCCGGGGCGGCGGGGTCCTGCAGCTGCACTGCGAAAGCGGCAACATCATCGAGTACCTCGAAAACAAACTCCTGGGCGAGGGCCACACACACCCGACGGACTTTCCGACGGCGTGTCCCGACTGGGCCGAGGAGGAGGCGATCAACCGGGCGGTCAAGATGTCTGCCGCAACCCGGTGCCCGACCTACGTCGTGCACCTCAGCACCCAGTTGGGCCTGGAACGGATCAAGCAGGCCCAGAGCCTCGGGCAGCGCGTGTGGACTGAGACCTGCCCGCAATACCTGCTGCTTTCGGACGCCCAGATGGCTGAGCGCGGCCCGCTGGCGAAGATAGGCCCGCCGCTTCGACCCGACGACGGACCCGACCGCGACGCATTGTGGGAAGGTTTGCGCCAGGGTCACGTCTCCATCGTGGCCAGCGACCATTCGCCGCATCCCCAGGAACTCAAGCAGCCCGGCTGGGACAACATCTTCGTCGACGCCAACGGAATGTCGGTGCCCTTCGGCTCGCCCGGCATCGAGACCATCGTCCCGTTGATGTACAGCGAGGGGGTGGTGCAGCGTGGGCTGCCCATCTGGTGGCTGGCCCGGGTCATGGCGGAAAACCCGGCCCGCATCTTCGGCATCTACCCGCGCAAGGGAGTGATCCAGGTGGGCTCCGACGCGGACTTTCTAATCCTCGACCCCAACGGCGACCGCATCGTCACCGCCAGCGACCACCACAGCAACGCGGGCTACACCCTGTTCGAGGGTTGGCGGGTCAACGGCCGCCCCTGGATCACCATGCTGCGCGGCCAGGTGCTGCTGCAGGACGGTGAGATCCAGCAGAACCCGGGATACGGGACCTTCATCGAGAGCGGCTCGCCCATCGCTCCTCTCGGCGGTCCGGTTGATTAGATGAAAATCACCGACGTCCGCGCCGTATACCCCAACTATCGGTACGTCGTCCCGTCCTGGCGCACCCACTTCTGGCAGATCGTAGTTCGCGTCGAGACGGACGTCGGAACCGTCGGCCTGGGCTACGGCGGCGGCGGCGTGGCCGGTGTGGAGGTCGTCAACCGCCATTTCCGCGAGCTGCTGCTCAACCGCGAGATCAACAGCCCGGCGGACATCGCGGACACCTGGGACCATCTTTACGAACAATCGCTGCCCTACGGGCGCAAGGGACTGGCGATGATGGCACTGAGCGGCGTCGACCTCGCGTTGTATGACCTGCTGGCCAAGGCTGAAAACGTGCCGGTGTACGAACTCCTGGGCGGCGCGCAGAAACCCAGCGTTCTTGCCTACGCCACGGGCCCCGACTCGGAAGCGTACCGCGACCTGGGCTTTCGCGCCCACAAGTTTCCCCACCGCTGGGTGGGTGATGCCGATTACGAGACCGCCGCGGCGGCAGCGGCAAGTGCCCGCCGGTTATACGGTTCAGACGCTCGCATCATGGTTGACTGCTACATGTCCTGGGACACGGAAGTCACCATTCGGATGGCGGACATCCTTTCCGAATACCGGCTCTACTGGTACGAGGACGTGCTGACCCCGGACAACCTGGCCGGTCAGGCGGACCTGCGCGCGGTGGCGGAGCCCACGCTCATTGCCGGCGGGGAGCATGAGTTCACGCACTTCGGTTTTGCAGACATCGCCCGCGCCAATGCTCTGGGCCTGTGGCAACCCGACATCACCTGGTGCGGCGGGATCACGGCCGGTCTTCGCATCATCGACCTCGCCCGGGATGCCGGGATCCCGGTTTCGCCGCACCGCGGCGCCGAGGTCTGGGGACTGCATCTCATCGCTGCCTCCGACTGGGCGGACTTCGCCGAGTTCCACTCCGACCACATCCGTTCGCCCCGGGACGTGCTCTGGCTCGACGAACCGGAGCCGCAGGACGGCTATATCGCGCCGTCCGATCTACCGGGCTTCGGCGTCACCCTGAACGAGGAAATGCTGTAACCATGGCCGGTCCACTGAACGCCTTCGTACCAGACAGCAGCGCATACCTGGCCGGCGCGGAGGCCGGCGCGTTATCCGGCCTCACCTTCGCGGCCAAGGACATCTTTGACATCGCCGGGCACGTCACCGGCTGCGGCAACCCCCATTGGCTGGCGACCCACGGTCCCGCAGAGTCGACGGCCTGGGTGGTGCAGCGATTGGTGGAGGCCGGCGCCGCCATGGTAGGCAAGACCATTACGGACGAACTGACCCGTGGCATCTTTGGCGAGAACATGCACTACGGCACGCCGGTGAATCCAAAGGCGCCGGGCCGGGTACCCGGCGGCTCATCCAGCGGGTCGGCGTCGGCCGTGGCCGGGGAGTTGGTCGACTTTGCCCTGGGCTCGGACACCGGCGGCTCGGTGCGGGTTCCGTCCAGTTTCTGCGGACTCTACGGATTGCGCCCGACACATGGGAGGATCCCGCTGGACGGCATGCTGCTGCAGGCTCCTTCCTTCGACACCATCGGCTGGTTCGCCCGGGACGCCGAGACGTTCGCCCGTGTGGGCTCGGTGATACTGCCACAGGGCCCATCGGTTGAACGTGCGCAACGCCTGGTCATCGCCGACGACGCCTGGGACCTTGCCGAGCCGGCCACACGGGCCGCGCTGGAACCGGCTCTTGCGAAGCTCGGCGCGCTGTTCGCCTCGTCGTCGAAGGTGCGGCTTTCGCCAACCGGTCTGGAGGAGTGGTCGGGTCACCAGCAGGTGCTACAGAGCAGGGAGGCCTGGGAGTCGGCCCGGGACTGGATCGACCAGGTCAACCCGACCTTCAGCTTCGAGGTCTCGGACCGTTACGCCCTGGCTCGCTCGGTAACCGACGAGCAGATTGTCGTCGCTCAGGCCGGCCGGGACGCCGTCAATGCACGGATGAACGAGGTTTTCGACGGTGGCGACGCAGTGGTCTGCCTACCGACGACGGTCGCGCCGGCTCCGCCGCTGGGTCAGCGCGTTTCGGAGCGTCACACCCTCCGGCTACGCAACAGCGCCCTCACCTCGATAGCCGGAAACACCGGCCGGCCGCAGATCAGCTTGCCGCTGGCCGAGGTCGATGGCCTGCCCGTTGGCCTGTCCCTGCTGGGAGACTACGGGGCCGACGAGCGATTGATCGAGTTGGCGGGGGAAATGGGCCGATTGCTCGAATGAGCCGCCGCATCAGATACGGACGCCATGCTCGCCGCCGAATGCGCTGGCGTGGGATTGGCTAAACCGAAGTTGAAGATTCAGTCATAGATCCGGGCCGTTTCGAACCTTCGGTCCGGGACCGCCAGAACGCCTGCAAACGAATCGGAGACCGTTTGATCCGGGTAACTTTCGTGGAAGCCGAAAATGGTATCCTGATCGTTACCGTGGTAGGTGGTAGATCGAACGGATTGAGGAACTGCCGCCGTGCAGATCGAGTACAGCGCAGATGTCGACGCGCTCTATGTGTATCTCAGAAAAGTCGACGTGGCGCACACAGTGGAAGGCCGCGACGGCATTGCAGTCGATTACGATGCGAGCGGCGGGGTGGTCGGCGTGGAAATTCTCGACGCCAGCACTCGCTTTGCGCCCTTGGATTCAGCACTGCTGCTAAAAGACAGCGGGCCGGAGTACACGAAAAACCAATCTCGCCGCATCCGTTCCATTTTGTCCTCGGTTGCCGCCACGCCGCTACTTGTTGAGGACGACGTCGATTAGCGCGACGCGCCCTTCGTTCACGGCGTCAAGGCCGTTGCGCAGCGCCTGTGCCAGATCGGCGGGGTTTTCCACCCGTTCACCGTAGCCGCCGAAAGGATCCACCAGCCTGGCGTAGTCCGGCCCGGGGATGTGCACTCCATGCCAGATGTCCGAGCGGGCGGCGACTCCGTCGGGGTAGTACGCCAGGTGATTGCCGCGCATAGCCTCGTAGCCGCCGTTGTTGAACAGCACGGTCAGGAACGGCAGGTTGGCTTCGCAGGCCACGCCAAAGCACTGGGTCACCGGGTTGTACAGGAAACCGCCGTCGCCCATGAGGGCCACCACCGGCTGATCGGGCTTCGCCAGCTTGACGCCCAGCGCCAACCCCAGGCCCTGGCCCAAACCTCCGTTGGTCTTGTAGTAACTCTGCGGCCGGTCCCATACGACGTGACGGCCGATGGCGCCCCGATGAGTGGTGACCTCCTCGGCGTAGACCACGTCCTCGGGCATCACCTCGCTGAGCACGGCGCATAGCCAGGCAGGGTCAATTGGCCGGCTGCTGCTGGCGGCAGCCTCGGCGGCGTAGGTCGCCTCCGCCAGGCGGTCATGCTCCACGGCCCAATGCTGGCGTCGTGCTGCGATCTCGCCGGACTTGCCGGAAGCCAGCGGGCGCAAAGCCTCCACGAGCAGGCCCAAACCGATGGTGAGATCACCCTCGACGTACCGGTCGGCGAAGAGGTTCTGGTAAACCATGTATTCCTTGACCGTGGTCTCGCCCATCGCCACCACGGTCGCATCGCGGGGGCCGTCTTGCGGCGGGTACCACGGGGCGCGGCTGCCGGCCAGGATCACCAGGTCGGCCTGCTGCAGATAACGCTCCGACTGGCCGCCCAAGTACAGCGGATGGCCCTTGGGGAAGTTGGCGTAAAGCGCCGCGCTCTCCACCACCGGAATGGCGAAGAGTTCGGCGAGGGCCACCAGATTGTTGAATCCCTCGACCTCGCGCCCCGCGCTGTCGGTGATGATCAACGGCGATTTGCTGCGGGCGATCAGATCGGCCAGCTCGGCGACGTCATCTTCGGACGGGCGGATTTTGGGCGCGGCCGGAACAGACCTGAGCTTGCCCGGAGGCGTCCACTCGTGGACCATCGTCTCGATGGGGATGTTCATGAACGATGGCCCCTGGGGAACCCGCTGCGCCAGTTCGCCGGCCCGCACCAGTTGCTCGTAAATGGTGTGTGGACTCGTGGCCCTGCCGCTCCACTTGGTGAAGGCGTCGGCAAAACGGTCCGGCCCGCCCACTACGCTGAGGTTGCGGTACCACTGGCCCTGGGGGTCGATTTCCGGGTCCTCGCCGTAACTTATCGCCTCACCGGAACACACCAGCATCGGCACTTCACCGATCATGGCCCCATGGACGCCCATGCTGCCCTGCAGCAACCCAACCCCGGCGTGCAGCAGAACCGCTTGCATCTTGCCGGTGACCCGGGTGTAACCGCTGGCCATGTTCACCGCCAGGGTCTCGTGCCAACAGTTGATGTACTGCGGCCCGGGCGTCTCGTTGACCTTCTGGCGAGCCAGGGCTTCCCACACCGGAGCCCATTCCGACCCGGGGGAGGAGATTATGTAATCAATACCGAGATTGCGAAATGCTTCAAGGATGCCTTCGCCGCAATCCTGCGTGGTGGTGCTTGTCATACGTCAGTCCTCCTGTGCCGGGCTCGCGGCCGGGCGGAGCGCAGTTTCGGGACGGGTGCTGGCTGGCACAGCCTGCTCTTCGCGATGAGTGGGCAGGGCCGACAAAAAGAGCGCGACCGACAACGCCCCGATCATGGTGAAGAAGGCGTATCTCATCCCCACCGTGAACGCCGTTCCCACTCCCGATGCTGCGCCGTGGCGCACGGCATCGAGGCTGGGCTCGTAGCCCATGGAGCCCATGGTGGCGGTCACGATGGCGGTGGCAACGGCCACGCTGACCACGTTGCCGGCGTTGCGGATCAGGTTGACCAGCGCCGAAATAACTCCGTGGCTCTCCCGTTCCACCGCGCTCAGTATGGAGCTCGAGTTGGGGGAGTAAAAGGTCCCCATCCCGCTGCTGGTGAGCATCAGGCCGGGGATCACCTGGAACAGCGAGGATTCGGCGGTGGCCTGGGAGAGAATGGCGATGCCCGTGGTCGACAGGATCAGGCCGGTGACCGTGAACTTGCGCCAGCCGTAACGATCGGAAAGGCGGCCGCTCAGCGGCCCGAGGATCGCCATGCACAGGGCTCCGGGGACCACGCAAAGACCCGCCACGGACGGGCTGTAGCCGAGAACGTTCTGCAAGTAGAACGGGGTCATGAACAGGATCGCCGAGCTGCCGATGAACATGAGGTAGTTCGCCGTCACGCCCAGGAAAAAATTACGCCGACGGAACAGCCGCAGATTCAGCATTGGGCTGGCGATGCGGAGTTCCCACCAGATGAACCCCGCCAGGAGCACCACGAAGGCCCCGGCGGCGCCCAGTATCGGCGGGGAAGTCCAACCGGTGCGGTGGGCGTTGGTGATGCCCAGCAGCAACGCCAGCAGGGCGCTGGACGACAGGAACGCCCCCAACCAGTCGAACCCACTTCGTCCCGGTTCGCGAACCGGACGCGTTTGGTCTGCGCTGGTCAGGACTGCGACGCACATCACGATGCTGATGGTCACCATGGGGACGGTGGCGAAGAACACGGAGCGCCATCCGAAGGCGTCGACCAGAAAGCCGCCCAAAGCCGGGCCGGCAACCGCGCCGGTTCCGACCATGGTCATGATGAGGCCGATGGCCTTGCCGCGCTCATTGGGCGGGAACGCGCCGATCATTATCGCCATGCCGGTGCCCTGGGTCATGGCCGCCCCGGTTCCCTGCAGGATGCGTGAAATAATCAATATGCCCAGGTCAGTGGACGTCCCCGCCGCGACGGAGCCGGCGATGGTCACCACCGAGCCAATGATGTACACGCGCTTGGACGTGATGATGTCCGCCAGTCGGCCCATGGGCAGCAACAGCGCGATGATCGTCATGGCATACCCGATCACCAGCCACTGCACGCTGGGGATGTCAGTCTGGAAATGGGTCGCGATGGTCGGAAGCGCTACACCCACGCTTCCGTGGTCGACCACGGAGGCAAAGGTCCCCACCGCCAGGGTGGCGAAGGCGTACCATTTATAGTGGCGGCTTCGGGATAGCGACGAAATCACGAGCGCTTGACCATGGGATCTCTGAGTCGCGGTCACTCGCCGGCGAAGAAGCGTCGGGGATTTTCCACGGTGATCTGATGAATGTCCTCGTCCGACGCTCCCATTTCCCTCAGGCGGGGCAGCACGTAACGGGGGATGAAGTTGTAGCCGTCGGGGTTGGCCCGCCGCCGTTGCTCCTGCACCTCGGCTCCGTGGCGCGCCTTGGGCACGGAGTAGTCATGGGAGAGGAATATGCGGTGCGTGAACCCGGCATCCATCAACGCCTTGGCAACCTCGGTTCGCTGTTCCCAGTTCGGCGTTCCGGGGCGCGTCCCGCCGGGATAACGGTCCAGACCCAGCCACACCCCCTTATTCAGCAGGCCAAGGAGGTATTCCAGGTCGGTGTCATCGTTGCTGTGCCCGATGTACACCCGGTCCAGATCGACGCCCTCCTCTTCCAGGATGGCCACCTGGGCGTCGCCGATGCGTTCCGGCGACCACGTGTGGGTCGAAATGGGGACTCCGGTGGATTTCTGCGCACGCGCCGCGGCCCGCAGCACGTTTGCCTGTGGGGCGGTGATTCCGCCCTCGTCGCTGGCCACCTTGATGATGCCAGCCTTGATCCCCGTGCCCTCGATGCCCTCCTCGATTTCGCGGACGTAAAGCTCGGCGATGACGTCGGGAGAGATTTCACCGAAAGGCCTAGGCACGGCCAGATGGTTTCCCGTCGCGACGACCACCTGCATGTCGCTGCCCAGCGCCACTTCGCGGATCAGCTGCACGTCCCGTCCAAGGTCGAAGGTGCTCACGTCGATTATGGTTCGGACTCCATCCTCCCGCACGGCGCGCATGGCGGCGATGGACTGTTCGCGGATGCCGTCGCGGTCGATGATCTCCGGGTAGGTGTGGCGGAGGCCGGCGGCGTTGGTTCCCACATGCTCGTGGCTCAGGGTGAACCCCAGGTCGTCGGTATCGATGGGGCCCATCACGCTGTTCACGGTTGCCATTGCCATCCCTCCTGGGCACGGGTGAATGCGGGTATTTTATTACGAATTTCGCTGGAACGATACGAGCGGGGCATCTCCCGCGCGCACCCTTGCGCTACCAACGCCGTGTCTGGACCGCGCGCGTGTTTGCCAACGCGACTTGCTGGGAAATCACTTGCCCGTCTATATTGACTGAAACGCACCGGGAGGCACACATGCGAACGCCCATTTTGACCCGCGACCAGGTTCCAGAGCAACTGCGTGAGGCTTTCGACCACGAAACGGCCAACTCCGGCGGCGTGGTTTCCAGCGGACCCGGGTCTGCCATGATCAACAGTCCGGAGATGCGCCGGCGGGCCAACTACCTGGTCAACTACCTGCGGGACGAGTCGTCGCTGCCCAAGAAGATCCAGGAACTGGCCATGATCCTGACGGCGCGCAACATGGACTGCCAGTACATCTGGTTCGCCCACTCCGTCCGAGCCAAGGAACAGGGCATCAGCGCGGAGTTCGTTGACAACCTGCGTGACCGCAAGGCTTTGCCACAATTGCCGGCCGACGAGCAGACGGTGGTGAACTATGCCACCGAACTGTTCAACAACCACCGGGTCACCGACGCGACGTTCCAGGCCGCCATCGACCAGTTCGGCGCCCTGGGGTTGACGGAATTGACCACGCTGTTCGGGTACTACACCCTGCTCGCGTTCAACGCCAACTCCTTCGACATCGACGTGCCGGACGGCGCGGAGCCCAAGCTGCCGATCTAGAAGAGAGCAAGCCGCCGACCCACGTGGTTGCACGGCCTCGAGCCTGGGCTGGCGCACGGTTCAGCGCGGCAGTCGGCTGAGCAGACTGACGTACCACCGGGACAGTTGTATGACGAAACCGGCGCGATGATACAAACGCGCCGGTGCGGACCGAGCCGGCACGCTCTCAGCGAGCATGGGGCCCAGGACCCGCTCGCGGAACTGCCCGACCAACCCGGGCTCGTCCGTGGACAGGACGACCTCCTGCTGCAGGTCATAGGCGACAAAATCGAAATTGCAGCTGCCCAGGATGAGTCGCGTGCCGTCGACCAGCACGGCCTTGACGTGGCACATTTCCGGTTGGTACAGCCAGATCTCGATGTCGGAACCCGAGACAGAACGGAATAGAGCCTGCTGCAGGATGGCCTTGTTGTTTCGTGCCGGATTGATGACCCTGACGCGGACCGATGCCGGAAGCCTGGCGAGGCGTCCCAACAAAGGGTCGGAAACGTACGGCGTGATCACTTCAACCGATTCCTGGGCCCGCTCCATGGTGGCGAAGAGATCGTCATACTCGACCCGGCTGCGGCGACCGTCGAGCAGGTAAAGCCTTCCCAGAGGGGTTGCAACCACTCGCGACGCGTTGACACCATCCAGCGTGTCGTAGAAGTCGCGCGCCAGCGCATCCACTAGGCACGGGCTGTCGGTGCGCATCATCAGGTCGTGCCACCTGAAGTTGTGCTCGCTGAGGTTGATCCCGCCCAGGAAACACTGGTCATCGACCACCATCATTTTCTTGTGGTTGCGGAGCGGGAACTTTCGCCACAGGCAGCCCATTGGGTTGGTAACAACAATGCGGACGCCGTCGCGTTCGGCTTGACGAAGCAGGTTGCGCGTGTCACGCACCTCACGTCGGAAGCCCGGGTCCACGAGGAACCTTGGGCTGAACACCAGACCATCGCTGATTTTGGCGGTGGAAAAGGCGTCGACGCACAGTATCTTTTCCTCGGCTGGGGAGCGTGCCAACAGGTCCCAAAAATGCCGACCCACCGCATCCAACTCGAAAGTCATCGCCTGGAACAGAACGCGGCGGCGCGCCTGAAGGATGGCCGGCTCTACCGCGGCGACGAATTCCGAGGAATTGACCAGCAGCGAGGAACGGTGCACTGGCTGGCGAGGGATCAGCGGGACGGAAAACGGGCGGCGAGAACGTCCGCGATCAATCGGGCGGCCACCTGCGCCGTCAGATCTGACACATCGTACGGAGGCGCCACCTCCACCACGTCGAAGGCGACCAGGTTGGAGCGGGCTACCAGGGCAGTGAGGCACCGTCGGCATTCCTCGTACATCAGCCCGCCGACCTCAGGCGTCCCCGTTCCGGGAGCCTGCGTCGGGTCCAGCACGTCCACGTCGAAGGTGATGTAGAGGTGAGATCCGACCGCGAGGCTTTCAGCGACGGCCTCCGGACCCGCCTCTCGGAATTGTCGGGTGGTCACGATGGTGTTGCCGTGGCCCATTGCTTCCTCATACGGGGCCCGACGCACGCTGCGGATGCCCACCGACGAGATGGAGCCCACGTGGTCCAACTCATGGCAGCGGCGAATCGGGCTGCCGTGGGTCAGCAAGGACCCGTGGTAGTCGTGCGTGTAGTCCAGGTGAGCATCGAAGTGGACGATGTCCAGCGGAGCAAACCGCCCCAAGCCGGCCACGGCGGGAAACGTTATCGCGTGGTCGCCGCCGAGTATCACGGGCATCGCCCCGCGCTCGGCGATCCGCGCCACCACGCCGGCCAGACGCTCGAAATTGTGCACCACATCCGAGGGATTGACGGTCACGTTGCCGCAATCCGCCATGGTAATGCCACGAAGAAGCTCGTCGCCGGCGTCGGCGTCGAAAAATCCCTCGGCGTCCCTACCCTGGCCGTAGGGGTCGAGGTATGAATAGGCCCGGGGCGCGTCCCGCAGCGCATCGGGGCCGTAACGCGCCCCGGGGCGTCCAAAGGTTCCCTGGTCGAAGGGCATCCCCACGAAAGCGATGTCCACGTCCAGCTGATCGATGTCGGCGCAGTGGGGCGAGCGAAACATCGTTCGCGGCCGGCGGTCCAGCGGAGGGACATCGCCGGAGGACGCATCGGGCAGGTATTGTGGGCCGATGTTGAAATTCGAAGAGGTCATGTATTTGCAACCACTGTGCGGAGGAAGAATGGAGCCCGTTGCCAGGCGAGTGAGGGGTTCGCCGGGAGACCCACGTTCACGTGTTTGTTGATTATACTTGACCGCAATCGACGAAAGAAAAGGAGATGGCCATGGCACGGCTAGAGGACTACCAGGACCGGTTCCAGTTTGCAAAGTTCGAACGCGAGGACGGAATCCTCCAGATGACGCTGCACAGCGACGGCGACACCCTCCAGTGGGGCGCGGGCCCACACACCGAGCTGCCGGAGGTGTTTCACACCATCGGGACCGACCCGGAAAACAGGGTGATCATCATGACCGGCGCCGGCGATGGGTTTACCGGACCCGCCGGCAGCAGCGACACGGTCCCGCGCCGCACGCCGGAGCAGTGGGACGCCACCTACTGGGAAGGCAAGCACCTGCTGGGCAACCTGCTGAACATCGAGGTGCCGATCATTGCGGCCATCAACGGGCCGGCGTTGCGCCACTCGGAATTACCGCTGCTCAGCGACATCGTCCTGGCCGCGCCGCACACCACGTTCCAGGACTCGGGCCACTTCATGAGCGGGCTGACGCCCGGCGACGGGATGCACATCATCTATCCGCTATTGCTGGGAATCAACCGGGGCCGGTATTTCCTGTTGACCGGCCAGATGCTCGACGCGGAAAAGGCACGGGAGTTCGGTCTGGTCGCCGAGGTGCTGCCCACCGACGAACTGCTGCCGCGGGCCTGGGAACTGGCAAGGCAACTCGCTCAGCAGCCGCGCCTGGTGCTGCGCTATTCGCGAGTGCTGCTGACGCACCAACTGAAGGGAGTGCTGCACGACATCCTGGGCTATGGCCTGGCGCTGGAAGGGCTGGGCTCCGCGCAGGACTACCTGGACCGGGGCCAGGGCCGCTGATCACGTCAGCCCGGCGCGTCGTCCGTTTTGCGCGGAGGCATCGCCGTCAATACCAGCGCGGCGCTGCCTCCGTAGATTGCCAGCAGGGTCCACCAGGCCAGCAGGTAAGACCCGGTGTAGTCGTGCAGGTATCCCACCAAGGGGGCGCCGACGCCCGCGGACAGCAGGTTGATGGGCATCACGATTCCCCGGATGACGCCCAGGAAAGCGCGCCCGTAGTAGGCCGCGAAGATGTACGAGTGAACGATCATGCCGAATCCCACCGAACTGCCGAAAAGAACGGTGGACAGGAACATCATCTGCGCCGACGACACGTAGATCATCAGCAGGATCGCGATGATGAAACCGGAGAACGAAGCGGCGGCCAGGAACCGGATGGGAACGCGATCGGCGAGCCAGCCGGCCACCAGCGAGGTGGCGGCCGCCCCTCCGGCGTCAGCGGCAAAGGACCAGGACACCAGCAGCGGGTCGTACGCTTTCTCCACGAAGTACGGTATGCGGTGAAAGCTGGCGCCACCCTGGGCCACGCCGGACAGAGCGAAGACCGCCATCAATTTCCACATCGTCCCGGTGTGGAACGCCTCCCGGACGGTCCACACTTCCTCATCGTCGGCAAGACCAGGTCGCGAAGCCCCTGATCCGGGTTCCGCTGGCGTTTCGGGCGGAGCGCCATCCACCCTGAGGCCCATGTCCTCCGGCTGGCGGCGCAGAAAAAGCGCCGACGCGGGCACCGAAATGATGACGAAAATCAGCGCCAGGATCCGCCAGGTTCCCCGCCAGCCGTAGGCATCGATCAGCCACTGGGTGACCGGCATGAAAACTATGCCGCCGATGCCCAGGCCGGCGCCGGCCAGCGCAAGCGCGCGGCCACGTTTCTGCACGAACCACTTGGCCACCGGCACCGAGGTCACGATGCCGTTGGGCGCGGCCAAACCGGTCATCCCTATGATTCCGAAGAACAGGATGAACTGCCAAGCGTGGTCGCTGATGCTCACCAACAGCAGACAGACGCTGATCACCAGCGCGCAGAGCGGAATGTACACCCGTGGGCCGTAGCGGTCGATCAGCCAACCAACGGCAAAGCTCAGCACGCCGGTGGCCAGGCGCCGGGTGGTCTGCAACCAGCCGAAGGTGGCACGAGACAGGGCTAACTCTCGCTGCATGGGCAGCACGAACAGGCCGTAGTTCAGCGTGCCCGTGCACATCGTCGAGAAGTTGATGGCAAACATGGCCGCGACGATGATCCAGCCATAGAAGACCCTCCCCTGCTCCGGGGAATGTTCGCCTGTAGTGATCAATTCAGAAACAAAGGCAGGGGCGAATGATCATTCGCCCCTGCGCTCAAACGTGGTATTGCGGTAGTGCCGACACCAGTCGATCAGATGGCCTGCCAGTAGCGCCGGCCCTGCAGGCGGACGATCTTACCAAACCCGGGAGCGGGGAGATGCACCGCCGCCACCGGTATACCCTCGCTTTCGAGACGGTCAAGCACCTCCTGCCGCGTCGCTACGGCCTGCTCCGGAATGATGTCGGCGCGGGAGGCCCAGTGGGTCTGCTGTATCTGAGAGGTGTTGTGCAGAACATCCCCCAGAACCAGGGCTCTTTCTCCGCCGGAGTTGATCATGATGCTCATGTGACCCGGGGTGTGGCCGGGGGTGGGCAACGTGGTCAGTTCTCCGGTGATGCTGAACTCGCCTTCCATCAACTCCACCAGCCCCATGTCTACCAGGGGCCACACACAATCGGGGGCGTTGGGGAACCGGTCGGGTTGCAAAGCCGGATCGTGGCTGGCGTCCAAGTCAACCTTGCTGAAGTAATAGCGGGCGTTGGGGAAGGTCGGCTTCAGGTTGCCGCCGTCGTCTCGCACGGTGTTCCAGCCCACGTGGTCGCGGTGCAGGTGGGTCATCACCACCGCGTCAATGTCCTCGGGGGAAAGTCCGTTGCGGGACATGTCGTCCAGAAGTTCGCCCCAGGGGGTCTCCGGGGTGTCCTTGGCCCCCAGTCCCGTGTCGATGGCAATGGTCCTGCCCTCCGAGCGCACCAGGAAACAGGCCAAGTTGAAGCTCACCTTGTGGTCGGGTGTGAGGTGGTCGTGGAAGGGTTCCCACTCGGACGCCGGGATGTCCGGGAAGAAGTTGCAGATGTCAAATTCCAATAGGCCGTCCGACAACGATGCAATCTCCACGTTGCCGATGGTGATCTTGCTGGCCGCCATAATCCCTCCAGATGCCTGCGAATGCGGCATTCTACCACCGGCGG
Source organism: Dehalococcoidia bacterium (assembly GCA_022823505.1). GTDB lineage: Bacteria > Chloroflexota > Dehalococcoidia > Lucifugimonadales > UBA3495 > Bin87. The sequence goes on from JAJEIA010000012.1 coordinate 40,162, forward strand.
GGCCCCGACACCCCCGGGGCACGGGTCGAATCTTAGTCTCGGGACTCCCCGCGAGGCGACCGGAGTTGTGATTGCCGTATTGCTGATCCGGCGGCGGGCCGATGTCCCGATTTGACATCGTGGCCGGCGGTTGCTGACAGCAGGCGATGGACGAGGGGAACAGCCGGGTGATACACCTGACGCGGGTAACCCTCATGACCGCTAACAACCCGCAAGACCCGGACATTGGCGCAACACCGCCAGAACCCGTCCCACACGATACGCTTCCGCCCATCACGGAAAAGCAGTTGGCCCGCCTTTGGCAGCGAAGAGCCGCCCGCAGTCGCGCGCTGCAGACCGAACGCGGCCATCGCATCCGGGTGCTCTACCCGGGGCGTCCGGGGGTCACCGCTGGTCCCGATTTCAGGGACGCCCTGCTGCTGGTCGAACACCAGGGTCTCGTGCAGGGCGACGTGGAGGTCCATCTGCGGCAACACGACTGGCGATCGCACGGCCACCACGATGATCCCAACTACAACGGCGTCGCGCTGCACGTCGCACTGGAGACGACGGGAGCACAATCGAATACGGCCAGCGGCGGCAAACCAGCGCTCGTTGGATTGCAGAGCTTGCTGGACGACGCGTTCGACGACCATGCACCGGAGGAAGTGAGAGATCATCTGTGGCGATTGCTGGAACAACGGGGCTACCGGCGCCCCGACACGGCGGAGCGCATGGCCGCCTTGCTCAACAGGGCCGGCGACGAGCGATTCCTGGGTCGCAGCCGCGTGCTGCAACGCCTGATGCGCGAGCAGTCCGCGGCTCAAACCCTGTGGGAATCGATTTGCGAGGCGCTGGGTTACCGACACAACCAGCACGCGTTTTTGCAACTGGCCACCGCCGCCCCGATCGACGTGCTGCAGGACACGGCGCGCCGCATCCAAGTAGCAGATCGAACCCCGACGCTGGAGCGTATGCTGCTCAACCTGGCCGGGTTTGGCGATCGGCGACCACCCGAAACCGTCGTCAGCCATTCCCGCAAGCTGGGACCGCCTTTGGACGCGGCCCAGTGGAAACTGTTCCGGGTGAGACCATCGAACCATCCCCGCCGCAGGGTCGCCGGCGCAGCCAGGTTGTTGGCTCGGTTCGCCGACAGCGGCCTGCTGACGGGCCTGGACAAAGCGGCGTCCGCAGCCAATCCATCGACACTGGACAAAGCACTGGCGGTGGGCGGTGACGCTCCGGGGGATGCCGCGCTTATTGGATTCGGCCGGGCGCGGGACATCGCCGTCAACGCGGTGCTGCCCTTTCTGCACGGGTGGGCGGCGCTCACCGGTCACGCGGACAGATCAACTGCCATGTTGGAACTGTACCGACGGTATGGAAAGCTCACCGAGAACGAGATCACCCGCGAATTGGCGGCAGCGTTGCAACCGGTGGAATGGGGCCGGGTGGCCCGCAACGCGCGGCAGCAACAGGGGTTGATCCACCTGCAACGGCTCCTGGCCGGCGCCGCGGGACAAACGCGCTAACGGGGGCGATGTCGGCACCGCCCCCGTGACTGACAAATCGCTTGACCAGGGTCGGTCATTTCAGAGGAACGGCCAGCGACACCCTCGGTTCTTCACCAACGTTGCGGATGATGTGCCCACGGCCGGTGAGGTCCTCGGCCACGAGCACGTCGCCGGGGCCGAACTGGCGCTTGGCGCCGCTGGCAACTTCGATCTCGGCGCCTCCCGACATGAACACCACGTACTGATGCCGAGGGGCGGTGTGATAGTCCTGCCACCAGCCCGCGGGCCGCTGCCCGACGGTGATGTCGCCATCACCCACTTCGTTTGCTATCTCAGCGAACTGGTCGGCGGTCAGGTCCTCAAAGTGCGATTCGCCGTCATCGCCGGCGTAAATGCGGATAATCATCGCGTCCTGCCTCCCGTCTATGCCTCGGCCAGGGGAACAGCCAGGGAGACGCGAAAATCGTCGCCGATGCTGCGGGCGATGTGTCCGTGGCCGGTCAGATCCTCAGCCACCAGGACGTCGCCGGGAAACATCCTGACCTTGGTGCCATCGGCAACTTCGAACTCGGCGATGCCGTTGAGATTGACGACGTACTGCCGGCGCGGCGCGTTATGGTAATCGGAAAAGCTGGGGGATTCCCGTCGGTTGACGTTGATGTCGCCCGGGCCGACGTTGTTGGCGATCTCAGCGAACTGGTCCGGCGTGAGTTCCTGGAAATGGCTCTCGCCATCGTCGCCGGTATAAACGCGAACTATCTGTCCCATAAGGGTAGCCTCCTGTGTGCTGGGGTGAACGGTCCGTGGATCAATTGGCCAGGGGAATCACGGCGGTGAGACTGGGAACATCGCCGATTACGCGGGTGGTGTGTCCCTGCCCGGTGGTGTCTTCAACCAAACGTGCATCTCCCGGTCCGTATCGGAAAGTGGTGCCATCGCCCAAGCCAATCTCGATCTCGCCGCGAAGGGAGATGATGTACTGCCGGCGCGGCGCCGGGTGCCAGTCTATGAAGTGTCCCGGCGGCCATTCCCGAAAGTTGATGGACTGGGCGGTCTGGGCGTCACCCAGTTCCGGATGGTCGGCGAGGCTGGTCTCTTCGATATGCGATTGGCCGTCGTCGCCGGCGTATAGTCGGTAGATCGCCATGGAATCACCTGCCGTGGGGGCCTGCTGGCCCGAGGTGAGGTCATATTACCCGCCAGTTGTGGCGGGGGCAACCGACGGTGGTCGCATCTTCGGGCAGCGGGAAGGCAGTGATCCGGGACGAGCGGGCGGGGATTATTCGCAAGTGCGGCGAACCGGCCCGCTGTCCGGCGAGGACACCATTTCACCGGTATGAGCGGAAGTACTGGTGGGCAGAGGTTGTGTCCCACCTTGGAGAATCCACGCGTATTGGGGTAGCTTGACGGCCCTACAATCAATACTCCGCTTTGACAAGGGGGGCAGTACGTTGACGAGTAGAATCTCGGCAGAGCACGAATACACCATGGGGTACAGCCCCGAGTTCCTGCAACTGTTGGACCGGCGCAACGCTCACACGCACGCGGCCCATCTGGTTTCGCAGCTGCGCGCGGGCATGCGTTTGCTGGACTTCGGGTGCGGACCAGGCACGATAACCGTCGGCCTCGCTGCCGCGGTGAAACCGGGAGAAGTGCACGGCGTGGACATGGAAGAGAGCCAGATTGAAATGGCCCGCGCTGCCGCCTCGGCCGGCGGGCACGACAACATCACGTTCCACGTGGGCAACGTGTACGAGTTGCCCTTCGAGGACAACTATTTTGACGCCGCACACTGCCACGCGGTGTTGATGCACGTGCCTGACACCCAATCCGCGCTGCGAGAAGTGAAACGCGTGCTCAAACCCGGCGGCATCATCGCCAGCCGGGAGATGATCGCGGGCTCCTCGTTCGTCGAGCCCGCCGGCGAACACATTCCCGACGCGTGGGCCACCTTCATCAGATTGTTGGCCGGCAATGGTGGCCACCCCGAGATGGGGAAGGAACTCAAGCGCGCGCTACTGGAAGCCGGGTTTGCCGACGTCAACACCGGCGGATCGTTTGACTACTTCGATACCGCTGAGGAAATATCCTTCCTGCATGCGTTCATTAACGACTGGTTTTTCATGCCCCAGGTGGTCGCGGCGGCGACACAATACGGCCTGGCAACCCAGGCTGAGTTTGATCAGTGGCGGCTTGAGATCGACCAGTGGGAAGACGCGGTCGGAGCCGTGGGAGGCCTCGCCTTTGGGGAAGCGATCGCCACAAAACCGTGATGGCAGGACCGGAAATTTGCCGCCCATTCCGGCCGATGCTATGATTAAGGGGCACGTCGCTAACGATTAGCGACTGACTAATGTGGGGACGCGTAGGTTCGACAGGAGCGGTTTCTGACGGATTGCAGGCCGAGGTTGCTGCTGCCCTCGTAAAAACAGTGGCGAAAAAGTAACTGGCGAACGTGAATTCGCTCTAGCCGCCTAAACGCGGCTACGTCTGCTACCAGTAGGCCCGGAAGCCGGGACGCGGACGTACAATCATTCCGGGATGCTACCCCAGGGACGCCGATACTCGGGGCCATAGACTGCATCGGCTGGCGGTTGTCGAATCCCGTCGGCGGGAGTCCTCAGCAGCGAGACTAAATCGCCGAACACGCTTGTAGCATATCCGATCAGGGAAGTTTCTGGACGGGGAGTGCGACTCTCCCCCGTCTCCACCATTCCGTCCAAATTCCCCATATGGAGTGGGACACTTCTTGGCCGGCATCTGCACCCTAATAGTGCGTGAAGATCCCAGCCCGCAGACCCAAGGCTTCACGAGTTTCCGGATCGCTGACGGTAACGCGCTGCGGCGACCGCGGATACCTGCACTTGGACGATCACCGAGGTCGCACAGTATGTTTCCCGCCTCTGCTGCTGTGTGCAGTTTCAGGGCGTGGACGGTGGTCAGTTCAGCCTCGGCGTCCCATTTGGCGGTGTCGTAGCCAGACTCGATACGCCCGTCTGAGAAACACGGTTGGCGGGTGGCAAGGAAAGCGTCGCGAAGGCAGCCCACTGATGTGGTGCCATAGATAGGCAAGACCTGTCTGCCGTACGACGAGGGCCAGCAGTTGCGGCAGCCGGCGACTCTGCTGCGAAACTGCATCGGTGCCTCAGGAGCGAATGGTCTGCAGCGTCCATGCCACTCCACGAGACATGCAAGGCGTGACGAGTTGTACCATTCGCGATGCGATTGCCCTGATTGGGATGTGACGACATATAACATCCAATGGGTTATAATTCGAACCGGCAAAATCGCCGGTGGCTGGGACTGCTCATCGGAGGCTCCCGTCGTAAAAATTTCCAGGGTCTCCCGCATATGTGGAGGCAAAGAGAGGATATGAAAGTGTTGAAGAGGAAGATCACCAGATAGCACAGGGCCCGGGTATCCTCGGGCTGTCGGCTGACCGTCACTCAATAACTTGACGGGGCCGCATCGGGATTCGACAGCGGGGTCTGCATTGGCCCCCAGTACGCGCTCTTTCCACTCCCGCCTGGCCAGGCTTATTGCGTGCATCGCCGGCACGCAGTCGGCGGCGTCGGTGTGGCTCGCGTAATGCGGCGTAGGGGATAACCCTCGCCGTGGCATACGGGCATCGAACTGCAATCCCGAACGTGTGCCCCACCCATTTCATAACTTCATGGGAGGGCTCTGATGAGTCGAACATCCATTACGCTGCGCATGGGAAGGTCCCGGATCCTAGTCATTCTGGCCGTGCTGGTCGCTGTCGCGGCTGTGTTTGCCCAGCATCCATCACCGGCAGCCGCATACGAGGGTCGCCTGGCCATCGAGTGCAACAAGAATCCGGTCTCGGAGGGCGACTCCTTCCGGCTGCACATGGTCAAGGACTACACCTTGTGGAAAGAGTCCATACAGATACGACAGATGACGATGAAGGTGTACTGGTCCACGAAGGCGGGCTCCGCCGATCCTTCTGATTACAGTGTTTTGCGACACGTAGGCCAGGCCAGCAACGGCTTTCAAAGCTGGAACGGACGGATGGGACGTACCTTCTACACAAAGGAAGACAATCTGTCCGAGCTCACCGAAAGTTTCAAGGTCGAAGCAGAAAACGCTGACAGCGACGGCCCTGATGGAGAATGCACCATTGAAATCAGCGATGACGACGGCCCGGGCCCGTACCAAACCGAGCTGAATTGGAGCGGTGGGAGCGACGGCTTCCAACGGGGTGACGTCATCCAGTTCCAGATTGATTTCACTGAGCCCGTGACGGTCAGGGGAGAAGAACCCACGTTGGGGTTTCACCTGGGCCCGGGCACCGGTGCGGCCAACCGTTTCGCCACCCTTTACACGGGAGGTTCGCGCAACCGGTTTTTCCGATATGAAGTGCAACCGGGAGACTTCGATCCTGACGGGATCTCCGTTCCGTCGGAGGAGATCACCGGTGGCAGGATGGTGACGACCCAAACCAACCGCCCGGTCAACAAACTCGTCCACCCCTGGGTCGGTGGCGAGAATTACCGGGTGTTCGGCCAGACCCGTGTCACCAAGGTTTCCATGGCGTCCACACCGGAGCGCGGCGACACGTACCGCCCCGGTGAGCACATCCAGGTCACGGTGCAATTTGACCGGAGAGTGCAGGTAGACGGCGACGTAGCCTTGCAATTGAAGGTTGGCGATGGCGCCGACTCGTTGGTTGAGGCGCCGTACCACTCCGGATCCGGCACCCGGAAGTTGATTTTCCGGTACCGGGTGGGCGCCTACGACAACGACGCCAACGGGGTAAGCGTTGCAGCTGGTGGCCAGAACGACGCCGGCCAGCGAACCGGGATCGTGGGCACCGGGAAAATCGTGGAAATGGTCGGCGGCAACGCGGTCGACGTGCAAACGGACTACGGCGCGCTCTCCGATCAATCCAGGCACAAGGTGGACGGGCGGGCATACGTCAAGCAGATCGCCGTGACCTCGACGCCGGCCAACGGCGAACACTACGTTTCCGGCGAATGGATCAAGTTCACGCTGACCTTCGACCGGTTGTTGATTGTGGCGCCTACGCCGGCGTTCATCTTCAAGCTTGGCGACCAGGAAGAAACAGCTCGCTTCGAGCGCCAAACGACCGTCAGTACGCTGGTGTTCAGCTACCAGGTGGACGATGACGATGTAGATGAGGACGGCATCTCGGTTCCCGAGCAGGAGGGATTCCGAGGGGATGGGGTTATCGGGAGCGACTACCCAAGGCAGCGCGTGTACGAGAGGATCCCCAGGCTGCCGCACCAGGCCGGCCATCGGGTCAACGGCGTGCTTCCCACCGTCGTCTCCAGCGAGATCATCTCCGAACCGGCCAGCGGAGACACCTACCGCAACGGAGAAACCATCGAGATTGCGCTGGAGTTCGATGACGCGGTGGACGTCGTGGGCCAACCGCAAGTCCGCCTGCTTGTCGATGGCCATGGCAATCCGGAGCGGAGGGCAGTTTACAGCCTTGGATCCGGCACCGACACTCTCGTCTTCGCCTACACCGTACTGCTTACCGACGTGGACCACGACGGCGTCGCCCTGATGGAACGAGACAGCGGAGGCTTTGAGCCGTCGACCACGCACGTCTACCAGGCGGGCACCGAGAACTCATTGACCGGACACATCGTCGGCTTCGACGATACCGCCGGCCATCGGGTCGACGGACGCCCCCAGGTTACCGCCACAACCATCACTTCGTCGGCGGCCCAGGGCGGCGTCTACCGCCCGGGCGAGACCATCAACATCTCCCTGAGCTACGAAGAATCCGTTGTGGTGGAGGGCACGCCGTCCATCGCGGTGGAGATCGGCGATCACCTCGCCGAGGCGACCTACCGCAGCGGGTCCGGCACCAGCACGCTCGTCTTCGGCTATGACGTGCAGGACCACGATCGGGACGACGACGGCCTCGCCGTGCCTGCCGGCACTGATGGAGGCTTCCACGACGGGAGCATCTACTCCGCCGGCCGGGAGATTGAACTGGACGCAATCTACCCCGGGCTCGATAACCAGGAAGGTCACAAGATCGCGGGCAAGGCCGTCGTTGCGTCCATCTGGGTCGAGTCCAACCCCGGGGACGACGACACCTACGAGCTCGGCGACACAATCCAGGTGTTGGTGCGCTTTGACCACGACATGACGGTGACGGGGACGCCCCAGATATCCCTGCAACTCGGCAGTTCGACCGTCGCGGCCGTCTTCCAGGGCGTTCAGGATGGCGACGACTACTCCCTGACGGCCACCGGCAGCGTCCTGGCCTTCGCCTACACGGTACAGGCCGGCGATGAGGACAACGACGGAATCTCGGTGGTCGCCAACTCGCTGGACCTGCACGGCGGCGCCATCGTGGACACTGACGGCAATGAGCCGCTCCTTGGCCACGAGGCTGTCACCTTTGCGGGTCACCTGGTGGGCATCGTTCCTCCGGAGTTCGCCAGCGCCCGAACCTCTCAGGACGGGCGGCAGGTGATCGTCACGTTCAGCGAGCCCGTGAACGTCCGATCCGACCTGCGCACCCTCGGCTCATTCACGGGGGTCGACACCGCGGTGTACCTGCGCACGCTCATCGACGTGTTCACCGACGGGCACCGCATCCATACCCGCGGTGCCACAATTTCGGGCACTGATCTGACCCTGACCCTGGACAGCGCAATACGGGCCGGCATGGCGGTGACCGTGGCCTACGACGACGTTTTCGCACGGGACGTCCCGGGCCTGATCGTCGATGAAGACGACGGTCTCCCGCTGGAACACTTCGCGTCCCAGACGGTCACCAACAACTCCACCCTCGCCAGCAATGGACGGGAACTGTGGCCGGCGATCAGCTCCCACAGCCTGAGCCTCGCGGAGGGTGACACCGGTTCCTACACGGTAGCCCTCGGGGCGCAGCCGGAGGAGAACGTGACGGTATCTCTGTCCATCTCCCCGACAGGCTTCCTCACCGCCAGCGTCAGCCAACTGACCTTCACGCCGGACAATTGGTCCACTCCGCAGTAGGTGACGCTCACCTCGGCGACCGACCGCGATGACGTCAACCTTTGGCGTGAGATCGTCCACACCTCAACGGCGGACGATTTCATCGCGGGCCACCTGAAGGTCCTCATCAAACACCGGTAGGGAGGCCCACCGGTTCCCGCCCGGGGTCGCTGCGATTTCCTGCCTGGACAGCGGCCCCGGTCGGGCGACGTCAATCCGGTGAAATGACCTGGGCCGCACCCAAACGCGTGCGGCCCCAATTTTTTGGCGCTGAAGGGGTCCTAACCAGCCGCGACGCCGTCGGTCAGTATCACCCCTGAACCCAGAAGGGCCTGGTATCGGTTCCCCAAGCCGTGTTCTTCCAGTATCTCCCGGGCGTGGATGCCCGGCTTGGGAGCGGGTATGCCCGGGCGCACCGGGGTGCGCGACAACCGGGGCGCGGGGCCGCAGGTAGTTACCGGCCCCAATTCGTCGTGCTCCCGGGTCAGGCTGAGCCCATGGGACTCCACCCAGGGGTCGGTCATCAGCTCCCGCACGTTGGTGATCACCCGCTGCGCGCCGACGCCGGCGGCGGCCAGTCGCTCCACCCAGAACGCCACGCTGTTGCCCTGGAACCGCTCTTCCAGCGACGAAGCCAGGGCATCCCCCCGCAGAGCGTCTATTCCGGAGAGACCGTCCAGGCCGGCCAGCGTCGATAGGGCCGATTGCGGCGCCCCGATAAAGACCCAGCCGTCACTGGCCTGGTAGGCCCGGTGCAATGGGCCGGTACCCAGGGCGTCCTGCCCGCTGGTCTCGTTCCACTCCTTGCCATCGTACATCTGCATGAAGGGCGATTGCAGCGTCATGGCGGTGTAGGCCAGGGCGGAATCGATGTGCTGGCCTTCCCCGGTGCGTTGTCGGTGCAGCAGGGCCAGGGCGACGCCGTAGGCGCCCATGAACCCGGTGCCGTAGTCGTTAACCGGGTTGGGCTGCGACTCGGGTACGCCATCGCCGCCGAACCGGCGGGTCATACCGGCGGTGGCCTGGGCAAACCCCTCGTGACCGGGGCGCTCCGCCCAGGGGCCGACGTGCCCGTAGGCGTTCAACGAGGCGTAGATGATGTCGGGCTTGCGCTTTTTCACCTCTTCGTATCCCAGACCCAGCGCCTCCAGCCGGCCGGCCCGATAGTTCTGGGCCACCACGTCGGCATCCTCCAGCAATTTCCAGAAAACGTCGCGGCCCTCCTCGGATTTCAGGTCGAGCAGGATGCTGCGCTTGCCCCGGTTGATGTCGTTGTGCCGGGCCACGGTGGAGCCGCGCCGGGGGTTGTCAATCTTGATGACATTGGCCCCGTACTCGGCCAGCGTCCGGCCCATGGTCGGGCCGGCCAGGATGATGCACAGGTCGAGCACCTTCACTCCGTCAACGGCGGCGCGCATGACGTCCCGGGGCGCCGTCGTCTCGGCGCTGTGGTGGGGCTTCAGCTCCGCGAGAAGCTCCTCACGATGTTGGTCTGGCAACGGAGCCGGGCCACGCACCCGACCCGGCGTCGCGGACAGACGGGCGTTGACCCCCGGTTGAAGCATTTTGCCGTAGGTGGGGTCGTCGACCTCCGCCACCATCTCCGAGGCTCGGGCGTGGGGGTGGTCAAACCACTCGGCGCTGGTACGGCAGACGGCGCCTTCGCTGCCGGCCTCAGCGATCAGGTCCTCCCATTCCTGCGCAGTGCGGGTCAGGAAGAGTTCTTCAATCCGCGTTTGGGCATCGGCGCGGAATTGGGGGCTGTCCAGCGGGCGGTCAAAGTCGGTCAGCCCCTCGTCATCCCAGGAAACGATGCCGGCGGCCTCGACGAACTGCCGGAAGTTCTGGTTGCCGGAGCCGCCGAACCGCACGTACTGGCCGTCGCTGCACCGGAAGATGCCGCCCCACAACTCCTGGAGCGTCGGAATCGCCGGAGGAGCGTTGTGCACGCGCACCCCGAACCGTCCGATGGACTGGAACATGCTGTCAAAGAGAGGGACTTCGATGCGTTGCCCCACGCCGTCACGCTCCCGGGCGTTCAGGGCCACGGTGATGGCCACCACCGACTGGAAGGCCCCGTACACCGAGGCGATGGGAATGGCCGTGTACACCGGGCGCGGACTATTCGGGTCGGGCGGCCGGAATGTGGCGGAAGCCGCGCCCACCACGCCTTCGTAGGCCGGCATGGCTGCCCTGGGATCGTCCGATGCGAACCCCGGTATGGAGCAGTAAACCAGTCGGGGATTGGCCCGTGTCATCTGTTCCGGTCCCAGGCCCAACCGGTCCATGGTGCCGGGCCGGAAGTTCTCGATCACCACATCGGCGCTATCGACGAGCGACTGCGCGATGGCTGCGTCATCCGCGTTCTTGAGGTCAAGGGTGATGCTCCGCTTGCCCCGGTTCCACGTGGAGTTGGCCGGAGTCTTCCAGCGGGGTCCGCCGGGAGGGTCGATCCGCACCACGTCAGCGCCCTGGTCCGCCAGCAACATTCCCGCCAGGGGGCCGGCAATGTACTGCCCGAAGTCGATTACGCGAATGTGTTCCAATGCTCCGGTCATGTCTGATCCCTTCCGCGTGATTAGCCAAACAGATTGGCGGCGTCGATTGTGCGCACGCTAACACTGCGGGTAGCAGCGGTCAACGACGGGCGTCGAAGCCTGTCGCCGTCTGGCCCGACATCCCGAAATTGACCCCCTCGATATGGGTTACTATAATCGGCGGAGTTTCACAGCAGGAACGGGTCTTTGCCCAGGCAGCGGAAACCGTGACTGTTGGTCCACTGAGTACGTTAGGAGGACTTTCATGGTTACACAACAGGCAGCGGTGCTTAGCCCTGAGGCTATGGTAGAGGAGTTCGAGAAGAATGGCGTCACCCATGTGGTGACCATCCCCGACAGCGAAACCAACTACCTGTACGAGTTGATGAAGGAGCAGGACGGGCTGGAGATCGTCCCCACCTCCCGGGAAGGCGAGACTTTCGGCATCGCCTTGGGTTTACTGGTAGCCGGCAAGACACCGGTGGTGCTGATCCAGAACACGGGCATGATGGAATCGGGCGACTCCATCCGGGGCATGGTCCTGGACGCCGGGTTCCCGCTGGTAATGGTGGTGGGCTATCGTGGCTGGAACCGCCACGGCATCATCACCGACTCGGCGGCCACCTATACCGAGCCATTCCTGAACGCCTTCCGCATCAACTACTACCTGGTTGAGCAGGACGCCGACAGCACGCGCATCTCCACGGCCTTCGAGGAGGCGCGGGCCACCAAGCGGCCGGTCGCCATCCTCGTCGGCGACGAATACCACGGTTTCAACCGCTAGACGGATAACCATTCGCCACAATTTGTTGCTCCGTCGGCGCACGACCATGTGCCGCAGATGTTCCTGGGGCAGGGCGGCGTACGGAGCAAGAAAGACCCACCCAACGGAGGCACAGTATGATTCAATCCGCGGACGTATTCCGAGTCTTCCAGGAGCACCGGGGCGATGCCATCGTGATCCCCACCGGTACTTCCGGCCGCCACTGGCGTGAATTCACCACCAACGAAAACCGCGACCTGAACATGGGCGGCGCCATGGGCCAGACAACGTCAGCGGCTCTGGGGCTCGCTCTGGGTCTGCCCGATGAGAAAGTGGTGCTCTTCGATTCCGAGGGCGCGCTGCTGATGAACCTGGGGATCCTGGCGACCATCGCCGGCATGAAGCCGGAAAACTTCTGCCACATCGTGTTGGACAACGAGTGCTACGCCACCACCGGTGGGCAGCCGGTTCCCAACGCGCAGGAGATCAACTACGCCGGCATGGCCAAGGAATCCGGTTACGCCTCTTCGTACAGTTTCGAAGACCTGGAAGAGTTCGCCACCAACGTGGAAGAAATCATGCAGGCAACCGGGCCGGTTTTCGTCGCCATCAAGGTTGTGCCCGAGGTGGAGAACGAACCCATCGGCATGCGCGTGCGTCCCCCGACCCGCAGCCGCGCCGAGACGATCCGTGACCTACGGGCCGAGTTGGGCATCGACGGCCCCTAATGTCAGGGGCTGCTCAAACGGACATTGGGATGGAGCCCACGTCGGCATCGTTGACCCTGCCGCGGTGAACGTGCGATCCGGTCGTCAGTACCTCGCGGCACGCTTGCCGAGGCCGACTGAGCCACAATGTGCTCGGAGACCGGGAACGATCGCTTGACCGAGCGTTGATTCCATTTCCGACCGAGGCTGCGCCGGTGGGTTTCACTCAGCCACAGTAACGGACCCTTGACGTCACAACGGCAGACGGCCATCCGGTCGCTGCAGCACGTACCGCAGTCGCGCCAGATTTGCTGGCGCGACTGGCTTTATCCGGGCACCAGAGCATCAGGCACGTTGGGAAGACGCACACAGCGCGATCCGGCCATCACACCGGAGCGGACCTCGCAGCGCCCATGGTCCAGGTCAGGAGAGCGAAGCGTCGGCCGGTTTCGGGCGCCAGGCGCAGGCGGCCGATGCCAGGCAGTTACCGGCAGATGGTATACAATCACGGCGCAAAATACGCACTTGAGGTCGGATATGACCAATCCCATTGGAAATACCCTCGTGCGGGCGTCGGCTGTTGCCAGCCTGGCGTGCCTGTGCTGGATGACCCTGGCCTGCGGTGGGGATGAGCCGGAAGTATCGGATACTCCGGACTATGAAGCGACGGTCGCGGCGGCGCTGGCCAAAGTAAGCGTGTCCGCCCAATCAAATGAACCGACCGCCACCGTGGAGCCGACCACCGTGCCCACGGAGGTTCCGCCAAGCCCGGCTCCCACCGACTCTCCCGCAGCAACGACGGCGCCGGCAAACGCTGACATCGAACCACTGGCGCCACTGGCCATAGACGACGCCAACGCTTTTCTAACGGACGTTTCAGAGACAGAGCGCGACTGTCTTGCGGGAGCCCTTCCTCCGGAACGGCTTGCGGCGACGCTGCGGGCTCCGGAGCTGGCCGATGATGCGGACCGTACCGCGGTGTTGGATTGCCTGGGCCATGAAACATCGCTGAGACTGTTGCTGACGCCCGTCCTGAGCGCCTCTGGACCGCTCAGCGCAGAATCTTCAACTTGCCTGCGCAATAGCTATGCAAATCAGGACCTGACCACCCTTATGACGCGCCTGTTGGCGGCCAACGATCCCGGGGCCGAATACGGAGCCGCTCAGGCCGAGGGGATGGTGACCTTTGTAGTCTCGCTTTCCTGCCTCAGCGAGGAGGAATTCCAGGCGGCGGCTCCGGCCATGGGAATTCAGCCGGGCGAGTACGAGAACTTCCAATGTGTGTTGGACACCGTGGGCGGACCGGATGCCCTGGCAGTGCTCCTGACACCGGCGTCGGAGTTCCCCGCCGCGCTGTTCGAAGCCGCGATTCAATGCCAACTCCAGCTGGACGGCCCTCCGCCGGGCTAATGGATCGCACCGGTTCGGAACAATCATTTGCCGTCTACCGCAGCCGAAGCAGATATTGAATTCAATCTCGGACCAATCGCCACACAAGGAGCATGACGATGACCCGATTGGAAGGAAAAGTTGCGCTGATCACCGGCGCCACCGGCGGCATCGGTCGCGCAGCGGCCCGGCTTTTCGCGGACGAGGGGGCGCGGATCACGCTGGTTGATCTGGATGAGTCGGCGCTCCGAGAAACGGTCCAATCGATCGGTGAGGATCGCGCCAGTTACGTGGTGGCGGACGTCACCTCGCCCGAGCAGACCGAGGCCTACGTGAAGGCGGCGGCAGACCGCTGGGGCGGAGTGGACGTTTTGCTGGCGAACGCCGGGATCGAAGGATCCATTTCTCCCATTCCGGACTACCCTCTTGACGTGTTCGACCGGGTCATGGCGGTCAACGTGCGCGGCGTGTGGCTGGGGATCAAGTACGTGGTGCCGGTTATGCGGGAACGCGGCGGGGGCAGCATAGTGATCACGTCGTCCACCGCGGGGATCGGCGCCGGCCCCGACATGTCGGCATACACGACGAGCAAACACGCAGTGATCGGCCTGATGCGCACGGCAGCCATGGAAGGCGCGGCATCGGGTATCCGCGTCAACACCGTCAACCCGGCGCCCATCGAAACGCGCATGATGCGCTCCATCGAGGAGATGCGCGTGGCCGCTTTGGACGACTCCGCCGTGACCGTGGAGCAGACCTACCGGGCCACATCGGCTCGCATCCCGCTGGGCCGGTACGGGAACCCCGAGGAAGTGGCGCGGATGATGCTGTTCCTGTCCAGCGACGAAAGCAGTTTCTGCACCGGGGGCGTCTACATGGTCGACGGCGGCAGATCGGCGGGCGGCCGGTAATCGGCTCCCCGTGCGTCCAGGTACACCTGAAATCTGAGGTCACCCGCCATGTGGACGGCTACCGAAAATGAGCTGGAGTCCATCGCCATTGGCGCCGGGATCCTGGGCACCGGTGGGGGAGGGAACCCCTACATCGGGCAACTGCGCGCCCGTCAGGCGATGCGGCGTTGGGGGCCGGTTGACGTGCTTGCGCCCGACGAGCTGCCGGAGGGCGCGCGGGTGGTGTGCGTGGGCGGCATCGGTGCGCCGACGGTTGGGATTGAAAAGGTGCGCGATCTCCAGTCCTACCACGCGCTGCGCGCCATCGAAGAATACACCGGCGAGACGGCGACGGCCCTCATCTCCAACGAGATCGGTGGCAGCAACTCGGTGGAACCCTTGATTGCGGCGGCCATGGCAGGCCTGCCGGTGGTGGACGCCGACGGCATGGGCCGGGCGTTCCCCGAGTTCCAGATGAAGACGTTCTTCGTGTACGGCGTGCCGTGCTGTCCAATGGCGGTGGCGGACGAGAAAGGCAACAGCGTGGTGATCCGCGAAACGATCGATCCCCGATGGGCGGAGCGCCTGGCCCGGGCCGTGACAATACAAATGGGTTGCGTGGCCTGCTACGCCGTGGCCCCCATGTCTACCGAGCAGGTGCGCCGAACGGCGGTGCCGCTGACGCTGTCGCTCGCGCGAGACCTGGGGGATGCGGTCAAGGCGGCCCGACGGCATGGCGATGATCCGTTGGATGCGATCCTCGGCGTCAGCCCGGGCAGGGTCCTATTCCGCGGCAAAGTAGTGGACCTGGAACGCCGAACGACGGCCGGATTTGCCCGGGGCTCGCTCACCATCGACGGACTGGACGCCTACGCCGGCGAGCGCATGGTCATCGAATTTCAAAACGAAAATCTCGTCGCCAGGCGCGACGGCGCAATCGTCTGCGTGGTCCCGGACCTGATCTGCGCCGTGGCCACCGATCTGGGCGAACCGGTAACGACGGAACTGATGCGATACGGCCTGCGGGTCACGATACTGGGCTTCCCGGCCCCCGAACTGTGGACCAGTCCGGAGGGCCTGGCGGTCGCCGGCCCGCAGGCGTTCGGGTACGAGGTGGACTATGCGCCACTCACGGTCTAAAGGACGCCGCTGATGTTAGTTGGGGTCGACGTGGGCGGCACCAATACGGACGCCGTTCTGATGGACGGGGCGGAACTGGTTCACGCCGTAAAGTTGCCTACCACCCCCGACGTTACCACCGGGATAGTCGACGCGGTAGGTGAATTGCTAGCCGAGTTGCCCGCCGCCGGGCGGGTGGATGCGGTGATGGTCGGCACCACGCACTTCACCAACGCGCTGCTGGAACGCCGGGAACTTGCTCCCACCGCCGTGCTCCGCTTGTGTCTTCCGGCCACCCAGCTCCTGCCACCACTGGTGGACTGGCCGAGTGATCTGCGGGAAGCCATGGGCGGGTTCACCTACATGGTGGCTGGCGGTCACGAATTCGACGGACGGGCGATCAGCCCGATGGACCGGTCTGAGATACGCGAGGCGGTGGCGGACATGCGCCGCCAAGGGGTGCGCGCAGTAGCGCTTTCGGGTGTATTCTCGCCGGTCAACGGGGATCATGAATCCACCGCCGCAGCGATTATCCGGGAAGAGGC
>JAJEIA010000078.1 GCA_022823505.1 Dehalococcoidia bacterium
CGGGGGTGCTGGAAGGGATCAAGCCGGGAAGCGTGTATATCGATTTGTCGTCGAGCCGGCCGACGCTGATCCGGGAGATCGAGCCGAAGTTTCGTGCGAAGGGATGTCACGTTTTGGACGCGCCGGTGAGTGGAGGGAAGACGGGGGCGGCGTCGGGGAACCTGGCGGTGATGGTGGGAGGAGACCGGGAGGTATTTGAGCGGGTGAAGCCGATATTGGACGCGTTTGGAGACAAGGTGTTCTATGCGGGGGAGATCGGCGCTGGGAGCGTGGCGAAGCTGGTGCACAACATGATTGGTCACAGCGTGAGGCAGGCCATAGCGGAGGGACTGACCCTGGGCGTCAAGGCGGGAGTGGACCCGGAGCCGTTGTGGGAGTGCGTCAGGCGCGGGGCGCTGGGTCGCATGTCCTTCCTCCACGAGGGGTTGGTACGGACGATGTTTCGCGGGGAATATGAGCCGGCGAGTTTCGCGTTGAACCTGGCGCACAAGGACATCTCGCTGGCGACGGAGTTGGCGCGGGAGTACGACGTGCCCATGCCCATGTCGACACTGGCTCAGCAGATTTCGCTGCAGGCGATGAACCGCGGCTGGGGTCAGGCTGATAGCAGCAGCACCGTGCGGCTGCAGGAGGAGCAGGCCGGCGTCGAAGTGCGCGCGCCGCAAGTGGACCCGGAGCGGTCCGCGCGGTTCATCACGACGCACCCCGACGCGGAGTAGGTGGATCGAGGCAGCGCGGGATGTCACGCGCAATTCTTTCGGCCGCCTGTGCTGCCTTTGCTTTGATGTCGCTCGCCTGCTTCGGAGGCAGCGGTCAACCGGATACCGGTTCTGTACCCGATATACAGGGGACGATCAACGCGGCGATTGCCAGTATCGCCGCAACCGGCGAGGTCCCTGAGACTACGCCGCAGGTCACCGTCGTTTCCCCTGATCCGACGTCTGACACCATTCCGTGGGTTGCGCCTGCATCGCCGGGATCTTCGCTGGTTCCCATCCTCGCCGCCACGCCTTCGGCAACGCCGGTACTGAGTGTAACGGCGCAACCCGCCGTTGTGCCGTCCCCGACGCCTACTCCGCCGCCCACACTATCGCCAACGCCGGCGTTGACCCCCACGCCGATTCCGTCCCCGGAACTCCGGCATCTTGGCGAAAAGAAATACATGCTGGCATTGATCAATGCTGAGCGCCGGCGTGCCGGTCTGAATCCGGTAGCATTGGCCGATAACATCGCCGCCCAACTGCACGCCGAGTCCGCCCTGGAGAACTGCTTTTCGTCCCACTGGGGTATAGATGGCCTGAAACCATACATGCGCTACAGCCTGGCCGGTGGTTATCAGTCCAACGGGGAGAACGGCAGCGGACTGGATTATTGCATCAGGCCGTCTGACGGATACCGCGCCAGCAGCGGCATTGAGCGAGAGATCGACGAGGCCATGGACGGATGGATGAGCAGTCCCGGACACCGCCGCAACATCCTCGATCCTTCGCACAAACGGGTCAACATCGGGATCGCCTGGGACCGGTACAACACGGCGATGTACCAGCATTTCGAAGGTGGCTATGTTGAGTATGACCGAGTACCGACCATATCTGACGGCATCCTGTCGTTTTCCGGTACTGTTGAGAGCGGCGTGCTGTTCACCCAGAAACGCGATCTGGGTGTGCAAATATATTTCGACCCGCCCCCACACCCGCTAACACGCGGTCAGCTGGCGCGGACCTACTGCTATGACAACGGACGCCGGGTAGCCGGATTGCGGGAGCCCCTCACCGGCGGATATTTTTGGCCGACCGATCAGTTCCAAACGCAACACGACCCTTGTCCCAGCCCATACGATGTTCCGGCCGATGCGCTCGCCCCGCGCTCGCCCGCCGAAGCCCATTTCGCATGGCAGGAAGCGTACGAAACCAGCCAAAACACGCGATCCGAAGTGTTGACCGTCCCTTGGGTCACCGCATCGGAGTGGCGAGCCGTTGACACGGAGTTCGCGGTCCAAGCCGACATCGGCACGGTCCTGCAACGCCATGGCCACGGCGTATATTCGTTGATCGTTTGGGGCAAGAAAGGCGGCGAAGATATCGTCATATCCGAATATTCCATTTTCTACGGCGTCACCCCGCCGGATACGTACACCCGGGCACAGTAATCGCACAGCGCTCTCCAGAGCGCGGGTTGGAGTGTTTCACGGTGCTTTGTCGCCGATCAATTTGCCAACCGTCTCATCTGACCGGAGACCACGTCCACGAAAAGAACCAGGACAAGGTACCAGAACAGGATCAGCGTGACCTCGGTGAATTTGAAGTGACTCATGGCCAGTCGGAACTCGGTGCCAAGGCCGCCAGCCGCCACGAACCCGACCACGATGGTGGTCCGGATGATCACCTCCCAGCGGTAGAACAGGTAGGTGATGAATTTGGGCAGCGCCTCCGGGAGCACCCCGTAGAGCAGCACTTGCATTCGACCGGCGCCGGTGGAGCGCAACGCCCGCATCGGACGAGTGTCCAGTCCTTCCACGATTTCTGAGCCCAGCTTGCCCAGGATACCGCCATTGTGGATGGCTAGGGCGATGACGCCCGGCAGGGTGCCTTGGGTGAAGACGAACACCAGGATCATCGCCCAGACCAGTTCCGGCACGGCGCGGCTCACGGTGAACAGGGAGCGCACCAGGAAAAAGGGAACCGTCCAGAACGGAGATTGGTACGGCGCGAGGCTCCCCATCATCACGTTGCGCGCCCCGAACATGAACAATGCCAGGGCGCCAATGGCGGCGAGGCCCGCCGCAGCGACGCTCATGGCGAGCGTTTCACCGGCGAGACGAGCTTTCTCCGCCCATTCGTCCGGTTTGTAGAAAGCGGGCGTGGCTGAGGATTCGGCTCCGATCAGGCCACCGGCAAAGTCCGCGGCACTGGTGAGCGGTTCCAGAGAGAACAGGTTCCGCCTCGGGAAATGGTCGTTGCCGATTATGGTCACCCACGCGGCCAACGCCATCAGGAATGCAATGGTAGCGGAGGCGGCCAGGAATCCGATTCGGCGGCCCGGAGCGATGGGAGCGGTGGCTCCGCCGCGGGCCACCGGTTCGCCCCGTCCATACTGGGCGGCCATCGGGTTAGCCCTGCTCAATGGCGACGCGGCGCCGGACTAGCGAACTCCACAGGTCCACCACCAGCACCAACAAAATGAGGAAATAAACGAAGGTCCACATCCGGCTGTAGTCGATGTCCTGCAGAGATATCTGGATGTTGTGGCCGAGGCCGCCCAGACCCACGAAGCTCAGAATCGCGGCGGACCGGATCCCGCATTCCAGGCGATAGAAGGTATAGCTGAGCATGTCGGGCAGGGCCATGGGCAGCCGGCCGAACCAGAAGACCCGCCATTCGGACGCACCGGCGCTGCGCAGGGCCCGAAGAGGAGCCTCTGGTACATCCTGTAGCAGTTCCGCGTAGATCCGCCCCAGGATGCCCCCGTAGGGGAGCCCCAGGGCCAGCACGCCGGCCATGGGGGACAGCCCAAGCGCAGCGATGAATAGCCAGGCCCAAACCAGCTCGTGGATGGCGCGAAAGATGGCCAGCGCAAAGCGCGCCGACGAGATGTTCCAGCGACGCGCCCAGGGGGAGCGGACCACGGTTCCAGACCCTACTACTCCCAGGGGGAGGCCGATGACCAGGGCCACGGTCATGCCGGCCCAGGCGTAGGCGAGAGTGGTCCAGGTGGAGCGCGCCCCGATGGACAGGACGTCCGGGTTCAGCTGCGGCTGGAATGCCGCCGACAGGATCTGACCAACGGCCCGGAGCCCGCCGGAGTTGAGCACGCCGTCGTCCCACCCAATGCCCGCCAGGCTCACTGCAAAGGCGATCAGTAGGATTGCGGTAAGCGCGCCGCGTCCCATCAGGGAACCCTCGTGGGCGCGTTCATTCATCCCGCAGCCCCTCTAGGGCGTAGAGGGCGTCCAGTTGTTCGTCGGTCACGAGATGTGCAGGAAGGTCGAATTCGCGTTCCCCGTTGCGGAGGCCGATCAGGCGGCCGAAGTATGTTCGCGCGACCTCGGCGGAATGGACGGTGGCCACCAGGGTTTTGCCGGCCAGTAAGGCGGACTCGGTCAGGATGCCCATAACCTCTTCGGCCCGCGCTGGGTCCAGCGAAGAAACAGGCTCGTCAGCAACGATGATTGCCGGGTCCTGCACCAGGAGACGGGCAACGGCCACCCGCTGTTGTTCGCCTCCTGAGAGGAAGCCGGCGCGAACCCGCGCGCGGTCGCTGACGCCCACGCGTTCCAGGGCGTTCATGCCCACCTGCCGGTCCCGAGGCCACACCAGAGAAACCACCGATTTGAAGAGGCTCCAATCTCCCAATCGGCCGGCCAGCACGTTTTGCAAAGACGAAAGGTTGGGGACCAGGTCATATTGCTGGTGGATCATGCCCACCTCACGGGAGAGTTCACGACCGGGATGGAGCGCGGCGAGATCCCTGCCCCGCAGGTGGATGGAACCTTTCGAGGGTTCCAGCTCGCCGGCGATCATGGAGAGCAGCGTGGTCTTGCCACTGCCGCTGGGACCCAGCAGGGCCACCGTCTCGCCCGACTCAATTGCTAGGGAGAGCGGACGTACCGCCTCAACATCGCCGTAGGTCTTGGCCGCGCCGTCGATCAGGATCGCCGGTTGGCTACTGTTCGGATATGAGGCCGAGATCGCGCGCGATATTTTCGATGGGGAGGTAGTTTTCATTGCTGGTCGGGATGAACCGGTCGGCCTGGAAGGCATTCATGATTTCCTGGTCACGCCCACCGTTGGCGGCGTTCAATCTAAGCACGGCGTCAACCAATCGCTGGGTGAAGCCCGAGCTGTAGACCTCGTCGAGGCCGGGTCGGACCACCCAGTGGTAGTCGACATAGCCCGGAGACGTGTAAAAAGCGGTAACCCGGGAGGTGTCAACATCGCCTTGATCCAAGCGGGTTTTCCATACGTTGGCGTTGAGAGCGCCGGCCTCGACCGCGCCGGCTTCGACCTGCTTCCAGGTGGCGTCGTGGGAGCCGCTGTACGCCACGCTGTTGAAGTCGGTCTCAGGTACGATTCCTTCCTGACCGAGGAAGTAGCGAGGCATCAGATTGCCGGAGGTCGAGCTCTCGCTACCGAAAGTGAAGGTGCGCCCCTTGAGGTCAGCCAGGGAGGAAATGCCTGAATCCGGCGCTGCGACGAATACGGAGGTAAATCTTTCGTCGGTGCTGCGTTGGGCCACCGCCAGGGAACCGGGGACCGCTAGACGTGCCTGCACGCCGGTCAGGCCGCCGTACCAGGCGAACTGGACGTCGTTGTTATCCCATCCGGTGACCAGGGCGGCGTAGGACTGGGAAGCCAGGTACCGGACGGGTACTCCGGTTTCCTCTGACAAATATTCGGCGAGGAGATCGAAGCGCGCTTCCAGGACTGCCACGTCCTGATCGGGGATACCGCCCACATAGAGCGTGGGCACTTCGTCGTCCGCACACGCGGCGATGGTCGCTACGATTGAAACCAGGACAAAAACTGTGACCCCGCGTGCCAGGAGTCCATAGAACATGTGCGTTTCACCATCATTCTGGGGCCGGCGTCAACGGACGCCCAATCAACGGGAGACGACGGGAAACGCGAACGCAGCGAAGCAAAGGGACGTGTGGATCTACCCGGCGCGCGACGCACCCGCCCACCACTCAGCCCGGAGTGGTCGGCACAGGGTTCAAGTAAATCCGGAACTCACGCTGCTCATACGGCGGCGAATAATACCCAGCGTCGGCGATGGCGTCAACGCTCAGCCGGTAACTTCGAGCGGAATTGTTGAGCGCCGAGCCGCGCCGACGCGGTTAACGTTCAGTTAAGTTGAACCGAGACCATGATCATCAGCGACCATGATCATCAGCGCGGTGTGGCGTTACCTGAAATCCGCGGGCGACGGAAACGCGGCCAAAAGCGGAGAGACCATATCGATGGTTGCCGAACCGATGCTCTCGACCGTTGGGCAGCCACACATGCCCATGGTGGCGTCCAGCTCGTCGCGCAACAGCTCGAGGACGGCGGCGACACCCGGAGAGCCGTCGACCGCCAGCCCCCAGAACAAGGGGCGGCCGATCAACACCGCGCGGGCACCCATGGCGACCGCTTTGAAAATGTCGGTTCCCCGACGTATGCCGCCGTCCAGGTACACC
>JAJEIA010000056.1 GCA_022823505.1 Dehalococcoidia bacterium
CCTGTGCCCGCCCCCGACGATTCCGCACCCAGGGGCAAATCTACTCGGCGGCGAGACCTTCGGCCCGGCGGAGTTCATCCACGTCGAACTCGATGTCCGCGTTCTGTCCGTTCAGCGCGGCAAGCACGCGTTCGCCGGACAGGGGCAACTCCTTGACGCGCACGCCCACCGCATCGTACACCGCGTTGGCGATGGCGGCGGGCGGGCCAAAGCCGGGCGGTTCGGCCACGGCCCGGGCGCCGAATGGCCCATCGGGGGCCGGCACGTTGATCAGGACGTTCTCCAGTTCGGGCAGGTCGATGGCCAACGGCATCAGGTACGAAGCGAACGAGGGGTTCCGGACGGCGCCCGTTTCCGGGTCGAATTGCTGGTCTTCCGTCAGGGCACGGCCAATCCCCTGGACCACTCCGCCGTCCAACTGACCCTCAACTGCCATGGGATTGATCGGCGTTCCCACGTCCTGGGCCTGGATGTAACGGAGCACCCGGATCTGGCCGGTTTGCCGGTCGACCTTGACCTCGGCGGCCTGCGCGGCGAATACCGGGGTGTAGGGCATGCTGGAAAGAGACGCGGTGCCGATGATGGGACCGCCCCGTGAGGTCACGCTGGCTGCGGCCAACTGCGCGAAGGTCAGGCCCTGCGGCTCGTTGTCCATCACGTAGACGCGACCATCCTCACAGCCCAAAGCGTCCTCGGGAAGTCCCAGGCGCTCGGCAGCCAGAGCGATGAGCTTTTGGACCGTGTCCTCGGCGGCGCGCTGCACTGCGGTTCCCTGGCTGTACACGATGCGGCTGCCGCCGGACTGACCGGTGTATGGCGCGAGGTCAGTGTCGCGCTTGGCCACGACCACCTGGTCCATCGGGATGCCCAGGGCCTCGGCGGCAATGGCGGCCAGGGACGTGTCGCTGCCGGATATGTCCACCGAACCGGTGAGCAGGCTTACCGTGCCGTCGTCATTGACGCTGATCGATGCCGTGGACGGGCCGCTGCCACTCCTCCACTCACACAGCGCCAGGCCCAGGCCGTGGCCGTCTTCCAACTGGCGCGGCCAGTCGATCTTTTCCTTGATGGCCTCCAGAGTTTCCATGAGCCCGTTGGTTGGGACCACGGCTCCGCTCACGGACACATCGCCTTCGCGCAGGGCGTTCTTCACGCGCAGGTCGTATGGGTCCATTCCAATTTCATGAGCGATGCGGTCCATGTGGGATTCCACCGCAAAGGTCATGTCGGCGACGCCGGAGGCCCGGTACGAACCGACGTAGATCTTGTTGGTGTAAACACCGTAGGAACGCAGCCGGAAGTTGGGCACCCGGTAGGCCCCGATGCCGTGACCAATCCCCGAGTTCGGGCCGGCGCCCAGGTACGCTCCCACGTCGAAGATCGTGTAGGCTTCACGGGCGACGATGGTTCCGTCCCGCGTGACCCCGGACCGGATGTAGTTGGTGACCGGAAGCCTCGGGCCATTCATGGTGAACACTTCCTCGCGGGTGTTCACCAATTTGACGGGCCGCCCGGTCCTCATAGCCAGCAGCGCGGGAAAAGCCTCGAAGGCGAGCCGCAGCTTGGCGCCGAAGCCGCCGCCGAGTTCCATGGGAACCACGCGGATGCGCGACACCGGGATCTCAAGCACGCCAGCCAACGCCGCCCTGATCTGGTAGGGTCCCTGAGTGGAAGCATAGACCACCAGCCGGCCGTTGGCTTCTACGTCGGCTACGCACGCCATGGGCTCGAGGAATCCCTGGTTGATCCCCTGGGAGCGATACACGTCCTCCACCACGACGTCGGCGTCCCGGAATGCCTGGTCGACGTCTCCCCGGTCGGCGTCCAGCAGTGTGCTGACGTTGTGCCCAAGGGTGAACCCGTATCCCTCGTACTCTTCCAACTCCGGATGGACGGTGGCCGCATCTGAACCGATGGCGGACAAGGGGTTGACCACGGCCGGCAGGTCTTCGTATTCGACCTCGATCAACTCGATGGCTTCCTGGGCCGTGGCCTCGTCGTCCGCCGCCACCGCGGCGATGGGCTCGCCCACGAAGTTGACCACGTCGCGCGGCATGACGTACCGGTCGCGCAGAGCGCCGGAGCCGAACCGAATGTCGGGAAAATCGGTCCCGGTGATGACACACCTGACTCCCGGAAGGGAGGCCGCCTTGGCCGTGTCCAGCCGCACGATGCGGGCGTGGCTGCGTGTGGCAGGGAGCAGCTTGCAGGCCAACATACCGGGCAGGTACACGTCGGACGCGTAGGTGGCGCGGCCGGTCACCTTGTCGTGCGCATCGACGCGAGGATGATTGCGCTCCAAAACTTTGAACTGCGTTGTCATTGCATGTGCCTCCGGGTTGGAGTCGGACTTGATGGCGAGGTTCCCGATCTGGTTACGGAGATACCGAGCGGTTTCACGCTATTGAAATTTGGCACTCAACTCCCGACTCACTCTTCGGTTGTGCTCGTAGTATTCTTCTTCCAACCGCGCGTCTTCTTCGGGATCGCTGGAAGCGCGGCGCATTTCTCGTTGCGTTTCCAGTGCTTCGGTTCGTCCATCAGCAAATATTCGTTCGTGGCGATCATTGCTCATCCGGTGCGTGGCGTAGAAATCCAGGTACTCATCGACGCCATCACTACCGAATAGCCACTGTATCGACCAGCCAGCCTGCGTGATTCTGCCTCGTTGACGGTTGGCCACGGCTTCCGCTGGCAACTCGATACCCCAGTTGGCGAAGTACCGGTTGAAATAAGCGACGACGTTGTCCATTGTCAGAATCCCACGAAGCCCGGAGATCAGGCGGACCCGCGCATTTCTTCGGCGGCGGCCATGACCGCTTCGACCACTCGCTGGTACCCCGTGCACCGGCACAGATTGCCTCCGATGGCGAAGCGGACATCCTCCACGGTCGGGTCCGGGTTGTCCTGCAGGAACCCCGTGGCCGACATGATCAGTCCCGGGATGCAGAACCCGCATTGCAGTCCGCCGTGTTCCACGAAAGCTTTCTGGACGGGACTGAGGCCGTCCACGCCGGCCAACCCCTCGATGGTCGTGATGGCTGAGTCGTGAGCGCTGTGGGCCAGGACCAGGCACGAAGTGACCGGCTTGCCGTCCATCAGCACCGTGCAAGCTCCGCAGTCCCCTTCGTCGCAACCCTTTTTTGCGCCCGTCAACTGCGCTTCGTCACGCAGGCAGTCCAGCAGTGAATAGAACGGTTCCACCAGCATCAGCCGACTTTCGCCGTTGATGTTCAGATTGAGCGGCTGTTTCATGTCATCAACCTCGCGGGCCGGTTACCAGACGGTCTGGACGGCCAGTCGCCGAATGTCATCGAAATTGGGGACACCACCGACGGCAGTGTCGGCGGCGTGTCGCAGAGTGCGTTCGGCCAGAACCTGGGCGATCTCCCGGCGATACTCAGCGCCGCTCCGCACGTCTGCGATTGGTCGCGATGCCTGGGCCGCCAGCCGCGCCGATTCCGCGACGTTGTCGTCCGTCGGCGCCTGTCCAACCAGACGCCCCTCGGCTCCAAAGGCTCGCATTGGCGTGGGGGCAACCGCGCCCAACGCGATCCGGACCGACGCGCATAGCCCGTCGGCTCCGATGCTGACCACGGACGCCGCGCCCACGGCGGATATGTCCATTGCTCCACGCGGGCTGTGCTTGATGTACAGGCCGCCCGAGTTCGGCGGCGGAGTTGGCAGCCGCAGTTCGGTCATAATCTCGCCGGCGGCAACGGCGGTTTGACCCGGGCCCACGAAGACTTCGGTGAGCGGCAGCCAGCGTTCGCCGTTAGAACCCACGATGCGACACTCGGCATCGTATGCCAGCAGCGCGGGCAGCGTGTCTCCGGCCGGCGAGGCGTTACACACGTTGCCGACTACGGTGGCTAGATTGCGCACCTGCACGCCGGCGAAGGCCGTGGCGCCAGCCGCCAGCGCGGGGTAACGCGCTCGAACGATGGCGTTCTGCTCAATGTCCTGCACCGTCGCCATCGCGCCAATCGACAGCCCATCGTCATCGTTGAAATCAACGCCGTTCAGTCCGGGCACGTGTTGCATACACACGACTATCTCGGGTCGCCATACACCGGTGCGCCAGCGGACCAGGAAATCGGTGCTGCCCGAAACGAGACGCGCCCGTTCCCCGTACTTATCCAACATCCCGAGCGCCTCATCCAGCGAGTGCGGCTCCAGGTAGTCGAAACGAGCCATATCAGCCCTCCAACGCCGACACCGTTGCGGCGGGGGTCTATCGCGGCACGTCCCGCCCAGCGTCGGTCTGCCGGGATTATATGGCGGGCACAAAACCGGGTCAACGAACAGACACCTGGAATCGTTTGGGGCGGGATCATTCCCGCCCCAAAACAGGTTGCTGCCTGAGGCCCACCGGCCGCCGGCAATTAATGGTTGCCGTTGCCGTAGGGCTCGATCAACACCCGGAGGGTACCGTCGCTTTCCTTACGCTGGGTCAGCAGGCGGTGTCCGGCCTGCTCGGCCCAGTAGATGACGTCGTAGATGTTGAGCGCGTCGTGGAGGATGGCCTCGACGAAGGAAGCGCGGTCGTACTCCATCTGGCGGCTCAGTGCGGCGATTACGCCGGCGCAGTTCTTGCCGCGGCCATCGATCACGGTCCACCCGTTCCCTTGGCCATTGCCATTTCCATTGCCGTGCCCGTAGCCATTGCCGCCGGGAACTGCCCCGACGGGAGCGCGCACGTCGATCACGCCGCTCTTGCGCAGATCCAGTTGCTCCTTGAAGTAGGCCACCGCTTCCCAGGCCACGGCGCGGTCCCGCTCCCCACTGGAGCACACTGCGCCCCGAACGCCTACGATGTCGGGATTGATGCGAGCCAACTCGTCCAGGTTCTCCAGTTTGAGGTGGCCGCTCAGCGCGGTGCTCAAGCCTTCCTGTTTCGCGTGCATGACCATATCGCGCAACACCGGTTCGGGCATGAAGTCGAACAGGTTGCGGCCGTCCTTGGTCAGCGTGTCGATCAGGAACCCGTCGCACTCACCGTCGATGGCCAGCCTGACCATGAGGTGGGGGTCCAGCCCGCCTTCAAAGAGCAGGTTGTCGGCAAACAGGGAACCGATCAATTTGGTGTCCGCATTGCCGATGGCGGCGCGGGATTCGCGCAGGACCTCAACGGCGGTTTCGTAGTCGGCGACCTGGAAGCCCACCTTGACCGAAGTCGCGTCCATCAACGCCGCAGCGTGAACCGCCATGGCGACGGTGCCGGGTTGGTTGGGCACGACACCGAGGGTGACGCTAACGTGCTTTTCGGGCGAGATGATCTCCCGCACTTCCCGAACGAGGCTGGGATGGGCCGAGCCCACCAGAGCTTCCTGGAGGTTTTTCAGGTCGATGATGTCGGCGCCGCCCCGGTCGGCTTCCAGCGCCTCGGCCTTGTTCTGGGCGCTCACCAGCAGCATCATGCCTGATTCGGAAAGGCCGCTCCGGCCATCGCGCGCGCCGTTTCCGTTGAGCCACGGCGCATGCGGGCGGCCGTGGATTACCTCACGAGCCGGCTCGGCCGGCGGGCCGCCGCGGGGAAGCAAGGGCTCCAACTCACTCCACAGTTCGGCTTTCTCTTCGTGGGTCAGGTCCTGCAGTGGGGCGCGAACGCTCCCACCGGCCATGCCCATCATCTCACCCCACGCCTTGCACATGGCCACCGGCAGCGCGCCGCCGGTCTTCTTCATGGTGCCGCCCCACCACTTGTCGGACAGCGCCTTTATGTCCTTCAGGTAGTGGTTATAGAAGTCCACGTCCAGGTCGCCGGCCGTGGCGCGGTCGATGAACTGGGTGTAGTAGTTGTGGCGCGGCGTGTCGAACCGCCAGTCGGAAGTGTTGGCGAACATCACCTGCTGGTGGAAGCCCAACTCTCTGGCCTTGTGGAAGATCCACTCGTCCGGAGTGCTGATGATCGCGTCCCGACCGACCAGCAGGTGGGTTTCAATGGAAATCTGCTGATTGAAGCTGGCCTCTTTCACACCGACCACGTTGGGAATGGAGCACAAACGCTTCAAGCCCTGGGTGCTGATGGTAATACCGAACTGGGGCGAGTTGTAGAACATGATCGCCAGTTCGGTGTTGTCCGCGACCTGCCGCACGAAGTCGACCACCTGATCCTCGGTCTTGGTGACCATGTAGGAGGGGGCAATGATCGCCAGGTCGAACCCCCGGCGTTCGGCGTGCTGGGCCAACTCGATGCTCTCCCGCAGCGACGTGTCGGTGACGTGGGCCCCGATCAACCAATGCCCGGCGGCTTCGTCGGCGACGGTGTCCATCACCAACCGCCGTTCACCCTCGGTCAGGCTCCAGAATTCGCCCATATTCCACGTACAGCCGCCGCCGCGCACGCCCAGGCTCTGAACGTGTCGAATGTTCCGGCGGAGACCTTCGGTATCCACCTGGTTGTCCGGCGTGAAGGGCGTGATCAGGGTCGTCCATTGCCCTTTCAAGGTTTGCCAGGCCCATTCCTGCGCTTCATGCTTGCGGTAACCGGCCATGATAAAAAGCCTCCAACGACAATTGCCGTAGCTTCCAAGACATTAAGGCGGACAGCCGGCAATATGCGCGGGGGTATGGTCCGCTTTTCGTGCCACAGTGTACGGGCCGACTTGCCGTGCCGTCAATAAATCGCGCCTGTCGCCACGCGCCGTAGCGGCCGCCTGCGCTGACGCTCCAAGTGTCAACAGGTGCCCGGAACCCGACGCTCCGATATGCCGTCACTTGGCCGGTTGGCAAGTTGGGCAGTGCCACGAACTGCGGCCTCGCACCCGTATCATGGCCACCGCGCCTGAGCATCTGGGACAGGGTTTGTGGGTAGACCTGGGGATCGACCAGGGCGAGAGAGCCACCGGCGGGTCGGGCCATTCGGCGTCCCTTGCCGCGGCATAGGCGGCCACGGAATGCGACAGCGCCTGGACGATTGCCGCGTGCAATGCCCGGATTTCGTCACCCCCCAGGTCGTTGGCCTGCCGTTCCGGATTTATGCCGGACAAAAACAGGGCTTCGTCGGCGTAGAGGTTGCCCAAGCCCGCGATCACCGACTGTTCCAGCAGGAGTGCCTTGATGGGGGACTTGCGCCCGGACAGGGTTTTGGCAACCACGTCGACCGTGAACGTAGGCTCCAACGGTTCGGGGCCCATTTTCCGCATGGCGTCGGCTGGGTCGGGTAGCAGCCACAGGTGTCCGAACTTGCGAGGATCGATAAATCGCATCTCGCGACCGTCTTCCAGAGGGAAAGTGTGCCGGACCATGGGCGGTGGTTCACGCCCGGCGTCGTGGATGCGCAGGCTGCCGGTCATGCCCAGGTGCAGGACCAGGAATTGATCGTCGTCCAGCGGAGCGATCAGATACTTGCCCCGCCGTCGCACGTCAGTGACGCGCCGGCCGGCGACCCCTTCGATGAACTCGCCGATCGGAGGCTCGTGGACGGTTTTGGCCCAGGTTATGTCAGGCGCGCCGAACCGGCAGCCGACCAATCCGCTCCGCAGGAGATATTGGCGAGTGTTTTCGACCTCTGGGAGTTCCGGCATACCGGGCTAAACGCCGGAGAGACGGCGCACCCCCAGGGTCACTTCCATACCTTCGATTTGCGCCGTTTCGGATTTGGCGGCATCTTCCGGGATTGCGGCCAGCAGGTCGTCACTGAGAGTTTCCTGCCTGATGTAGTCCCCGTGATTGGTCATTACCCGGAGGATGTCGTCCGGCCCTTCGAAATAGGTGACTATGCGGTCGGTGATCTCGAAACGAGCATTCTTGCGCAGGTTCTGGATGCGGTGGGCCAGCTCCCGGGCCAAGCCCTCATCGGCCAGTTCCGGGGAAATGCGGGCATCCACCGCCACCATGTAGCCAGCTTCCAGGGCGGCCGAGTAGCCGGCGACCGACACCACCGCATCGCCCTCGTCGCCCGCCGACTCCTGCGCCTGAACGTAAAGATCGCCCGCGGCTTCGGCTGCGTGCAGTTCCTTGATGTTCAGTTCTTCCAGGATCTGAGGACGCACCTGGTCGAGGTATGTCGACTCTGCTTCCGTGCGGGTTTTGACTACCACTTGGGCCAGCGGCTGGCGAACTTTCAAGCCGGCCTTGCTTCGAGCCGCGCGGCCCATACTGGAGACGCGAATCGCCAGGCGGGTGGCTTCCATGATGGGTCGGTCGATCAGCGAGGTGTCGGCCACCGGGTAGGCGGCCAGGTGCACGCTGTCCGGCCCGTCAGTCCGGTAGCGCAGTTCCAGGTTGCGGTACATCTGCTCGGAAACGAAAGGAGCCAACGGCGCCATTAGCCGGGCCACCGTGGTCAGGCAACGGTACAGGGTCGCATACGCTCCGAGCTTGTCCGCATCGTTTTCCGATTTCCAAAAACGGCGGCGGGAACGGCGAACATACCAATTGGAGAGCACGTCGATGAACTCGGCGATCCGGCGTCCCGCGTCGGTGGGGTTGTAGTTGTCCAGGTGATCGTCCACGACCTGGACCAGTTGGTTGAGCTCCGCCAGGATCCATCGGTCCAGTTCGGCCTCGGGACGCCATCCTTCGGGTATCTGCGACGGCTCAAACTCGTCGATGTTGGCGTAGTTGGTGAAGAAAGCGTAAACGTTCCACAGCGTGAGCAAAACCTGGCGCAGGGTTTGTTGCACCAGCCGGTCGGAGAAGCGCCTGGGCTCGCCGGGGTGCGACGCAGTGAACAGATACCACCGCAAGGCATCCGCACCGTGGGCGTTCAGGATGCTGTCCGGCTCGACGATGTTGCCGAGACGCTTGCTCATCTTTCGGCCGCGCCCGTCCAGGATCAGGCCCAGGCAGATGACGTTGCGGTAAGCGACGTCATCCTTGAGCAGGGTCGAAAGGGCGTGCAGGCTGTAGAACCACCCGCGGGTCTGGTCGACGGCCTCACAGATGTAATCGGCGGGGAAGCGCCCGTCGGTTTCGATGTCGCGGTTCTCGAACGGGTAGTGCCACTGGGCCAGCGGCATCATGCCGGAATCGAACCAGCAGTCCATCACCTCCGGGATCCTGCGGTAGATGCCGCTGCAATCGCTTGCGCCGCAGGGCCAGGTGACGTCATCAACGTAGGGCCGGTGCAGGTCCAGATCGTCAAGATCCTGGCCGCATCGCTCCGACAACTCTTCAACACCGCCCACGCAGTCCATCGCGCCGCACTCTTCACACTGCCAGATGGGTATTGGCGTTCCCCAATAGCGCTCCCGGGAGATCGCCCAGTCCACATTGTTGCGCAGCCATTCGCCGAACCGGCCCTCACGGATGTGCTCGGGGTACCAGTTGATGCTCGAATTGTTGCCCACCAAGCGGTCTTTGACAGCAGTGGTCCGGATGTACCATGAGGTTTTAGCGTAATAGAGCAGCGGGGTGTCGCAGCGCCAGCAGAACGGGTAGGTGTGCCGATACACGCCCTGGTGGTACAGCAGGCCCCGGGATTCCAGATCGGCGAGGATTTCCGGATCCGCGTCCTTGACGAACCTGCCGGCAAAGGGATAGTCGCCGGTGACAACGCCCTGCAGATCGACGGGTTGGACGAAGGCGAGTTGGTGCTCCCTCCCCAGGCCGAGGTCCTCGTCTCCGAAGGCCGGGGCGATATGGACGATTCCGCTGCCGTCTTCCATGCTCACGAAGTCGGCGGCCACGACCTTGGTCGCGTAGGAGTCGGCGTCCTCCAGGGAAATCTGGCCCTCGGCGTTGGCCACGAACTGGCGGATCGGAACGCCGAATTCGGAGGCGTCATACAGGGGGCGGTAGGACAGGCCGACCAGATCGCTTCCCTGCACCTCTCGCGTAACGGTGTAATCGTTCTGTAGAACCCCCAACAGCGCGGTGGCCAGCGCCATCCTGATCGTCTGTCCGGCGCCGTTGACGGTTTCAACAATGGAGTAGTCGGCGTCGGCGCTGACGGCCAGGGCCGTGTTGCCGGGCAACGTCCACGGTGTAGTGGTCCACGCCAGGAAGTACGAAGGAACCTCGGGCGCGCCGCCGTCGAGCCATTCGGTAGCCTCAAAAGTCACGAAGGTCGACGGGTCGGGTGTGTTCTCACGATATCCAAGGGCCACCTCGTGGGAGGACAGGCTGGAGACGCAGCGCGGGCAATGAGGCGCTCCCCGGCGGTCCTGGTAGAGCAGGCCCCGATCCCATAGCTGCTTTAGGATCCACCACCCGGTTTCGATGTAATCGTTCTCAAGCGTCACATAGGGGTCATCCATGTCCACCCAGTAGCCGATGCGGTCGGTCATGACCTCCCATTCTTTGACGTAGCGGAAAACGCTCTCACGGCAGCGCCGGTTGAACTCGGCGATTCCAAACTCCTCGATTTCCCGTTTGGACGACAGGCCCAGCTCCTGCTCGATCTGCAACTCGACCGGCAGGCCGTGCGTGTCCCATCCGCCCTTGCGGATCACGCGGCATCCTTTCATCGTGCGGTAGCGGGAGATGACGTCCTTGAACACGCGTGCCAGGACGTGGTGAATCCCCGGGCTGCCGTTGGCGGTCGGTGGGCCCTCATACATCATGAACAGCGGTGCGTCCGGCCGATCGTCTACCGACCGACGGAACACATCGCGTTCCTTCCAATAATCGAGGATCTCGGCGTCGAGCTCCGGGAAACTCACCCGGCTGGAAACCACGTCAAAAGTTGGCATGGCTGTAATACCTCATCGTTGAATGCGAACGGGACCGTGCGCAAGCAGCGATCCCAAAAGACCTGACCGGAACCCGATTATAGCGCAGGCGAGTTTTCACCAATACGCGTGGAAATGGTGCAGCGGCCCATGACCCTGGCCTATTGGGTAGGACGAGCGAATCGCGGCGGTGACGTAATCTTTCGCCTGAGCGACCGCGGCGGGCACGTTCAGCCCGTGTGCAAGGCCGGCCGCAACGGCGGACGCGAAGGTACAGCCGGTTCCGTGGGTGTTAGTCGAAGGGATG
The DNA here is from genome assembly GCA_022823505.1 of Dehalococcoidia bacterium. Lineage (GTDB taxonomy): Bacteria > Chloroflexota > Dehalococcoidia > Lucifugimonadales > UBA3495 > Bin87. The sequence continues at coordinate 10,927 of JAJEIA010000056.1, forward strand.
CGCTCCGTGGTGAATTCCGTGAACTCAGCGCCGTCGAACAGGACGTCGGTTGGCGCCCCGTCGCGGTGACCGCCTTTCACCACGACCGAGCGAGCCCCCATGGCGACGATACGGGTCGCGGCCTCCCGGACGTCGTCATCGGATCGGATGGTGAGCCCCGTCAAATCCTCGGCCTCAGGGATGTTGGGAGTGACCACCGCCGCCAGCGGTATCAACGAATTGCAGATGGATTGTATGGCCTCCTCCCGGAGCAGGCGGTCGCCACTCTTGGCGACCATCACGGGATCGACCACCAGGTTGGCGACGCCGTGCCGCCGGATGGCATCGGACACCGTTTCCACGATCTCGCTGGAAGACAGCATTCCGGTCTTCACGGCGTCGGCTCCGATGTCCGTGATCACCGCGTCGATTTGGGCAGAGATGATCCCGGTGGGTATCTCGTGCACCGCGCTGACGCCAACGGTGTTTTGAGCCGTGATTGCGGTGAGTGTGGACGTGCCGAACACTCCCAGGGCGGAGAAGGTTTTGAGGTCGGCCTGGATTCCGGCTCCGCCGCCGGAGTCGGAGCCGGCGATTGTCATCACAGTCGGCGGACGCGCATCAGCCATGCCAGTTACCACCTTGCGCTCAGGAGTCGCCTAGTCGGGTTCGTCGGGCAAACGCCAGGAATCATCGGTATCCTGGTCAACTGCATCCGGCCCGTCCGGCACCGTAAGAGCCACCGCCACGTCCCGGATCATGCTGAGGTGTTCCTCATCCGACAGGATGCCGATGGGCAGCGCCGGCAGGGTTTCAATGTTCAGCCCGGCACGCACGCCCAGGTCCAGCGAAAGCCGGGCGGCGGACTGGTTGTCCTCCGCTTCTGTGAGGATTACAAAGTCGTAACGGCCCAGCACCGCGTATTGAGTCAGCACCTTGCTGGATGGGGTCTCCGCGTCGGTCGCGGCGTCGCTCAGCAGGTTGGGATTGTCCTGGCCCATTCGTCGACCACGACCCGTAAAACTGGCGAGCATTATGTATAGAGACATCGCAGGCTTCCCGATTATCAGCGTGCATTCGTTAAAGAAGGTGGAAATACCGTCAATGAGTATATCATCGGACACCCGTGTGCCCGCATGGACGGGCGGCAGGGCCGGTGCTATCATCCCGGCAAAGTCGGCAGGCGACGCTGGCCCCTGGAGGCGACAATGGACATCGGTTTGAACATGTCAATTTCCACCAACTCGATCGACGTGGCTGACATTGCCGCGAGGGCGGAAAGCGCCGGGTTCGAGTCCATATGGTTGCCCGAGCATCCGGTGATGCCGGTGAACCCCACGTCCAAGTACCCCGGGTCGCCGGACGGGTCAATCCCCCCGTACATGGCCGACATGGGCGATCCGTATATCGGGCTGGCCCGAGCCTCGGCGGTGACCAGCAGGATCAAGTTGGGCACCGGCATCACGCTGATCCCGGAACGCAATCCGTTGGTGCTGGCGGGCGCCATATCTACCCTGGACCGGTTTTCGGGCGGGCGGTTCATCCTCGGCATCGGGACGGGATGGCTCCGAGAGGAGACCGAGATCATGGGCGGCGATTTCGATCACCGGTGGACCCAGGCTCGTGAAGCGATTGAGGTGATGCGCGCGCTGTGGACCCAGGACGCCGCCGAGTACCACGGGCAGTACTACGACTTCCCACCCGTCCAGTGCAATCCCAAGCCGGCCCAGGAAGGCGGCCCTCCCGTGCTCCTGGGAGGGAACGCGAGGAACGTGTTCCGCCGGGTCGCCCGATGGGGGGACGGCTGGATGCCGACCGCTGCGAGCCCCGACCAAATCGCCGCTGGCCGTGCCGCTATCGACGAGCTCGCCGAGGCGTCGGGCCGGGATCCGTCTGGCATCGATGTCACGGTATTCGGCCAGGGCCCGGACCGCGATTTGATCTCCCGGTTTGAAGAGGCCGGCGCGAACCGCGTGATCATCCGACTCGGCGACACGACAAACTCCAGCGCCCTCGATGAGATCGACCGGATCGCGGAGGCCGTGATGTAACATCACCCGTCTGCCACACAAATCACGTCGGCCGTACCGGCGTCGCGTTCCCAGCAGATCGCAACGCCGGTACGGCATTATTTCGGTTATCACCATCTCCGATATATCAAAAGATACTATATTACATATTCGTCAAGGTGATTTAAACATATCGTCAAGTCGTAACTGTGATCAGCCAATAAAACCATAATTCGTACTTCATCACAACTTCCATCCAATGTTTTCGCATTTTATTGCGGAATTCGGATTAATCGTCGCTGTGACGTCGATTGACAGGTACGTCCGATATTGCCTATATTGCGGGCGCCAAACGGGAGGGCGCCAGCTGTACCCGTCTCGAATCAAGTGTGAGGAATTCGTACCAAACAGGCCTTGGAGAATGCGTATGCGAGCGAAATGGTTTTTCAAATTTCCGAATATCGCATTGATAGCCGCCCTGACATTTGCCACCGTGATAGTGGCGTGTGGCGGTGCGGCAGAACAGCCGGCCGCTCCGGCGACCGCTGCGCCGGCGGCTCCTCAGGTTGAAGCGCCGACGAATACCCCAGTGGTCCGGGCGACCAACACGCCGACGGCTGGCAATGCGTTGCCCACGCCAACCCAACGCGCATCCGTGCTACAGGCCACGCCGCGACCCACCCTGGCTCCACAAACCGAAGGCGAACTGGTGACCGACCGGCTGATCCTGGTCGCCGACCCGCCTTCGCTGGAGTCGATGCTGGACTGCGAAGTGACCGGCTCCGGCGTGCTGAACTACCGCATGTCGGCGGAGTGGATGGTGGACGCCAGCCGCTTCGACGGGTCGTACGAGCCGATGCTGGCAACCGAATGGGGCATCAGCGACGACGGGCGGACCTGGAACTTCAAGCTTCGGCAGGGGGTCCGCTGGCATGACGATTGGGGCGAGTTCACGGCCAAGGACGTCGTGCACTCCATGGCGTACTACACCAACCCCGATTGCCGCGCCTCCTATTCTGACTACTTCCGCAGTGACCCGGGCGGCGAGGTGGAAGTCGTCAACGACTATGAAGTCAACATCCATATGAAGCGCCGTCCAGCCGTTGACTTCGTCTACTGGTACTCGGGCTACCGTGGCATCCCCCATAGCAGCAAGGTCCAGTGGGACCAGGAATGCCCCAACGGCGAAGCCGATTACGGGACCAATGAAGCCGGTCTGCCCCTGAACTATTGCATTCAAAGCCGGGATGCGGTGGCTGCAAAACCCGCGCGGACCGGGCCTTATGAATTCGTGAGCTTCCAGGAAGGCGTGGGCTGGGAATGGCGCCGGGTCGACTACGACCACTGGCGAGTGAACCCTGACTTTGCTGAGATCGAAATCAAAGACGTGCGTGAATCGGCCACCCGCCTGGCCATCATGCAGGCCCGTGAAGGGCATATCGCCACTATCAACCGCGCTTTGATCCAGGACGCCGTCGACGACGGCCTGGAGGTGGTCGACAGCTCTGTCCGGTCCGTGACCGCCTTTGCCCTGTTCGGCGGCATGTACTTCTCCACCGGCAGCGCAGGCATCCCGACCGACCTCTCCGCGGAAGAACAGGCAGACATCAGGTCTGAGTACGATATCGTGGCCGCCCGGGACGAGATGATGCCCTGGAACGAACCCACTGAATCGGGAAAGCTGGTTCGTATGGCGATGAACAAGGCCATCGACCGCGACCAGATCAACGAAGCCATCTACAAAGGCGTGGGCGGACGGCAGTGGGTAGCCACCCTGGTACCTGACTTCCCAGCGGGCTTCAATCCGGAATGGGAAGCCAAGTGGGACGAGCTCTACGGGTATGACCCGGACAAGGCCCGCGAATTGCTGGTCGAAGCCGGCTATCCCAACGGGTTCTCCTTCCGTGTGCCGGTGTTCGTGCTGGGCGGCGTACCCGAGTTGCCCGACCAGATGGAAGCCATGGCCAAGTTCTGGTCTGAGATCGGTCTGGACCCGCAACTGGATCCCATCGAGTTCTCCAACTGGCGCAACCACTACCGCGGACTTGACACCGACTGCTGCATATACGGGTTCCGCGGCCCGGCGGCGCCCATTGACACTCGCGTGCACTTCTACTTCAGCGCCGAACGGTTCTTCCGCGCCTACACCAGCGACGCAATCCAGGAGCATAAAAACAAGGCCCTGCGCGCGTTGAACGAGGCGGACGCCACGGCGGACTGGCAGAAGGTTTCGGACGAGATCTTCTACGAAGTCGGTACCATCCCCGGCTGGACCATGCCGATCAGCGCAACTATCGATCCGGATGTGGTGGCCGAATATGTCTTCCTGGGCCCGAACCAGGGGAGCTTCATCTACCTGGAATACGTGAAGGGCGTCCGGGAATAGTAGAAGGCCGTATCCCGTGACAGTTGCCCCTGACGCTGCGCTGTTGTCGCAGCGTCAGGGGTCATGCAAAGCATCACCCTAACAAACCAAACCGCTGAACGAACGGCATTAGGGCAACGGGATTGCCGCTGGCGGTGACCCTCACGCCGATCAAATCAACGAGTTCCAATCGGTAGCGAGCCTGGAGCGAATATATGTCAATCAGACGACCATGGAAACTTCCGGTAATCGCGTTATTCGTGACCCTGGCCCTGACGGCCTTCCTGGTGGCGTGTGGCGGAACCCAGGAGGTAACTGCCCCGGTTGAGCAGGCCACGGCGGCCCCCCAGGTGGAGGCGCCCACGAACACGCCGGCGGTCCGCGCGACCAACACACCGGTCGCCAGCGGCGCGCTGCCCACTCCGACGCAACGCTCGTCGGTGCTGCAGGCCACGCCCAGGCCAACCGCCGAGGTGGTCCAGCAGGAGGGCGAGCTGGCCTCAGAGCGCCTCATCATAGTGCTGGATCCACCGTCCCTTGAATCTATGCTGGATTGCGAGGTGACCGGTTCGGGCGTGGTGAATTACCGGATGTCCATGGAATTCATGATCGACGCGAATCGCTACGACGGTGAGTATGAACCGACACTGGCCACGGAATGGAGCATTTCGGACGACGGGATGATCTGGAACTTCAAACTGCGGCAGGGCGTGAGATGGCATGACGACTGGGGCGAATTCACCGCCCAGGACGTGCAGCATTCGCTGGCCTACTACACCAATCCCGATTGTCGTGCTTCCTACTCGGACTATTTCCGGTCCAATCCGGGCGCCGCTGCGGAAATCGTGAACGACTACGAGTTGAACATGGTGATGCAGAAGCGCCCCGCCGTGGACTTCGTGTATTGGCTCTCCGGTTTCCGCGGCATGCCCATCAGTAGCAAGGCCCAATGGGACCAGTCCTGCCCCAATGGTGCGGCCGACTACGGAAGCAACGAAGCGGGTCTCGACCTGGGCTACTGCCTGTCCAGCCGGGACCTCGTGGCGGAAAAATCGGCGCGAACCGGTCCCTACGAATACGTGAGCTTCGAAGAGGGCGTCGGTTGGGAATGGTCCGAGGTGACCTATGACCACTGGCGCGTTGACCCGGATTTCAGCGAGATCGAAATCAAGGACGTCCGGGAGCCCGCCACCCGCCTGGCGGTCATGCAGGCCAGGGAGGCGCACATTGGGTCGGTGAACCGGGCGCTACTGCAGGATGCAATCGACGACGGACTGGAAGTCGTTGACTCATCGGTTACGGCCACCATGGCCTGGGCAATCTTCGGCGGTTTGTACTACTCCACGGGCCAAACACCGGAAGGGTACGTGGAGGAATACGACATCGTGGGCCATCGGGACGAAGAATTGCCGTGGAGTATTCCGGGCGAAACGGGGCGCACGGTTCGCATCGCAATGAACAAGGCGATTGACCGAGACGCCATCAACGAAGCCATCTTCGGCGGCGCCGGCGAACACCACTGGATCGGCGGGATCGTTCCCGACTTCCCGGCCGGATACAACCCGGCATGGGAAGAAAAGTGGGACGAATATTACGGCTATGACCCCGAGGCCGCGAAACAGTTGCTGGCCGAGGCGGGATTCCCCAACGGGTTCTCATTCCGCGTAATTTCGTACCCGCTGGGCGGAGTTCCCGAGATCCCGGACATGCTGGAAGCGATGTCGGCCTACTGGTCTCAGATTGGGTTGGAACCGGTGATTGAACCCATCGAGTTCTCCAACTGGCGGAACGAGTATCGCGGCCTCAACACCGACTGCTGCATTTACCCGCACCGCGGTCCGGCCGCGCCCATCGATACCCGCGTCCACTTTTACTACAGCGCGGAACGCTTCTTCCGCATGTACACCAGCGACGACATCCAGAATTACAAGGAACAGGCGCTCCGGGCATTGAACGAGTCGGACGCCACCCACCTGTGGCAGAAGGTCTCGGACGAGATATACGAGCAGGTCGGCGTGATACCGGGTTGGACACTTCCCATCAGCGCCACCATCGACCCCGATGTCGTGGCCGAGTATGTCTTCCTTGGCCCCAACAACGGGACATTCATCTACCTGGAATACGTGAAGGGCGTGCGTGAATAGAGCAAGCCGGCCTGGTCTGGCGGTCGCCGCTGACGCCGCGCCGAGTGGGCGGTGTCGGCGGCACGAAAGCGCCGCACACGAAGATCAGGACGGATCTACGGATACCGCGCCACCGACGGGATTGTAAGCGGGGTCAGTAACATGCAGCGATTTATCGTGCTGAGGATTTTGCAGGGACTGCTGGCGGTGTTCGTCATCAGCCTCATCGTCTTCGCGCTGTCACGCGTGGCGGGAGACCCGCTGGCGGCGATCCTGGACGACGAGGCTGGCAAGGAGCAGATCGAACGGCTCCGCCAGAGCTGGGGATTGGACAAGCCGCTTCATGTCCAGTACTTCACCTACATGCGGCGTCTGTTGACCGGCGACCTCGGAGTCTCCTTCCGGTGGGACCGGCCGGTGCTCGAACTGATCGCAGAGCGCTTGCCGGCCACGATTCAACTTTCGGCGTTCGCACTGGTCGTCACCGGAATCATCGCGTTCCCGATCGGGGTTTTATCGGCGGTGAAGAAAGACTCGTGGTTCGACGCCGGCGGCAAGATGTTCGCCATATTAGGTCAGTCGGCGCCAACTTTCGCCGTGGGTTTGATCCTAATGTGGATCTTCGCCGTCCAGTTAGGATGGCTGCCCACCTCGGGTAGAGGAGGCGTCAAGCATATGATCTTGCCCGGCTTTGCGTTGGGTTACTACAACGTGGCGGCGATCATGCGGTTGACGCGCTCTTCGATGCTGGACGTGCTGGATACGGAGTACGTCAAGCTGGCCCGGATCAAGGGAATCCCCGAATGGAAGATTGTGTGGAAACACTGCTTCCGGAACGCCCTGATCGGACCGTTGACGTATTTCAGCCTGATCTTCGCGATCCTCATCACCGGCTCCGTCGTCATTGAAACGGTGTTTGCCTGGCCTGGCCTCGGGCTGATGGTCATCGAAGCCATCAACTCGAAGGATCATATCGTCGTGCAGGCGGTGGTGATGCTGTTCGCGCTGCTTTACGTCGGGATCAACATCGTCACCGACATTACTTATGCATACGTCGACCCACGGATCCGCTACGGCTAGAGGCCGGTTCGGATCCACCGGCTTCGCGCCGGACCAACCATGAAGTGGTCAAGCTTGAGGGGAGAAACTGATGGCTGTTCAAACTAGCGTGCCGCCGGGCGGAGCAGCGGCCGGAGTCGCCACCGGAGCACGGGGCGTATTGGCGGGGCGTATATGGAGCGAGGTTCGCCGCTTCCCGGTGATTCCGATGTTCATCCTCGTCTTCCTGCTCGTCATTCCAGCAATCTTTGCTGACGTTCTGTCTCCGCATCACAGCACCATAGGCGATCTGGACCGTGCCCTGGAACCTCCGGGGTGGGTGCCCGACCGCCAACGGAGCCAGACCGTAGTCCAGCGAGTGAGGGACAAGAACCCCAACGAAGTCAGTATCAACAATGCCCGGCGCAATCTGAATAGCGGGGTCGCCACGCTGATAGACGCCAACGGAAACGGCGAGGTCGATCTGGGCGAAACCGTGGTCCGCCTCGAGGAAGGCGGCAGCTGGGAGTACCCGTTCGGTACTGACAAGCAGGGCCGGGATGTGCTGAGCCGCATGATGCACGGCGCCCGCATCTCTCTGGCGGTCTCGTGTCTCGCCATCCTGCTCGGAGGGATCCTGGGCACCGGCCTGGGGATGGTTGCCGCCTATCGGGGCGGTCTCCTGGATGCGATCCTGATGCGCATCGTGGACATCAAACTGGCGTTTCCTTCGATCCTCCTGGCGCTTACCCTCGTGGTGGCCATCGGCTCGGGGTTCAGCACCGTGATCATCGTGATCGCGCTGTTGCTTTGGGCTCGTTACGCCCGGGTGATCCGCGGCGAAGCGCTGGCGATCCGGGAGCGCGACTTCATTGACCGCGCCAGGGTAGCCGGGGCCTCCAACCTGCGGATCATGATGCGCCACATCTTCCCCAACGTGTTCAACACGGTGATCGTGCTGGCGACGCTGGAGGTGGGCCACGTGATCATCCTGGAAGCCACGCTGAGCTTCCTGGGAGCCGGGATACCCCGACCCAACCCGGCGTGGGGCCTCATGGCAGCCGACGGGAGGGAAGTGATCACAAGTTCCTATTGGATCTTCATGTTCCCGTGCCTGGCCATCGTTCTGACGGTGCTGTCCATGAACCTGCTGGGCGACTGGCTCAGAGACCGGTTGGACCCCAAGTTGCGGAATGTGTAAGTCTCCGACAGGGCTGGTCACATACGGACCGCAACGCGTTATAATCGGGCCCGACGCTGACGTATAGATGTCGCACTTCTACCCCAGCGTCGGGCGCGCCATCGCACCAACGGAGCAAACCCAAACCTGAGAGAACCGGGCACTTCCCCACCTTTACGCTGGGAACCCGGAAGATCGACGGCAATCGACAAGCCACATTTGCCGACACGGCGACCGAACCAACACACAGGGGAACGCTGCCATGACCGCTGTTCAAACTGCCACCGATACCCTCCTCGAGGTCAACAATCTCAAGACCTACATCTTCACACGGGCGGCCACGGTCAAGGCCGTTGACGGTATCTCCTTCGATCTGAAGAAGGGGGAGACGCTCGGTATCGTGGGTGAATCGGGTTGCGGAAAGACGATGACGGCTCTGTCGCTGTTGCGCCTGGTCCCGAGGCCGGCCGGCCGGATCGTGGAAGGTGAGATCGTCCTCAACGGCGAGGACATCCTGCAGAAAAGCGAAGACGAAATGCGCGACGTCCGTGGCCGGCAGATTTCCATGATCCTGCAAGACCCGCAGACCTCGCTCAATCCGGTGTTCACCATCGGCAACCAATTGCGCGAAGCCCTGGGCATCGCCCACAAGGAAAACAAGAGCTCGATGCTGGGCAGGGCGGTGGACGCTTTGCGCAAGGTCAACGTGGCCGCGCCCGAGCGCCGTCTCGACGACTATCCCCACCAGATGTCCGGCGGCATGAAGCAACGCGTCGTGGGCGCCATCGCGATGTCGTGCGAGCCCGGTATCATCATCGCCGACGAGCCCACCACCGCGCTGGACGTAACGATCCAGCTGCAGTACCTGCGGCTCCTCAAGGAGATCCAGGCCGAGACCGGACTGGCGATCATCTTCATCACACACGACTTCGGCGTGGTGGCGCGCATGTGTGACCGCGTGGCCGTCATGTACGCGGGCCGTATCATCGAGCAGGGTGACGTGCGGGACATCTTCAGCCGTCCGGCTCACCCGTACACCCAGGCTCTGATTAATTCGGTGCCCAAGCTCGAAGAGCGTGTCGACCGTCTGTACTCGATCGAAGGGCAGCCGCCGCTGTTGTCCAACCTGCCGGAGGGTTGCCGTTTCGCCCCGCGCTGTCCTTACGCATCCGACCGGTGTCTAGAGTCATATCCCACGTCCATCCAGATTGCCGAAGCGCATCACGCGGACTGCTGGGCCCTGCACCCTGATTGGGAAGGGACGCCCATAGCGGAATACGTGGCGCCGACCGGAACCACCGGATAGACTACGCGCATCACCGCAATCAGCAATTTCCCGCAGAGGAGGTCCCGACCACGATGGCAGTCGCTACTGACAACAACCTTCTGGAAGTCACCGGCCTGAAGAAATATTTTCCGGTCACCAAGGGTCTCATCTTGATGAAGACCATAGGCTACGTGCAGGCCGTGGACGGGATTTCCTTCAACATCAAACAGGGTGAAACCCTGGGCCTGGTTGGCGAATCGGGTTGCGGGAAAACCACCACCAGCAAGCTTCTCCTCCGCCTGGAAAGACCCACCGATGGCGAAATCCTCCTTGACGGCGAGGACATTAACACGTTCCGGGGATCGCAGCTCCAGGAGTACCGCACCACGGTGCAGGCGGTTTTCCAGGATCCCTGGTCTTCACTGAGCCCACGGATGCGGGTGCGGGACATTGTCTCCGAGCCCCTGGTGGTCAACCGCAATGTCACCACCCAGGAGAAAAACGACCGGGTCTCCGAGGTATTGGCTCAGGTCGGTTTGCACTCGCAGCAGGCCAACAACTACCCGCACGAATTTAGCGGTGGACAGAGGCAGAGGATCGCGGTCGCGTCCGCCCTGGTGTCATATCCCAAGCTTATCGTCTTGGACGAGCCCGTTTCCGCGTTGGACGTGTCCATCCGGGCGCAGGTGATGAACCTGCTGAAAGACCTGCAGGAACAGTACAACGTCAGCTACCTGCTCATCGCGCATAACCTGGCGACGGTGCGGTACATGGCGCACCAGACGGCGGTGATGTACCTGGGTCAGATCGTCGAGTACGCCGAGACCGAGGAGCTATACAACAACGCGCTGCACCCCTATACGAAGGCGCTCTTCTCCGCCGCGCTACCCTCTCACCCGGACCTCATTCGGGAGGACATCGTGCTCCAGGGCGAGGTCCCGTCGCCGATCAACCCGCCCACCGGGTGCCGGTTCCACCCGCGCTGCCCGTTTGCGATGCCACAGTGCTCCGAAGAGGCGCCGGTTGAAAAAGAAGTGTCGCCGGGCCACCGGGTTTCGTGCCACCTCTACTGATCAACCCCGACACGCGTCACGAAAAACGCCCCTGGCCTCGATCGGGCCAGGGGCGTTTCGCATCACGTAATTGAAATGGGGATCATTCGATGCCGTACACGTTGCCATCGGCGGTGCGCACGATCAACAACCCGTTGCTGACTATCGGCGGGATAACGATGGGCCCTCCCAGGTTCATGCTCCAGTTTTCTTGCCCCGTCAGCCGGTCGAGTGAGTGCAGGGCGCCGGATTCATCGCCGACGATCACGTGATCCTTGATCACGAGGGGTGACGCCCAGACCGCATCCGTAGTGGGGAAAGTCCACAGGAGATCGCCGTTGATGGCGTCCAACGCGTAGACGTGGTTGTCATGCCCTCCGACGTACAGGGTGCCACCGTCTCCCTCGTCCACCAGCGCCGGGCTGCTCTTTACGCCCTGCAGGGGATTCTCCGGAGTGAACCGCCACAGTCCTCCCTGCTGGCCCTTGGGACGCGGCACTCCCGGAACCTGCCAGAGCCAAAGCTGGGCCCACAGTTGCTTGAACTGGTAGAGCCCCGGAATTTCGCGTCGGGTGGCTTCAACCGCGTATAACTGACCACCTGCCGCGAAATACGCCCGTTCACCATCTTCCGACACTACTGGTGAACCCGAGATGGCCCGTGGGGTTCGGAAACGGAACCATTCCTGGCCGGTGCGAGCGGACAGGATGTAGAAAACGCCCTTCTCGTCTCCGATGAACAGCTTGCCCTCGTGAATTGTGGCCGCGTTACTGGCGTTGCTGTCCAGCTGTTTCTTCCAGATCAACGCGCCGTTGTGGGCATCCAACGCATAGATCCAACTCTCCCCGGAGCTGATGTAAACCAGTCCATCGGAAACCACGGGGGGAGTTTCGACCGTATCGGCGGCGGGGAAGCTCCAGCGCACCTGACCGTCAAACGCGTTCCACGAGCTCACGGTGTGGTCCGTGCTGCCGAAAAACAGATACAGTCCGATCACCGCTGCGCCTGCGGTGATGCGGCCGGGCGTGTCGCCTTCCCACTTCTCGATAAACGACAGATCAGCGTGGGACAACGCGTACATGCCTTCGGATGATCCGACGTAAACGTGCGTGTCCTGCGCCACAGGTTCGGACAGCAGCGGATCGCCCGGCACGTCGAAATTCCAGTACCTGATTTGACCCGACGGCGGCGGCGGCCCGATGTCCACGCGCCGGCTGTGCCGAAGATCTCTGCCGACACCCGTCCATGATCCTGGCCCGGCATCTATCGTCAACTGGGTCTGGGTCTTTTTGAACAGCACCACCGGGTCGGGAGCGAACGGGTAGTTGACCCAGATGACGAACACGATGAAGAGGGCGACGACGCACGCGGTGACGATCCGCCGCCACGAGAGACGCCGAGCGAACCAATTGTGCCTCCGGTGCTGCGCCCAGGGCGGCAGCCGCACGATCACTCGGTTGCATCGTTCATTGGCGCACCGGGCGCCGACTCTCTGATCCTCGGCGCCGCAATAGGGGCAAACGAGGATCAGGGGATCATCGATCAGGGCATCGTCATCTGCGACGGCAACCAACGGAGGTTCCAGCACCCCGACATTGCCGTCATCGCGTGGCCCGGAAGGGAAGCTCACCAATGGTTCGAAGGAAGGCGACGCCGGCACATCATCCCGCAGGGGCTGATCGTCGAGGGCGGGTTGGGAAGACGTTGGCTCACCGTCCGGCGAGACCCGCACCTCCTCGAACGCCGGTGTGGAACCGGAGAAGGGCGGTTCGGTATCGCGCTCCCAATCCGCCGGCTCCGGGGAAGTCACATCGGGCCCAGGGTCCGGTGTCGCAGCTGGCTCAGTCTCCTGCGCCCGCGAACGACGCGTTACCCTTCGGAAAATGTCCCCAAATCCAGGCATGTTTCACTACCGTGCCATCATGCGGCGTCAGTTCGCGCCAGTTCCCCGTTGGTCAGCAGTTCGCGAACCTGTGGAGTCAGCAACCGTGCCCGCTCTTGCAAACCATCGTCAGTGAGGTTGCCGATCGGGTGCGCACACATTAGATACGGGAAATCCGGCACGCCCATCAGTCGGGTGTACGCGCGGGCCGTGTTGGCGAAAACAGTCGTGATAATGGTCGCTGCGGGGATTCCCTGCCGTTCCAAAGTAATTCCGTCGTGCAAACTGCCCGACGAGCATCCCCCTCAATCCCCGACACCGGCGATGACGAAATCCGAATTGCGGTGGAGGTCGGCCAGCACCTCGGGATGCGGCGGCAGCGATGAACTGTGCTTGCGGGCATAGAAGATGTCGGCAAACTCAAACTCCTCATCCAAGGCGTTCGCGATTGCCCAAAGGATCGCATCCGCGTTGGCCTTGGAATTATCCAACAGGCCGAGCCGCCCGCCGCGCAGATCGATGGGACGAGCCGCCATCACCAACGGAGTGTCGCCGGGATCAAAGCCGGTGGGATCGACCAATTGCAGGGCAGGTAGGTTTTGCGTTGCCATGAAAGCTCCTTTGTACGACCGTCCCAAGCGTCAGATAAAGCCGATTTCGGCGGGAACACCGTAGTAGTTCATAATCAGTTCGCTGTACATTCCGCTGTCCCCGCCGGCTTTGAAAATCAATATGTCGTCAGGACCCGCCACGCTCATCCGACGCGCCTCGTCATCGCCGGGCTGGACGGCGCCGGTCGCCATGCCGAGACGCTTCAACTGTCCGGCCGACCGCCAGGAACGCTCGTAGACATACTCCTGCATGTCGGTTCGGGTCCAGCCCTGCCGCTGCAACCGTTCAGAGTGCCAATGGCCAACGATCCATACCCATTTGATGTTCCGTCCGAAGTAGGCGGCCAGACCATGAGACGCCATGCCATCGGCGATGGAATCCAACAGGCTCTCGGCGGTTGAGCCGTATCGGTTGCTGTGCATGGACGGGTCCTGGATCGTCGCCACGGTCACCGTGGACTGCTCGGCCGAAAAACCCTGGCTGACGTGGAAGGGCTCCCAGGGGCTGTTCTCCTCATCCTCGCCGAAGACCACGCCGAACTTGGTCAGGCTACCCATGCAGCCCCGGTCCAGCAAGCCGGGTCGTTGTTCGAATACGTTGATCAAAATCAGACGGAGCGCCCGGCCGATAGTTGAGTTGGCGCGATTGCCGGGACTGAACAGGTTGTCGGTGCAGTTCAGGTTGATCTCGCGCCGGATGGGGCCATTGACCGCGACCATCAAGCCGGTGGAGTTGGTGACCGCAGACACTTCGTGAATGCAATTGGGGTCGTGCTCGAACAGAACGCGCATGGTCGCCAGCACGACTGGAAAATAGGACGGCAGGCAGCCGGCCATCACGGCGTTGGCGGCGGCTTGTTCGGCGGTCAGCGCCCTGCGGCGTACCGGAACCTCTCCAAGCACGTGGCCCGGCTCCATTCCAACCGCTTCCAGCATCGCTTGCACGCGGTCGGCGGTGGGCGGAACTACCGGCAAACCGTCTGTCCAGCCGCGCCGGTAGCACTCCTCGATGGCGTCCAGGGAATCGGGGACCGTATGTATGGTCGCCCGGGGCACTGCTTCGACCACTCAAATCCTGCCTTGCCAATCCGCGCTTGCGGGATCGGCCTGTGATACAGCATTCTAACAACGGCTGATGGACTATCTCAACTTGGTCGGCCAGTGCACTCGTGACTCTGACCCCAAGGCCAACAGGGCTGAGGCCGGCGGGCCAGCCATGACTTCTGCGATCCGGGGTCCGAACCGGGTTTCCGCATCAATGTTCAATTCATGGTCAATGACAGGAACCAGCGACCAGGGCTCCCTGGAAATTCGGTACGCTCGAACCCGGCTTCCGGATGTGCCGTTGTAACCCCAGTACCGAGCAGTGACGAACTCTTCCAACGAGCCCGGCTCGGCGAGGTAGGCATCGCCGGAGGCGGTGATGCGCAACGCTGCGTCATGACTTCCATTTCGCCATTGGTATCGCAACCCCAACCGCCGCTGCCGGTCGACCGAGTCCTCCGACTCAACCTTGCAGGTCACTGGGGTAGTCAGCATCGGCTCCCGGAGAATCCTGCGGCCTGCGAACGCCACGAACGGATTTGAAACCAATTGCCTGAGAAAAACGACGCCCCTCCGATCGCCATCCGCGGACGCAGGTTGCACGTAGAACCTCAGGTTCACCTCGGCGAAACGGCGCGGCAAAGCCGGCAACGTCAACAGGCGCAGGTTTTCCATGACCAGGCATACGAGACTGATGTACCCCTCGCCGGCCCAACGATCCAGAAGCATCCCGTCGGGCACCAGTGGAGCTAGGCGCTGGTCATCTATCGGCCACGACAGGATGGCCACGTTGCGCCAGCGGGCGGCGATCACGGCGGAGGTGGACGGCCAGTCAGAGGATGGCGGCGGATCGGCAACATGGCGCGGGAACACCGTCCGCCGCCAGCAGGCCGGCTAGGTCAGTCCCTCGAGGCGCCGCTCGAGGCGCCGTTGTTGCAGGGAGATGGTCAGATCTCCGCGCGTGCGCTCCAGAACGCCCCGCATGGCGTCGGTGCTGTGGCGCAGGCCACCGGTGACCGCTTCCGGGAAATCGACGGTGACCAGGATGCCATAGATCTCGTCCATGAGCTCCATCAACTCCTCGCACCGGGAGGTATCGTCGCGCCGCAGGGCATCCAGGATGTAGCGGCGCAGCTCGCCGATCACCTCCGCCATGCCGTTGAGGTAGGCCGGCGGGTCCATGTCCAGCGACTCGGCATCCGGGATGTCAGCGCCGGAAATCACCGCGAGCGTTATGTTGGCTTCGGTGAACTCCTTGCGCGCATCGGAAAGGAACCCGGCGTAGTAAATCTCTGGGTTGTCGATGCGGATGCTGCGCGTCTCTGCGAGGCGGCCCGCAGCCTCGGCGATCAGACGTCTCGCTTCGTCGAAATCGTTGCGGTGCACCGCTCGGATCGCGTTGGCCGAATTCCGGATCACCTGCCGGGACACACCCAGCGCCTGCTCCCGGGCCCGGTGCCGGGCCGTTAATTCTTCCACCGCCTGCGCAGAAAGCGCGGTCAGGTGCGGGCCGTAACGGGTGGGCATCGGGTGAGACCGCTAAATCCGCCCGCCGGCGGCGCGGATGGCCTCGGTCAGGGCTGCGGCCGCGGCTTCCGGTTCCGGCGCGCTCCCCACTGCCGCGGTGACGCAAATGGCATCTGCGCCGGCTTCGACCACCGGAGCCACGTTCTCCGCCGTGATCCCACCGATAGCCACCAGGGGCACGCTCGCGGCGGCACGGGCCTGCTTCAAGCGTTCCGGTCCCTGCGGTGCGCGAGTGACCTGCTTGGTCGTCGTGGTGTACATCGCGCCGAAGGCAACGTGGTCAGCTCCCATTTCCTGCGATTCGATTATCAGATCGATCTCGCGATTGGAACGGCCCAGGACCTGTCCCGGCGCCAGAATTTTCCTGGCTGCGGCTACGGGCAGATCGGTCTGGCCAACGTGCAGCCCCACGTGGTGTGGGCCCAACGCCGCGGCCAGGTCGGCGTGATCGTTGATGATCAGCAGGGCGTCGTTGGCGGCGCACAGATCCAGCAGCGCCGCGCCCAGGGGCATCTGTTCACCCTTGTCCCGCAGTTTATCCCGGAGCTGCAGGATGCGGGCGCCACCGTTGATGGCAGCGCGCGCGATTTCAAGAGGATCCCGGCCGCCCGTTACTTCCGGATCGATGATTACGTATAGGCCCCGTATGCGGTTCGCCTGATCGCGGCGCAACGCGGCGCCAATTCGCGCAACGGTGTCATCCAGGGCGCGACGCAACTGTAGCGCTTCGTCGGCGGGAACCCCCTGGGTTGTCTCCAGCACATCGAGCAAACCCCGGGCCGCGCCGGCCATCTCCAGTGCGGTATCTCGACTCTCGACGGCGATAAGCGCGGTGGATGCTCGGTCGGGGTCGCTGAGGCCGTCGCCCAGCCATCCAATTTCCCCTCGCATGAGACCCTCGGGAAGAGCGTCCGACGCCACAATGCCGTCCAGACACGCCACGAGCGCCGGCAGCAAGTCAGGTTGGGAACTGCGTTCCTGGTTTGTCACAAGTCCAATCCTTTTGGCGTCTCCCCGCTGCGGGCGGAATCTATCGATTCGCGGACCGAGGCGGGCATGTCCACGCCGTGGCGAGCGAATGACTCCTCGACGTGCCGCCCGATGTTCCGAGGGTCGCTGTAGTAGTCCCGCGTGTTACTACCCATGGGATGGGCGTCATGGACTTCACCGGTGGTTTTGCCCATGGCAAAGGTGGACATTCGGCGCTCCACGTCTTCGCTTCCGCAGGCGTCGCACGCCGGCGCAATCGGAGAGTTGATCGAACGCACGAAGATCGAGGAAACCTGCCGGCACTGTTGGCAGCGGTACTCGTAGATCGGCATGATAGTGGTGGCGAACCGGCGCTGGGTCTGTTAAACGGCGTGAGGGCGAACCGATTGCGACTCAGGGATCGGGATGAGTGATCTCATGCCGGTGTTCGTGGAAATCCGGAGTGACCTGTCCGCCCATCGCCTCGCCCATGCGGCCCATGTGCTCGTCGATGCTGCCAATGTGACTGTTGTCCAGGTCCGCGGCGGCATTGTCGGGCATCCAGTTCAGGCTGTCTCCCCAGGAGCGATGGAACGAGAAACCGGAAACCAGGCGAGTCAGATCGGCGTCACCGCACCCGTTGCAGGTGATCGCCTCGGCCGGTGTCCAACTGAACACGAGGCGCGACTGACGAGCGCCACAAGCGTTGCATCGGTACTCGTAAACTGGCATGACAGGCGCATTGTAGCATAGGCCGGGAACGTTCCCGGCCGCTGGCTCATGTATAATGCGGCAATCATCCGGGCCACTACCGGCGGCCGTTTTGTCCGCGCACGGAGCCCCAACATGTCCAGCGCCAACCAGATGTCAATGCCGATGACCTTCACCGCCGGCGATCAGGGGACTCCGCTGCTGCTGTTGATCGACGGGCACGCCATGGTGCATCGGTCTTTCCGGGCAATCAGCGCGAGCCGCAACCTCACCGTTTCGACGACCGGCGAAGATGTCACCGGAGTCTACGGGTTCGCCAGCGTTTTCATGCGCGCGCTGAACGAGTGGCAACCCAGCCACGTCGCCGTCGCCTTCGACACGCCGAGCCCGACTTTCCGGCACGAACGCTTTCCCCAATACAAGGCGCAGCGCCCTCCGACGCCGCCCGAACTGCGGGGTCAGTTCGACCGTGTGAAGGAGTTGATGGCAACCTTCTCCGTGCCCATTTACGAATTGCCGGGCTACGAGGCCGACGATGTGATCGGGACCCTGTGCCGCCAGGCCGAGGCGGCTCACGTGCCCACCGTCATCCTCACGGGAGACCGGGACACCTTTCAGCTCATCTCGCCCCTGGTACGCGTTGACCTGGCGAGTAGCGAGCGGGATCGTCGCATCGTCGATGAAGAGGAACTGGCTGCCAGGTACGGCGGGTTGACCGCGGAACAGCAACCGGACTACAAAGCCCTGGTCGGTGACAAATCCGACAATATCCCCGGCGTGCCCGGTGTTGGGGACAAAACGGCCACCACCCTCCTGAGCAATTTCAGCACTCTCGAAGGCATTTACGAACACCTCGAAGAGATCACCCAAAAGCGCGTGCAAAATAATCTGGCGGCGAACCGGGAAGAAGCTTTCGAGTACCGCTTTTTGACGACCATAAATTGCGACGCGCCGACCAACCTGGATCTCGAAGCCTGCCGGTTCGGCGACTACGACCGTGCTGGCGTGGTCGCCCTGATGACCGCGCTGGAATTCCACAGCATCGTCGGGCGCGTTCCCTCGCCGGACGCCCCGTGGGCCACCGCGTCGGAAAACGCCGGTCGACCCCCGGCCGCCGCGGAAACGGAGCAGCCAGCCGACTGCGATTACCGCATCGTCGACACGCGTCAGGGCCTCGACGCGATGATCGCCGCCATCCATGAGGCCGGTTCCTTCGCTTTCGACACCGAAGCCAGCGGCACCGACCCGATGTCGGCCGAGTTGGCTGGCCTGAGCTTCGCGGTCGACGGCGGCGTGGCCTGGTACGTGCCGGTGGGTCACCAATCCGGGCAGCAGTTGCCGCTGGACGAAGTTTTGGCGGCGGTGCGACCACTGTTCACCGCCGACGGCCTCAAGCGATCCGCGCATAACGCCAACTACGATCTGACCCTGCTTAGCAACTACGGGGTTGACCCCTACCACGTGGTGGACCACGACACCATGATCGCCGCCCACCTGCTGGGCAACAACCGGTTGGGGTTGAAGCCGCTCGCCCTGTCGATCCTGGGCCGGGAAATGACCGAAATAACCGACCTGATTGGCAAGGGGGCCCGGCAGAAAACCTTCAACGAGGTCGAGATCGGCGACGGAGCACCGTATGCCGCGGCCGATGCGGATTGTACGTTGCGCCTGCGCCGGCATTTCGAACCTCCCCTGGAGACCCAGGGGTTGGACGATCTCTTCGCCGACGTGGAACTCCCGCTGGTTCCGGTACTGGTCGAAATGCAGCGGGCGGGGGTGCGACTGGACGCCGGGATACTGCACGAGATGTCGCGCGACCTGCACGAACAGCTCGAGCAGATTCAGGCCGAACTCTTCGAATCCATCGGGCACAGCGTCAACATCAACTCCCCGAAACAGCTCAGCGATCTCCTGTTTGGAGAGCTGGGTTTGCCCAAATCGCGGCGAACCCGGTCCGGGTTTTCCACCGACGCCAACGCGCTGGAAGCATTGAAGGGACTGCACCCGGCCGTGGACAAGATTCTCGATTACCGCCAGGTTTCCAAGCTGAAGTCCACCTACGTCGACGCCCTTCCCGAAATGGTCAATTCAGGCACGGGGCGGATCCACACCTCGTATCACCAGACCGGTTCGGCCACGGGCCGGGTCAGCAGCAGCGACCCGAACCTCCAAAACATACCGGTGCGGACCGAATTGGGCCGCCAGGTGCGCCGCGCCTTCGTGGCTGACTCTGGCTGCCAGCTGCTATCTGCCGACTACTCGCAGATCGAGCTGCGGGTCTTGGCCCACATGTCTCAGGACCCGTCGTTGTTGGAAGCCTTCCGCCGGGGAGAAGACATCCACGCCGCGACAGCGAGCCAGATGTTCAACGTGCCGATCAACGATGTGGACGGCGAACAGCGCCGGATTGCCAAGGTCCTCAATTTCGGGGTGATCTACGGCCTCGGCCCGTTTGGCATTTCGCAACAGACGGGATTCAGCCGCGAAGAAGGGCGGCATTTCATCGAGACCTACCTGTCGCGCTACCCCGGCATCAACGGGTACCTGGAATCGGTGAAGGAACGGACCCGGAACGTGATGTACGCGGAGACCCTGCTGGGCCGCCGCCGGTATTTGCCGGACATCCAATCCACCAGTCACAACACCCGGGCCGCGGCGGAGCGAATGGCGATCAACATGCCGATCCAGGGAACGGCGGCCGACATCATGAAGATTGCCATGATCAACGTGCGCGCCCGAATGATCAACGAGCAGATGCGCTCCAGCATGATCCTGCAGGTGCACGACGAGCTGGTGTTCGAAGTGCCGGACGACGAAATGGACGTGATGACCGAGCTGGTGTTGGACGAAATGCCGGCGGCTATGGACCTTGACGTCACGCTCAAGGTTGACGTCAAATCCGGCTACTCGTGGGGCGACTTTTGATCCGCCTGAAATTGATTGGATAAGCAGCGGTACTGCCCTTCCGCGCCAGTCCCCATTTCCGGGCCTGTGCCTGCCGACTACGTATCGAACTATCGAAGAGGTTTACTACCGTGCAGTTGCTCCGCAGTCTCGTCTTCGTGCCCGGCAACCGATCCAACATGCTGGAGAGGGCATTGGGGTTTGGCGCCGACATCATCATGGTGGACCTGGAGGACTCGGTGCCGCCCGGCGAGAAGGCCGCGGCGTGCGATCTTGCCACCGAATGGGTCCCTCGCCTGGCAGAGGCCGGCAAGCGGGTGATGGTGAGGGTGAACGCGTTGGACACCGGGCTGGCCGCCGGGGAATTATCCGCGGTGGTGTCGCCGGATCTCGCGGGTGTCAGCATCGGCAAAGGAAACACCGCTTGGGATTTGCAGCAAGTCGACCGGCTGCTGGCTCCCCTGGAAGCGAAAGCAGGCATGGACTCCGGCAGCATCAAGGTGATCCCCTGGATCGAAACCGCCATGGCCATCGTCCACGTTTACGAGATGGCGCGAGCATCCCAGAGGATCGTGGGCCTCGCCTTCGGAGCCGAGGACTACACCAACGACATGGGTGTGACCCGCACCGATTTCGGCGAGGAGTGTTATTTCGCTCGGTCCTCCGTGGGTGTCGCCGCCCGCGCCGCCGGGGTTGCCGGGCTGGATGGGCCCTTCGTCGGATTCCGCGATCCCGAAGGACTGAAGGCCGATGCCAGCGCCGCCCGGCGGATGGGCTACACCGGTAAATTCGCGATCCATCCGGCCCAGATCGACGTGATCAATGAGACCTTCTCCCCCAACCCCGAAGATGTGGCCTACGCCCAGCGCGTGGTGGCGGCATGGGACGAAGCGGAAGCCGCCGGCCGGGGTTCGCTGTCTATCGACGGACGCATGGTCGACGTGCCGGTCGTCAAGCGAGCGCAGAACCTGCTGGCTCAAGCTGCGGCCATCGAAGCCCAGACCAACGCGTGATGGCTACAGCCCGGCTAACTGAGTTCCCGGTTCCAGGTCGTCCCAGTCCTTTACTGGGCGTCGGGTGATCCCCAACTGATCTGCAGGACGACCCAACGCCGTTCCGTGGTCTCGCTACACTGTTGCCCGCCTCCCGAATGTCGTCCGATCGCATCATCCTGACCGGCCTCCAGTTCTACGGCTTCCACGGAGTGAACCCGGAGGAACGGAGCCTGGGCCAGCACTTCATCGTGGATCTGGAAGCGGAACTGGAGCTCAGCATACCCGCCGCCTCGGACCGGTTGGAAGACACGGTCAGCTACACCCAACTCTATCGGGCGGTCAAAGAGGTCATGGAAGGCGAACCCCGGAATCTGCTGGAAGCAGCCGCCGGCGCCATAGCTGCCCGCGTGCTGGACCGTAATCCGCAGGTGAACGGGGTGCGCGTCCGAGTTCAAAAGCCACGTCCGCCGATCAAGGGTTCGGTGATCGAATCCGCGGCAGTCGAAATCTACCGGTCACGTTCGGCTTGACCCGCCGTATCGCAACGCGAGGACCAACAACATGGTTACCAACCAGATGACGGGCGACGCCTCCGTCGCCCGCGAGTTCAACGACGCGACCAAGCTCCAGTACATCAACCTGAGCAACAAGCCGCCCCTGTACAAGATCTACCCCGGGCTGCGCGCAATCCCATTGCCGGACGTGGGAGGAACATCCAACCTCGAGATGTCCACGTTACAGGCCATTCGCGGCGGCGATCAGGACGCCGGTAGGGGCAGCGCCGTGACCTCGGAGACCCTGGCCGAGCTGCTTTACCACGCCGCAGCGGTGATCCGCCGCCGGACGCTACGGGACGGCGAGGTCCATTACCGGGCTGCCGCCTCCGCCGGGGCGCTGTATCCCACGGAGGTATACGTGGTTTGCGGCGACCTGGAGGGGCTGCGCGCCGGCGTCTACCATTTCAATCCGTTGGATTTTACCCTGGCGCGTTTGCGAAACGGCGACTTGCGACGCTGGGTTGCCGCCGCCGCCCAAGACCACGCCGCCTACCCGGCGACGCTGGTATTCACCACGGTGTTCTGGCGCAGCGCCTGGAAATACCGTGAAAGAGGCTACCGGTACTGCTACTGGGACCTGGGCACGATAGCCGCAAATCTCGCGGCGGCCGGCAACGCCGCCGGTACCCAGGTGGGCCTGAAATTTGGCTTCGTCGACCGATCGCTGACCGGTTTCTTCGGGATCGATGGGATCGAAGAGGCGCCTTCTCTGGTGGCCACCCTTGGCAACCCCGACGGCACGCTGAACTCCGGCTCCGGCGACGTTCCGGGGATGCTGCCCCAGGAGAGCAACGAACTCGCGGCCGGGGCCCTGGAGTACCCGCTATCTCGCCGGGTCCACCTGGCTTCCTGGCTGCAGACCGGCGATGACGTGGCGGCGTGGAACGCCCCAAGCGACGCTGGACGCAGTAGCGACAAAGACGAACTGGACGGCACCGGCGAGGGGTTTCGGCCGCTGCGCGCGGGCCCCGATGGAAGCTTTGACGGGGACCTGGACCTGGCGTCCCGGCCGGCGCAATCGCTGGGTGAGTGCATTCGCTCCCGCGGCTCGACCCGCCGGTTTGCCACCGAACCCATCCAATGGGAGGATTTCCGGTCCATTGTTGAAGCCGCCGGCAACCCGATTAACGCCCCACACCTGGCGAACGGGCTTTCCCCCTATCTGAGCATCTACCTGATCGTCAACGCGGTCGATGGCCTTGCCCCCGGAGCCTACTACTACAACCGTTTCTACAACGGGCTGCGGTTGCTGAAGGCGGGCGACTTCCGGGAAACCGCCGGCCACCTGGGCTTTGAGCAAGCGCTCCCGGCGGACGCGGCGGCCGTGGCGTTCATAACTGCCGACCTGCCGTTGATCGAGCGCGAATTCGGGACGCGGGGCTATCGCATGGCGCAGACGGTGGCGGGCATCATTGGCGGTCGCATCTATCTCGCCACGCACGCGCTGGGATTGGGAGCCACGGGGCTCACCTTTTTCGACGATGCCGTCGTCGAGTTTTTCGGTCCTCACGCCACGGGGCAGGAAGCGGTGTTCGTGGTGCCCATGGGCGTCCCGCATCAGGACAACCGTGTGCGCCCGTTCCGGTCCAGATTGGCGGTGAGCCTGGACGCCCGTGCCAGAGGCGCCGGTCAGGACTGATCGCCTCCGGGCGCCACTATTGACCGGCTAGTCCCATTCATCGTCATCGTCGGAATGTGTGGTAACGGGAGACCAGCCGTCCGTGTCGTCGTCGGTGTCCAGGGTTGGGACCTCGTCAATCCCGACTGACTCGACCGCGGCATCGTCGGGCATTTCCATCGCCGCGGATTCCGACGGGTCCAGGGAGTCCTCCGAGTCGGTTCCGTCGCCCGCGGGCTGATCCGAATCGTCACTGGTCGGTGGCAGGAGGTCATCGAACGCTGGCGTCGCGTCAGTCCTGTCCGTTCCGCTGGCCTGGGCCGGAAATGACACCACGTGGCGCAGTGCCGGCGCCTGCTCCGTTTCCCGCAGTATGACCGACAACCCTTCCGCTTCGAAGCCGACCACGGCTGCCTCGTACCGGTTCCCGCCGGCCATCAATTTGTTCACCCGGCGTCCCAGCCGACGGGGCAGGGTGCCCAAATTCCGGCCGTCCAGGGTGTTGACGGCTATCCCGTCATTCCGCGCGTTCAGCAGCACCACGTCACCCGCGCTCACGGTCACGCTATCCGACGCCACCGCCTGACGGCACAGGATGGTGGTGCACGATTTGCCGCTTTCTGCTATGAACATCCCCGGAGACTTGCCGGTCACCGCAGGCTGTGATCTAACCTGGCCGGACTGACTTTGCAGTTGATCCAGCCGGGCGAGGTTTTTGCGCGCGATCACATTGGCCGGAGCGTGCAACCGGAGCTCCTCGAGGGTGCGGCGAGCCCCGGAATAGTCCCCCAGTTCCATCAGCGCCTTGGCCAGTCGATTTGACGCTTCGCAGTTGGTGGGGCAGATGTCCAGGATCTGCCGGTTTGCCGCGACGGCCAGTTCCCATTCGCCGTTCAGCGCGCACCGAATGGCTTCCTTGCCCAGTTGGGCCTTGGCGCGGCTGTCCGTTGTATCGGCGACCGACACTCTGCGTTGCGAGCTAGGCACGTTATTAACCATTATTGACCTCCACCACCGATCGACTACCGCTCCCAGACAATTGACGAGGTTTCAATATACGATTACACCCACCGACGGCGTATGTTCAATCTATTGGGACTGCCGGTTTCGGCGATTTGTTGCCTCCGGGATTGGGCCTGCCATAGGCGGAGTTCGCAAGTCCCAGTTTCAAAGCTCGTAGCGCCCGACGAGTGACCGGTACCGCACGATGACGAGGTCTCGCAAGGTGCGCCAGCCGTCACGGATTGGTCGGACTTTGCTCTCGGCCCGGTAGTGCCAGTCAATCCCCACCTCAACAATCCTGAACCCACGGCGGCGCGCGAGAAACAGGATCTCGGCATCGAACGCAAAGCCGTCCAGCGTCTGCAATGCGAAGAGAGCTTCGGCGGCGGTGGCGTGGAACACCTTGAATCCGCACTGGGTATCAGCGATGCCCGGCGTGGCCAGCAGCCGGGTCATCGCGTTGAACACTCGGCCCATGAGCCAGCGTCGCCGGGGTTCGCCGATACGTCGCGCGCCCGGCGCCTCCCGCGACCCGATGACTATCTCCGCGGACGCGTCACCCGCCGGCAACAGGCGCTCCAACAGGGTTATGGGCATGGACAGGTCGGCATCGCACAGAAAACGGTATTCGCCACGAGCCGCAAGCATGCCGTTTTTGACCGCCCATCCCTTGCCACGATGCGGCAGCGAAAGGAGCCTGATGCGCTCGTCGTCCCGCGCCGTCCTGCCGACGACCTCCGCCGTAGCATCGGTACTCCCGTCGTCAGCGACTATGATTTCCCACGCGTACGCCTGCGTGGCGAGGTAGTCGCGAACGGTTTCAAGCGTCTCGGGAAGACGGCGCTCCTCGTTGTACGCCGGAATAACGACGGACAGGTAGCGAGCGGACATCACCGTCCGGCCAGGGAGCGTCTAATCGGACTCGTCCAGTTCAAAGCCCTGGTGCAGCAAGCGGACGGCTTCCTGGACCTGGTCACGGCCAATGATGCATGAGATCCGGATTTCCGACGTGGTGATCATGTCGATGTTGATCCGGCCGTCGGCCAGGATTCGAAACATGCGAGAGGCGTAACCCGGAGTGTTTTGCATCCCCGAACCGACCACGCTCACCGACGCCAGTGTCGGGTCGCTGATCACCTGCCCGGTGCCAAGGGACGTTTCCAGCGGAGCCATGACCCGCAGGGCGTGGGGCAGGTCGTCGGTGGTCACGGTGAAGCTTATGTCGGTCGTGGTGCGGTCGGCGCTGGTGTTCTGCACTATGGTATCCACGTTGATCCCGGCCGCGGACAACGGCTCGAATAGCGCCGCAGCCACCCCCGGCTTGTCGGCCACTCCGCAAACCGTGACCTTTGCCACGTTGGTCTGGTACGCGATGCCAGTAACCTTGATCCGGTCTTCCATCTGCCTCTCGTCCGATGCTTGATGTATCAGGGTCCCGGGGGCGTCGACGAAGCTCGACGCCACGTAGATGGGGACATTATAGACCGCGCCCAGTTCGATTGACCTCGGGTGCATCTTCGCACCCGCGGCAGCCAGTTCCAGCATCTCCTCGTAGCCCACCTCGGGCATCTTCGCCGCCTTGCCAACCACCCGCGGGTCGGCGGTATAGATACCCTCAACGTCTGTGTAGATGTCGCACCGGTCCGCTCGCAGCGCGGCGGCCAGCGCCACCGCCGTGGTGTCGGATCCACCCCGGCCCAGGGTGGTAATGTCGTCGTCGGGCGTCAGACCCTGAAACCCGGCCACGATGACCAGGCGGCCGGCATCCAGCTCCCGTCGCACCCGGTCAGGGTCGACCTGGCTGATGCGCGCCCGCCCGTAGGAGTTGTCGGTCCGTATACCCGCCTGGGGCCCGCTGAGGCTGATGGCGTCGTATCCCAGGCTGCGCAGCGCCATCGACAGCAGCGTGATTGACACCAACTCGCCTGTGGACAACAGAAAATCGAGCTCCCGGGGATCGGGCTCGCTGGAAACGGTACGCGCCAAATCGATCAACTCGTCGGTGGTGTCTCCCATCGCCGAAACCACCGTAACGATCTGGTGGCCGTCGTCATGCACGTTGGCGATACGTCGCGCCACGTTCACAATCTTTTCGGCGTCGGCAACCGAACTGCCGCCGTATTTATGCACGTAAAGGGACATCAGATTCGCTCGGTTAAGTGAGGGGCTGGGGGGTGCGACCGCCGCTCGTGTGGACGCCAGGGTTGACGCGTGTTTCTGCTACTCGCCCTCGCTCGCCGCAACGACGTGTGCCCCGAGAACCGTGGGCTGGGTCACTTCAACTCGCCCATCGACGCCGGCCAACCGGGCAGCGTCGAACATTTCGTAGGCGACCGTCATGGCTCGATCGCGGGCGAAGGCCAAAATCGTGCTCCCACTCCCGGACAGGAAAACGCCGAACGCGCCAGCCGCCTGGGCGGCGGCGAAAA